>CACCGK010000001.1 GCA_902545555.1 uncultured Pelagibacteraceae bacterium
TTCTTGCTGTAAATAATATTGTTTTTTGAAATAGCTATTTTGCCAGTAACAAAGGGTAATTTTTTCTTTCTATTAAAAAAATAAGGCAAATAAAAACTTTCAATTTTGCTTTTTAATAAACCTTTTTTTACAATTATTTTTTTTGACTTTAAAATTTTAAAACTCTTATTTCTTACTCTTTTATCTATATCGGTAACTGCATATATAACCTCTGAAATTCTAGATTTTATTATCGCGTCAGTACATGGTGGTGTTAATCCATGATGACAACATGGCTCTAAAGTAACATACATTTTTGAGCCTTCTAATTTTTCAAAACTATTTTTAATCGCATTTAATTCAGCGTGTGGTCTTCCATTAAATGAGGTTTGTCCTATGGAAATAATTTTATCATTTTTGATAATAACACATCCTACAGAAGGATTTGATCCGGTCTGTCCATGACGAGATTTAGCCAGGTCTAAGGCTAATTCCATGTAAAATTTGTCTTTTGATGAAAATTTATCTTTTTTTGTAGACATCAAGCTTGTCCACGAATTGTACAAAATCTTTTTCTTCTCTAAAGTTTCTATATACAGATGCAAATCTTACATATCCAACTGGGTCTAAATCTTTTAATCCATCCATAACCATTGTCCCAATTGTATTTGTTGATATCTCTCCCTGTCCTAGTTCTTCAAGTGATCTTGAAATGTTACTGATGAATTTTTCTATTGTAGCCGTATCTATTGGTCTTTTTTTTAGAGCTATGTAGATTGATTTAGATAATTTATCACGATCGAATGATGATTTTCTTCCATTTTTTTTTACAACCATCAATTCTCTAAATTGAATTCTTTCAAATGTAGTAAATCTTTCACCGCATATGCACAACCTTCTTCTTCTTATTGCGGTACCATCTTCAGTTGGACGTGAGTCTACAACAGATGTATCACCTTTTTTTTCACATGGACAAATCATTTACTAAAGGTTCTTATATATCGGAAATGAGGAAGTTAAAGAAATAACTTCATTTTTTACTTCGTTTTCTATTTTGCTGTTATCTGTTGGGTTTTCAGATAAACCTTTTAGAGTTTTCGTTATTAGTTCACCTACTGTTTTAAACTCATTTAAACCAAATCCACGAGTTGTGGCCGCTTGAGTTCCTAATCTTATTCCAGATGTAATCATGGGCTTTTCTGTATCAAATGGAATACCATTTTTATTACATGTAATGTTTGCTCTAGACAAACTCTCTGCCGCAAGATTTCCTTTTACATTATAGGGTCTCAAATCAACCAACATTAAATGTGTGTCCGTTCCATCTGAATAAATTTTAAACCCATTATTTTTTAAAGTTTCTGCTAACATTTTTGCGTTTGCTAAAACAGATTTAATGTAATCTTGAAATTCTGGTTGTAGTGCTTCAAGAAAGCCAGCTGCTTTTGCGGCAATAATATGCATCAAAGGGCCTCCTTGGTAACCAGGAAAGACAGCTGTATTAAATTTTTTAGCAAGTTCTTCGTGATTAGTTAAAATTATTCCTCCTCTTGCACTTCTAAAAACCTTGTGGGTTGTTGAAGTTACCACGTGAGCATAATCACATGGATTAGGATATCCTTTGCCAGCAACTAAACCTGAGAAATGAGCCATATCAACCATTAAGTATGCTCCAACTTTATCTGCTATTTCTCTAAATCTTTTAAAGTCTATTACTCTAGAATAAGCACTTCCACCCGCAATGATTAGTTTGGGTTTATGTTCTAATGCTAGTTTTTCAACATTATCATAATCTATCAACTCAGATTCTTTGTCTACATCATAACCAATAGCGTTAAACCACTTACCAGACATTGATATTTTTAATCCATGAGTAATGTGGCCACCTGAATTTAAACTCATACCCATGAATGTATCACCTGGGCTTAAGAGTGCTAAAAACACAGCTCCGTTAGCTTGTGCACCTGAGTGTGGTTGAGCATTTGCAAATTTACAATTAAATAATTTTTTTAATCTTTCAATGGCGAGGTTTTCTGCTACATCAACATGCTCGCAACCATTATAATATCTTTTACCAGGATAACCTTCTGCATATTTATTGGTTAAAACCGATCCTTGTGCTTCTAATACTGCTTGAGAAACTATATTTTCAGACGCAATTAGCTCAATATGTTGTTGCTGTCTGATTAATTCATCTTTAATAGCTTTATAAAGTTCTGGATCTTTTACAGATAAACTATCCTCAAAAAAACTTTTATAGCTATCATTTAAATAACTTTTTTCACTCGACATAATTATATTTTTTTTACTCTTTTTAGGTGTCTACCACCATCAAATTTTGTATTTAAAAAAACACTAACAAACTTTAAAGCATTTTTTTTGGTAATCAATCTAGATCCTAATGTAATGATGTTTGCATCGTTATGCAATCTGGATAATTTCGTTGATTTTAGATTAAAACATTGTGCAGCGCGAATATTTTTATGCTTATTTGCCGCAATATTCATACCAGTCCCAGATCCACATACTAAAATACCAACATTAGTCTTATTGAGTTTAACTCTTTTAGCAACTTTATGAGCATAATCAGGATAATCAACGCTGCTATCATTTTTAGGACCAAGATCCTCAACTTTTACTTTTTTATTTCTTAAAAAAACTTTGATTGTTTCTTTTAATCTAAATCCAGCGTGATCTGATGAAATAAATATTTTTCTCAAATTAATTAAATTTATAATCTAAAACACAAGCAACTAAATGGATTCTATTCTCTTCTCCACCATTAAATGCATTGTGATACTTAGTATTGTTTGTAACCCAAACTGAACCATCAGCGGGCATGTGTTTTGCAACATTATCAATTACCATTATACAACCAGGGTTTGTTATAATTGGGATATGTAATCTTGGTTCAGGATCTCTATGCCAACTTAAAGTTGATCTAGGCTCTTTTAAAAGAATTCTAACTCTTCCAAGTTTATATTTTTTTGAAAGTACATCATAAACCTCTTTAAAATACGTGTTCTCATAGTCTTTAATAAATTCTGAATAAGATGCTTCATCAATGATTTCGTCTCTAGAAACTTCTTTTCCTGATTTATCAGGTTTAGTCCAATATGCACCTCTAGCCTTGTTACCTTTAATTGAATTTGGATCACCAGGTACCTGTGTTAAGGATATAGCACCAAAGTGTGTAACACCAGCATCCTCAAATTTTTTAATCTTAACTATTTGATGATAAGCTTCTTGCAACTTCTCTATATCAAACTTAATTTCCTGTTTCTGGAAATCGCTAAAGTCTAAAATTCTCTCTTCTTTTTTAACATTTAAATCTACAACTTTTGAATTTTCTGTTGCCATCGTGATTGCTTTCTACTCTTTTTTTTGTATATGTGTATATTACATTTGTCGCAATTTAAAAGTAAATTAAAACATGATTATTGGTAAATATCCTAGTCTTAGACTTAGAAGAAGTAGAAAAGAAACTTGGTCAAGAAGACTGATTCAAGAAAATACCTTAAGTCCAAATGACTTTATACTGCCTATTTTTTTAATTGATGGGTCAAATAAACGACAAGAAATTTCATCAATGCCTGGGGTTTACAGGTATACAATTAATCGATTGAGCCAAATTGTAGACAAAGCGATAAAATTAGAAATACCGATGATAGCTCTTTTCCCAAAAACTCAAAATACAAAAAAAAATGAATTGGGAACAGAATCACTGAATGAAAAAAATTTAGTTTGTAGAGCAATTCAGGAAGTCAAAAAAAAATACAAAAACCAAATAGGTATCATGTGTGATGTTGCTTTAGATCCTTACACATCACATGGTCATGATGGTTTAATCAAGTCTAACACTATATTAAATGACGAAACAATTGAGGTTTTAATTAATCAGTCATTACTACAAGCTGAGATGGGTTGTGATGTACTGGCTCCTTCAGACATGATGGATGGCAGAATAGGGAAAATAAGAAAAGCTTTAGATAAAAATAAATTCCAAAATGTTCAATTATTATCTTACGCTGCAAAATATGCTTCAAGCTTTTATGGGCCTTTTAGAGATGCAGTCGGATCTAAAGGTTCTTTAAAAGGTGACAAAAAAACTTATCAGATGGATTATAGAAATTCTGATGAAGCTTTAAGAGAAGTCGCATTAGATATTAAAGAAGGTGCTGATATGGTAATGGTTAAACCAGGTATGCCCTACTTAGACGTAATAAAATCAATTAAAGAAAAATTTAAATTACCTGTATTTGCCTATCAAGTATCAGGAGAATACAGCTTAATTGAAACAGCTATAACAAAAAAATTAATTAATAAAGATGCTATATATGAAAGCTTGGTTGCTTTTAAGAGAGCTGGTGCTAATGCTATAGTAAGTTATTACGCTGATAGAATTGATAAAATAGTAAAATAATTATTTTAATGTATTTAAGAATAACAACCTGCTATTTGGATAATTTAAATTATTTGGTCTTAATATAGTTTTATCCAAATAATCACCTACTAATTTCAAACCATTCAATAAAGTGCCGAGATCGTTAACTTCTATATCTTTTTCAATTAAAAAATTAGGCACATATTTTTTTTCATTTAAAGAACTTGCATAATATACAGTTTTGTTACCCTCTAAATCTTTTTCAACTAAATTTTCAAGGGCTAAGTCATATCCTAATATTTTAAGTAACTCCAATTCCCAAAATATATATTTTTTTATCCAATCTTTTTCTTTTAAAATTAAAAATAAATTTTGAATTATAAAATAAACTTTATCGTTAGATTGAGACTCTGCTGTCAATATTTTAATCAAATTCATTGCGGATGTAATACAAGACAACTTTTGTTTGTGATCAAAATATAAAGGGGCATAAGCATTTAAAATTTCAATTTTAAAATAACCTATTCTGTTTTCATTTTTCGAATTGTAATTAACATGGAGTTTGTTACCAAGCTGAAGATAATTTTTAATTTTTTTTGAAGTACCACCAAATATGATTCCAGATATCTTTCCTTTATCTTTTGTAAATAATTCAGCAATTAATGAATTTTCATTATATCTATTTTTACTTATTAAAAATCCTTCGTCTGACCAATTCATTTTTTATTTGTATTTTTTAAACATTCAATAGCAGCATTTTGTTCAGCTTCTTTCTTTGATTTCCCAGTTGCTATGAAATATTTTGTATTAGGCAATTTTACTCCAACTTTGAATATAGGTTTGTGTCTTGGTCCTGTATTTGAAATTAATTTATAAGTAGGTAATTTTTTAAAATTTTTTAGAGTCATTTCCTGTAACTTTGTTTTTGCATCTATTTCTGTTACTACACTTTTTTCAATATGATCTTGCCACAAATTTAAAATTGTTTTTTCAACAATTACAAAACCTTTATCAAGATATATGGCTCCAATTAATGCTTCACAGCTATCAGATATAATTTTGTCCTCAATTTTTATTTTTTTATTGTTAGGATTAAATGTTTTAATATAATTAGCTAAATTGATTTTTTTTGCTATATCCAAACAAGTTTTTTTATTAACTAGGGATGCAAATTTTTTATCAAGAATACCTTCTTTTTCCTCTGGATAAATTTCTAAAAGTTTTTTTGCTATCACTAAACCAAGAACTCTATCGCCCAGAAATTCTATCTTTTCATTATTTTCATTTGGATTAAAGCTTTTATGTGTAAGGGCTTGAATAAGTAGATCTTTATTTTTAAATTTATAATCAATTTTTTTTTCTAAACTTTGATAATTAATTTTCATTAATTAATTTTATTAAATGTTCTATTAAATCTTATTGACTTATGCCATTTCCAAAATTCTATAAAACTTCCAATTTTTTTATTGGAAGAAAAAAATATAAATTGAGCTTTTCCTACTAAATTATCTTTATGCACGTACCCTACACTTGTTAAGTACCTGCTATCTTTTGAACAATCCCTGTTGTCTCCTAAAAAGAAATAATGATCTTTAGGTACAGTAAATACATCAGAATTTTGATAGGTATAATCTTTTAGATAAACAGTATGAAACTTTTTCCCATTTGAAAGCTTTTCCTCAAACCTATACACATCAATATTTTTATCTCCACAGAAAATAGTAGTTTTGTTATTAATTTTAGATTTAAGAATTTCAGAATTATTTAAATATAAATTAGAGTCTATAAACTGAATTTTATCACCAGGTATTCCAATTAATCTTTTAATGTAGTCTGTTCTATTATCTGCGGGGGTTTTAAACACAATCACATCACCCCTTTCAGGAGCACTAAACATAATTCTTTTATTTAATATTGGAGGGCTAAAAGGAAATGAATGCTTGCTATAACCATAGGTATATTTTGTTACAAATAATCTATCACCTACCAGTAAAGTAGGTTCCATAGATGAGGATGGAATATAAAATGGTTGTACTAAAAGCGATCTAATTATAATTGCAATTACTAATGCATAAATTAAAGTTTTTATATTTTCTGAAAAAAAATTTTTATCTAATTTCATAATGTCTGAATAATTGCAAATGCAGTTGAATATTTTTTTTCATCCGAAATTGACAGAAAACATTTAAAATTTTTGATTTTAAAATTTTTTTGTATAATTTTTGTAATTTTTTTATTTTTAACATAATAAGGCTTTCCCATTTTATCATTAACAACTTCTATATCTTTAAAATTTAAATTCATACGAAAACCTGTACCAAGAGCTTTAGAAAATGCTTCTTTTGCAGCAAATCTCTTCGAAAAATACGCTACCTTATTGTTTACTGAATTAGATTGTTTCAATTCATTAGATGAGAAAATTCTTTTTATAAATAAAGGATTTTTAATCGATTTTTGAATTCTTTTATTTTCTACAATATCAAGTCCAATACCTAGAATTTTCATTTATTTTTTTATAATTTTTTTAAAATTTTTAATTACTTTTGAAAATCCATCAAATATTGACTCTCCAATTATAAAATGTCCAATATTATACTCCTCAATATCTATTATTTTTGTTAACATTTTGGTGGTTTTATAGTCTAAACCGTGACCAGCATGAACTTCTAAATTTAAACTTGATGCTAATTTTGCACTTTTTTTAATTCTGTTTAATTCACTAGTATAATTTTTTTTTGATTTAACTAGGTTTGCTAGTTTTCCAGTATGTATCTCAATGCAATCAGCATTTAATTTTTTAGCAAGTCTAATATCAATTGGAGATGGATTAATGAACAAACTTGTTCTTATCTTTACTTTTTTAAATTTTTTAATTATTTTCTCTAATTTATTATAATTATTTTTTATATTTAAACCTCCCTCAGTAGTAATTTCTTTTCTATTTTCTGGAACTAAACAAATAAAACTTGGTTTTATCGTAAGTGCTTTATTAACAATTTCTTTGTTCATAGAAATTTCAAGATTTACAGGCACATTTCTTAAAACACAGATTTTTTTTGCATCAATATCATTAATATGTCTTCTATCTTCTCTTAAATGAATTGTTACAGAATCAGCTCCATAACTAATAACTTTTTTAGCTGCGTATAATGGATCAGGATGTTTCTCTCCACGAGCGTTTCGTAAAGTTGCAATATGATCTATATTTACACCTAACCTTTTCACTTAATAAATCTGCTTCCTGGGGTTGTTATTGGTATAGATTTAAGTTCTGATGGTAATTTATTTGCCTTATAAGTTGGAACATCAATTTTTAAATGAGATGTTATTCCAGTTTTTATTTTTAAAGATTGTTTGGTTGATCGATCAATAATAGATGCAAATCCAATTAATTTTGCTTTTGATTTTTTAATCAACTTTACACACTCTAAACTTGATTTTCCTGTAGTGATTACATCTTCTATAATTAATACTCTTGCTCCTTTTTTAATATAGAATCCTCTTCTCAGAGTAAATTTACCATTTACTCTTTCACAAAAGATTGTTTCTTTTTTTAGCAATTTTCCAATTTCATATCCAATGATTACTCCTCCCATTGCAGGGGCTAATATTAAATCAATTTTTTTAAATTTTTTTTTAATTTTATTTGCTAAAGATTTACAAATTTTATCACCTAAATGAGGGAAACTTAAAAGTTTTGCACACTGAATATATTTTGAAGAATGTAGACCTGAGGATAGAACAAAATGACCTTCTAATAATGCATTAGTTTTTTTTAAAATATTTAAGGATTTTTTGGGTGAAAGCATTTCTTTTTTCTTCGTGTCTAATTATCTTAAATTTTATACTCTTTTGTTTTAGCTCTGCAATAAAATTAGTAAAATTCTTAAGGTTTCTGATAATTAATTTAAATTTAAAATTAATATAATTGGGATTTTTACCAACCATTTCTAAGCCTGATATATTTAATTTATGGCTTCCTATGAGTGAACTTATATCTCCTAATTGACCTGGCTTATCAGGTAATGACATCCATAGAGTGGTATTGTATTTTTTTGTTTTTTCCTCTTTTTGCTCTCCTTTATCATGCCAATATCTTCTTATTGCTGCTCTAGCTTTACCTGTTTTAGTTGTTGGTATCCAGTGAAGTGACGGTGAATTATTTTTAGATATTATGATATTTACTCGATCACCATTTCTTAAAATAGTTTGTAATTCACTTTTGTTTCCATTAATTTCGCAACCAATTGCTGAATTACCAATTTTAGTATGAACAGCATATGCAAAATCTATAGCAGTTGCGTCTTTAGGTAATTTTATAACTGAACCTTTTGGTGTAAAACAAAATACGTTTTCTTGAAACATTTGTAGTTTTGTATATTCGTATGAATCTTCGGGATTTTCATTTTTTTCTATAATCTCAACAAGATCTTTTAACCAATCATACTCCTTCCAACTTAATGAATTAAATTTTTCTGAAGATTTATACTGCCAATGAGATGCGACACCTCTTTCTGCAAATTCATGCATTTCGTGTGTTCTAATTTGAATTTCTATTGGTTTTTTATTCGAACCAATTACAGATGTATGAATAGATTTATAACCATTGATTTTTGGAGATGAAATATAATCTTTAAATTTTCCCGGTATACAATTCCATTTTTTATGAAAAATACCAAGAGTTTTGTAACAATCGTCTACATTTTTTAAAATTATTCTAAATCCAATAATGTCTGTTATTTGTTCAAGAGAAACTCTTTTTTTTTGTACTTTTCTCCAAATTGAAAAAGGTGTTTTTTCTCTTCCATGAATCTCTGCATTAATTTCATTATCATTCAATATTTCACTTAACTCAAAAGATTGTTCTTCAAATAAATCTTTCCTATCCAATTTTATTTCATCAAGTCTTTTTTTTATTAATTTTCTTCCTTCATTATTTAAAATTTCAAAAGATAAATCCTCAAGTTCGTCTCTTATTCTATGCATTCCCATTCTATCAGCTAATGGGGCATAAATTTCCATAGTTTCTTGAGCTATCCTTTTTCTTTTTTCTTCTTTTGTGATTGCTTTAATCGTCCTCATATTATGTAATCGATCAGCAATTTTCACTAACAGAACTCTGATGTCTTTTGATGTTGCTAAAATTAATTTTCTAAAATTTTCAACTTTAGAATTAGCTCCAGCTGAATTTTCAAATGCTGAAATTTTAGTTACACCATCTACTAAATCAGCAACCTCATCTCCAAATTCTTGTTTGATAGTTTCATACGTTGCAAAAGTGTCTTCTATGGTGTCATGCAATAGACCTGTTGTAATTGTAGCGCTATCTAATTTTAATTCAGTTAAAATATTTGCAACCTCAATTGGGTGAACAGAATAAGGATCACCCGAGGCTCTTTTTTGACTCTTATGTGCTTTAACAGCAAAATTATATGCTTTATCTAATTTTTCAGGATTAAGAAATTTATTATAATTCTTAACTTTATTTATAAGTTCATTTGAATTAAGCATAATTAATATTATACCACTAAATCAAATTTGTTTAATAGATCTAATGTCTCTATCAGGAAGTAGAGAAATCAAGGTTTTAACATCAATTTGTTTATCAGGGTGGATCCAATTCTTTTGAATCTCAAATAATGGAAATAATACAAAGTTTCTTTTGTGCATCATTTTGTGAGGCAAGTTAATTTTAGAATTTTTGGTTGATACCAATTTATTAAAATCGATTATATCTAAATCACATGTACGAGGAGCATTTTTTTTTGCTTTTTTTCTACCTAATTGAATTTCTATAGTCTTGCAAATTTTTAATAGTTCTTGAGGACTGTAATAGCATTTTAATTTTAAAATTATATTTAAGAACCTAGGTTTTCTTGGATCAGGCCAGGAAGGGGTTTCATAATAACTGGATACCGAAAGAAAATCTAAATCATGTTCTACTAATAAAAATTTTGCTTTTTCTATATTTGTTTTTCTTAAACCTAAATTTGAACCTATTCCTAAAAAAACAATTTTAGCTTGATTTTCTAATATATCTTGCCTTTTCACGGTTCCAATCTCTACTCTTTTTTGTTGCTCTTTTATCATATTGCTTTTTTCCTTTAGCAACTGCTAATTCTATTTTGGCCTTTCCTTTTTTAAAATACATTTTTGTCGGAACTAATGTGAAACCATCTCTTTGCATTTTACCTATTAATTTATTTATTTCTTTTTTATTAAGAAGTAATTTTCTATCATCCGTTGGATTATGATTAGAATAACTGGCTTGCTTGTATGGAGATATATGTGAATTAATTAAAACAATTTCACCTCCCTTTTCAACAGCATAAGACTCAGCGATATTCACCTTGCCCTCTCTTACTGATTTAATCTCTGATCCTTTTAAAACAATTCCAGCTTCAAAAAGATCTTCAAAAAAATAGTTAAAACTAGCTTTTCTATTTAAACAAATGATTTTCAAACCAGGATTGGTTTTTTTGTTCATTAAATTAACTTAGCAGACTGAAGAGCATTTTTTACAATTTCTTTTGTTGTGTCTGTTACTTTTACAAGTGGCAGTCTTACATTATCATCACAAAGTCCTAAAAGTTTTGCAGCAAATTTTACAGGACTAGGATTGCTCTCAACAAACATTGAGTGATGAACTGGTTGTAATATTTTATCTAATCTTTCTGCTTCTTGCATTTCATTATCAGTGTCTGATTTGGAAAATTTTTGAAAATCTGAACAAAGCTTAGGTGCAATATTAGCGGTTACACTGATAGTTCCTACACCCCCACGTTTATTAAATTCAAAAGCATTATCATCATTACCTGTTAATTGAATAAAATCTTTACCCATTTTTTCAAGTGTCTGATTAACTCTATCTAAATCACCTGTTGCATCTTTAACACCTACTATATTTTTTAATTCATACAGTCTAGCCATTGTATCCACTGACATATCAATCACAGATCTACCAGGAATATTATAAATTATAATTGGGAGACCACACTTGTCATTAATTGCTTTATAATGTTGATACAAGCCCTCTTGGGTTGGTTTGTTGTAATAAGGTGTAACTATCAAAGCACCACTAGCTCCTGCTTTTTCTGCATGTGTGGTTAAAGAAATCGCCTCCTCTGTTGAGTTTGAGCCTGTACCAGCAATAACTGGAATTTTTCCATTACTTTCTTTTATGCATAAATCTATTACTCTTTGATGCTCATCATGACTTAACGTAGGAGATTCACCTGTTGTACCAGCTGGTACAAGACCATTGGTACCATTATCAATGTGGAAATGGATTAATTTTATATATGCTTCCTCATCTAGACCATTATTTTTAAATGGTGTAATTAAAGCAACATTTGATCCTTTAAACATAAATACTTATAACATAGTTTAAAGATTCATATACTAAAAGATTATGCTCAAAAAAATATTATTTTTAGGTTACATCGTATCAATATTAATATTTTCAAATAATCTCTTTGCTGAAATCAATTCAGTTGTACCTTTAAAAAAACCTGTTTTAAGCAAAGAAGAAATTCAAAAGAAAATATCTATAAATATCCTTAAGCCATTAAAGAAGCCCAAGAAAACCAAAGAAATTAAAATCGAAGAAGTGATTGTTAAAAAAGAGTTGGTTTTAAAAGAAAAAAAATTAAGTTTTAAAATACCGAAGAAAAAACCAACTATAGCTGGCACTAGCACAGCTAAAAATATTAAGATTTCAAGATATTATAGCAAAAAAGACTTTGGGCTAGCTAAAAAGGCCATTTCAGAAATGCAAAAAAGCAAATGGTCATCTGCACTTAAAATAGCAAAAAAAGCAAAAGATAACTCTATTTATAATTTTATACAATGGAGACATCTTTTAACGTCAGGTAACCAGGCGTCTTTTTACGATTATCAAGTTTTTTTAAATAAAAATCCAGATTATCCTAGAATAAGCAGAGTTAAATATCTTGCTGAGCATAAACTATCCACGGAGAGTGTTTCACCTAAAAAAATAATAAAATGGTTTGGTGAAAATGATCCATTAAGTGGTTATGGAAAAATGATACTTGGAGAAAGTCATATTTTAATTGGAGACAAAAATAAAGGTACAAAACTAATTAAAGAAGGTTGGGTTACAGCAGATTTATCCAAAAATGAATTAAAATATTTTAGAAAAAAATATAAAAAATATTTAAATGCTGATGACTATATTAAACGAGCTGATTATTTAGCTTGGAATGGGGATCATTGGGATTTACGAAGGTTAATAAGGTATCTGCCAAAAGATTACGAACTTTTATATAATGCAAGACATCTTTTAATGACCAAAGGTTATGGGGTTGACCAAGCTATAGCAAATGTTCCTCAAAAATTTAAGAATGATGCTGGTTTAAACTATGACCGATTGAAATGGAGAAGAAAAAAAGGACGTGTAGATTCTTCAACAGAAATCTTATTAAAAATAAGAAATGATAAAGAGTATTTAGTTAGGCCTGACAAATGGTGGAAAGAAAGAGAAATTATCTCAAGAGCATTGCTTTATAAAAAGAAATATGAAATTTCATATAAAATTTCAAGTAATCATGGAATGACTGAAGGAGCTGAATATGCAGCTGCTGAATGGATGAGTGGATGGATAGCTTTAAGTTTTTTAAATGATCCAATAACTGCTAAAAATCATTTTAGAAATTTTTATGAAAATGTTAGTTATCCAATAAGTTTGTCTAGAGGTGCCTATTGGCTTGGGAGAGCATATGAGAAAATAGGCGAAAGAGAGCAATCAAATAATTGGTACAGAGAAGCCACAAAATATCTTACTACTTACTATGGTCAGCTAGCTTTTTTAAAATTAAATCCAAATGGAAAATTTGAGTTAGAAAAAGATATGGAAATTGATCCAAAATATAGAATTCAATTTTTTAATAAAGAGCTTGTAAAAATTTCTTATCTTCTAGATGAATTAAAGAAAGACAAATATACAAAACATATTTTAAGGCATTTAGCTAACGACAATATAGCTAAGGGCAGTGAAGTTTTGGCTGCAGAATTAGCTACAAGCATAAACAGATATGACTTTGCTATTCAGGTTTCAAAAATTGCGTCTTATCAAAAAAGATTTCATAATAAATACAATTATCCAATAATTAGTACTCCTAAATATATTAATAAAAGAAAAATTCCAGAAAGTGCTTTGATCTTATCTATAATTAGACAAGAAAGTGAATTTGATTTGGAAGCTAATAGTCATGCTGGTGCAAAAGGATTAATGCAATTGATGCCCTACACAGCAAAATTAGTTTCAAAACAAGCCAAACTTCCTTATTCAAAATCAAGATTAACCACTGATCCAGAATATAATATTAATTTAGGCTCACATTATATTGCAGGTTTAATTCTACAATACGATGGCGCATACCCTTTTGCAGTTGCTGCTTATAATGCTGGACCCAACAGAGTTAAATATTGGAAAAAAATAAATAAAGATCCACAAAAAAAACAAGTTGATTATGTTGATTGGGTTGAATTAATTAAATTTAGAGAAACAAGAAATTACGTACAACGTGTTATGGAAAATTATAATGTATATAGATATATTTTGGAACAACGGCCTGTACCAATGATAAACTTTTTTAAAGATCAGCCTCTATTTTAGTGGCGGAAGAGGAGGGATTCGAACCCTCGGTACAAGTTTCCTCGCACGGTCATTTAGCAAACGACTGGTTTCAGCCTCTCACCCACTCTTCCGTATGACATTGTGTATTAAGCGATTGTATTGAAAATTCAATATATATAAAGTAATTATTCAATTATTATGAGAAATAAGTACTCAGTATTTTCGTTAATTAAAAATGCTATTTCATATCATGAAAATTGGCAAAGAGCATGGAAAGATCCTGCTCCTAAAAAAGAGTACGATGCAATAATTGTTGGTGGTGGTGGCCACGGATTAGCAACAGCCTATTATTTAGCAAAAAAACACAACATGAATAATATTGCTGTAGTCGAGAAAGGTTGGATTGGTGGTGGAAATACTGGTCGTAATACTACTATAATTAGATCAAATTATTTATGGGACGCCAGTGCGGGTTTATATGATCATGCGTTAAAAATTTGGGAAGGTTTATCTCAAGAATTAAACTACAATGTAATGTTTAGTCAAAGAGGCGTAATGAATCTTGCACATAATTTACAAGATGTTAGAGATTTAAAAAGAAGAACACATGCAAATAGACTAAATGGAATTGATGCGGTTTACTTAAGTACCGAAGAGGTAAAAAAGTTTTGTCCAATTATAAATACATCACCAGATATTAGATATCCTGTTTTAGGAGGAACTTTACAACGAAGAGCTGGTACAGCAAGACACGATGCAGTTGCTTGGGGATATGCAAGAGGAGCTGATGCAATGGGTGTTGATATTATTCAAAATTGTGAAGTTAAAGGAATAAAAAGAAATGGAGATAGTGTTGAAGGAATAGAAACAACAAAAGGATTTATAAAAACTAAGAAAGTTGGTGTAGTTGCAGCTGGTCATTCTAGTGTAATAGCTAATATGGCTGGTCTAAGACTTCCACTTGAAAGTAAACCTTTACAGGCTTTAGTTTCTGAACCTGTAAAACCAATTATTGATACAGTTGTAATGTCTAATGCAGTACATGCTTATGTTAGTCAATCTGACAAAGGAGAATTAGTCATTGGTGCTGGAACAGATGATTATGTTTCTTATACTCAAAAAGGTAGTCATCAAATAGTTGAAGGAACACTAAATGCTATTTTAGAATTATATCCAATTTTCAGTAGAATGAGAATGTTAAGACAGTGGGGAGGAATAGTAGATATTTGTCCTGACGCTAGTCCAATTTTAAGTAAAACTTCCATTAAAGGATTATACTTTAATTGTGGTTGGGGTACTGGAGGATTTAAAGCAACTCCTGGATCAGGAGATTTATTTGCTCACACTATTGCAAACGATGAACCCCACAAACTTAATGCTGCATTTAATTTAAATAGATTTGTAAGCGGAGACCTTGTTGATGAGCATGGTGCTGCAGCAGTTGCTCATTAATGTTTTTAATAAACTGTCCATACTGTGGAGAACGAGATCAGCAAGAATTTAAGGCTGGTGGTGAAGCTCATATCGAGAGACCTAAACAACCAACAGAATTAAGTGATGATGAGTGGGCAGAATATTTATTTATGGGAAAAGTGCATAGAAGCAGGTCGAGAGTTTAACATTACGCCTTATGGAACTGAAACAATGCACTTATTAAGAGCAGAAAAAGGTTTCATAATTGTAGGACAAGATACAGATGGAACAATGACTCCTATCGATCTTCAAATGGATTGGATAGTAAGTAAGAAGAAATACGATTTCATAGGAAAAAGATCTCTTTATAGATCTGATACAATGAGAGAAGATAGAAAGCAATTAATAGGTTTATTAACTGATGATCCAAATATTGTTTTAGAAGAAGGAGCACAAATAGTTTCTGAGTTAAATCAAAGTCCAGTAGAAATGCTTGGACATGTAACTTCAAGTTATTTCAGTCCAAACCTAAAGAAATCAATAGCACTTGCAGTAGTTAGAGGTGGAAAAGATATGATGGGAAAAAAACTTTTTGTGCCCATGGAAAATAAAAATATTAATGTCACTGTTGCGAATCCAGTATTTTATGATGAGAAAAATGAGAGGTTAAATGCTTAACTATAATTCAGTTATTAAAAATGAAATTAAGCACGAAAGTATTTCTGTAAAGGAAATCTCTCCAGTAATAAAAATTAATTTGAGAGGTAAAAAAAGAGAATTTTTAACAAATGTTGGTAAAAATCTTAACATGATCTTACCTACAGAAGCAAACACTTCAACAACAAGTGATAAATTAACAGCAATATGGCTTAGCCCAGACGAATGGATGATAATCTCAAATGAGCTGGCAAGTAAAGACACAAATAAATCCGATCTATATGAAATGTTATTTAATAGTATTTCAAAAACAAATTTAGGTGCTGCTATAGATGTAACAGATCAATTTGTTCAATTAGAACTTAAAGGTGAAAATGTCTATGAAATTTTTTCAGCAGGATCTCCCTTTAATTTTAATGAATTTAAAGAAAAAAAAGGATCAACAACTCAGACAGTTTTAAATCATGTAGATGTAATTCTGCAACATAAAGATGAAAATATTTTAAATCTGTTTGTTAGAAGATCTTTTGCTGAACACCTTTTCTCATGGATTGAAGACTGTGCTTCAAGATTATAAACTTATTTTTTTCTTCTAAAGTCCCATGGCATTTCAAATTTACCTTGCCAAAGGCCTTTTTTTTCATTTTTAGCATTAATTTCGTTTGATATATATTTTTTTGAGTATTTTCTATAAGCTACTGCATAACCGTTTGAAACTAGCCAAGAATTCAGATTTAAATTTCTTTTATAGCACTCTCCAATTAATCTTTTATATCTATCAATATCCAAAATTTTACAAGTTATTACTTTGTTATTTATTTTTTTTTTTAATTTTTGAGTTGAAATTTTTCCACATGGATAATCTTTAGTAAAAGTAAAAAAAATTATTGTTAAATATGGTTTTTTACACATTTGCTTAAATTCAGGTGCATCAATTCCATGCAATCTTATCTTTTTTGAATTTATTTTTATTGTATCACCATCAATAATTTGAGCATTTCCAGAAATTTCTTTAATCTCTTCAGACCTAACATCGTTATATGTGAGAATAAAAAAAATCGAACAGATTATAATTAATATTATCGCTTTCCTTTTTGTAAAAAACATTTTTAAAAAATATTAAATATTAACTAATTTATGTTTAATATAATATTTAACATAAAATAGTAACATCAACGATATCAACCATTGAAAGATAGCCCAAATGTAAAAAAAAGTGTTAAAATCTGCATTTAAATACTTTGCAATGTAAAAGGATAAAATTGGTACTATAACATTTCTGGCAATATTATTAACCATGGCTTTTTCAGATTTTTTTAAAGCCATAAAAAATCCATTTGATAAGAAAAATATTGGATAAGCAGGTAAAATAAATGCAGAAATCTTAAGGTACATCGAGCCATGCATAATTACATCAGGGTTTGAAGAAAAGAATTTAGGAACAATGTCAGCACTTATAAAAATAACTACACCTGCGATTAACATTATAAATAGACCGTATTTTATTGAGGTAAAGTAGGATTGCTCCACTCTATCGTAATATTTTGCACCAATATTTTGCGCTATTATAGAAATTATTGCTGTATTAATTCCTAATATTGGTAGCAAAACTACTTGCTCAATTCTTGTGGCAGATCCATACCCTGCTACAGCATATTCTCCAAATAACCCAACATATGTAAAAACAATTGTTGCGGCAATAGAATACCCTAATATAGCAATTGTAATTGGCATTGATTGAAAAAAAATGTTTTTTAAGAAAAAAAATTTAGCTTTGAAATGGTCTAAAGTTATTTGTTTAATTCTTTTATTATTTAATATTTTTATCAAAATAACTAACAAAGATACAAATTGAGCAATTAAAGTTGCTATCCCAATACCAGTTATTCCTAATGGTGGAATAAATAAAAAACCAAATATAAAAATTGGATTTAAAATAATGTTTAAGAAAAAAGAAAATATTAGAACGTTTCTGTAAGTTTTAGTATCTCCTTCTGCATGTAAGAATGAATTTAATGCTACTACTAAAATAAATAATATCGTACCTAAAAAAATTACATTTATATATTCGATTCCAAGAATCGTTACTTCTTGAGAGGAATTCATTAATAAGAATATCTTTTCACCAAAAGAAAATCCTAAAATAGATACAACTATCGAGATTATAATTGAATAAATTATTACATTTCCAAAATAACTTAAAACATTTTTTTCGTTTTTTTCTCCGATACTACTGCCAATCAATGATGTTCCTGCTACGGTAACTCCAATGGATGTCGCAATAATCAAAAAATATATCGGAAAAGACTTGCTCAAAGCAGATAAGGCTTCTGGCGATATTTTTCCTGCATAAAAAGTATCTACGATTGTATAAAGTGTTTGGAATAAGGTTCCTACACTTGCTGGTACAGCAAGTTTTCTTACTAACAACGAAACTTCATCTTTTAATAAATTCATTAATTTAAGATTTGTTAATACTCTTTTTGGAAGATATGTCTTTTTCCTGCTTCTTTAGCAAGATTAATTTGTTTTTGTCTCATCCTAAATCTTGATTTTTGATGATCTGTCAGATTGTCGTGACAATTTGGACATGAAACACCCTCTTCATATTTTTTTGATTTTTTATCCTTACAAGATACAGGCTTCCTACAACCGCTACACATTGAATAAGAACCAACTTTTAGACCATGTTTTAAACTAATTCTGTTATCAAAAACAAAGCATTCACCTTTCCATAAACTTTTTTTTTTATTTGTTTTTTTAAGATAATTTAAGATTCCACCATTTAACTGATAAATGTTATTAAACCCTTTATTCTCCAAATATACAGATGCCTTTTCACAACGAATTCCACCAGTACAAAACATAGCTATAGGTTGATTTTTTTTTAATTTTTTTAGATATTTTGGAAAATCTCTAAAGTTATCAACATCAGGATTGATTGCTCCCTTAAATGTTCCAACATCATACTCAAATGGTTTTCTTACATCTATAAGAACTGTATCCTTTTCTTTAATCAGCTTATTCCATTTGATTGGATCTACATGGCTATCCTTTTTCTTTATTCTTTTGTTTAAAATTAAATTCATAGGAACAACCTCGTTTTTGATTTTCACTTTAGGTTTATGAAATGGTTGGAATAAACTTTTAGACATATTACTGCTGTTAAATTCTTTAAATTTAAAAGCTCTTTTTAAATTGTTAATTGTGAATTTAATGTCTGCAGCTTTACCAGAGATAGTTCCATTTAACCCTTCTTTAGAGATAATTATCGTACCTCTAATGTTTTTCTTTTTTAAAGTTTCTAATAAAACTTTTTGATTTTTCTTTAGATAAGAAATTTTGGCAAATTTATAAAAACCAACTACTTCAAACATTATAATTTTCTACAAATAGTCATACCATCACCAAGAGGAATTATTAACTTTTCAACCCTTGTATCCTTTGAGATATGACTATTAAACTCTTTAATATTTTTAGTAAATTTATCATTATTGTTTTCATTCACAACTTCTCCATACCATAAAACATTATCAATGATAATTAGACCATTTTTGTTCAATAATTGTAAAGATCGTTCATAGTATTCAATATAATTCATTTTATCAGCATCAATAAAAACTAAATCAAATTTTTCATTTTTAATTTCATCTAAACTTTCTAAAGCAGGTTTAATTAATGTTTTTATTTTATGATCTTGATTAGCTTTTTTAAAAAAATCTATTGCAACTTTATTCGTTTCTTCATTTTTATCTAAAGCAATTATTTTGCCGTCATCTGATAATGCCAAAGCCATAGATAACGTACTTAATCCTGTAAATGTACCTATCTCTAAAATTTTTTTGATATTTGAAATTTTTATTATTAAATGCAGAAATTGACTTTGTGAAATTGAGATTTGCATTCTTTTGATATCACCAAGAGAAGTGTTGTAATCAATTATTTCTTTTTGGACTGGATGTAAATTAAATCCATGACTTAAAATATACTCTTGGAGTTCTTTAGTTATATTTAGGTCTGAACCCATAAATTCTAAAGTTTTTTCTTTAAAATCTCATTAACTAATTGAGGATTTGCTTTTCCACCAGAAACTTTCATTACTTGACCTACAAAGAAACCAAATAATTTAACTTTACCTGATTTATATTCGGTAGCTTTGTCTCTGTTATCATCAATAACCTTATCTATCAGTGCCTCAAGTGCTTTTGGATCACTCTCTTGTTTTAAACCTTTTTCTTCAACAATTTTCTTAGGATCTTTGTCGCCTTCCATCATTTGTTCAAAAACTGTTTTTGCAATTTTTCCAGAAATTGTTCCGTCTTTAATTAAATTAATTAATTTTGATAAGTTGCCTGCGCTAATAGGGCTTTCAGTTATTTCTAAATTTTTTTCATTTAACGCTGCAAATAATTCACCGATTATCCAATTTGTTGCAAGTTTTACATCAGACTTCTTAATTACATTTTCAAAGTAATTTGATGTTTCAATATCAGAAACTAAAATGTTTGCTTCATAAGGAGATAACTTGAATTTTTCTATAAATCTTTTTTTCTTTTCATCTGGTAGCTCTGGGATTTCTGATTTTAAGTTTTCAATAAAATCATCTGAAACTTCTAATGGCAATAAGTCTGGATCTGGAAAATATCTATAATCATGAGCATCTTCTTTTGATCTCATTGATCTAGTTTCATTCTTTTTAGTATCAAAAAGTCTTGTTTCTTGATCAATCGTTTGACCATCCTCAATTAAATCAACTTGTCTATTAGCTTCGTATTCAATTGCCATCTGCATAAATTTTATTGAGTTAACATTTTTGATCTCACATCGAGTTCCAAAATCTTTTGAACCTTTTTTTCTAACAGATACATTTACATCGGCTCTTAAAGATCCTTCCTGCATGTTTCCATCACAGGTGCCTAAATATCTCATTATAGATCTTAATTTTTTAATATATGCATTTACTTCATCTGGGGACCTTAGGTCAGGTTTACTTACAATTTCCATTAAAGCCACACCTGATCTATTTAAATCTACAAACGTATTTTTAGGGTCTAAATCATGAATGCTTTTACCGGCATCTTGCTCCAAGTGTAATCTTTCTATACCTACCTCTTTTTGACCATCTGGCATATCAAGTATTACTTTACCCTCACCTACAATTGGATCTTTGAATTGTGAGATTTGATATCCCTGAGGTAAGTCTGCATAAAAATAATTTTTTCTATCAAAGACAGATCTCTTATTGATCTTAGCTTTTAAACCAATTCCTGTTTTGATAGCTTGTTTAACGCAATACTCGTTTATTACCGGCAACATTCCTGGAAATGCTGCATCAACTAAACTTACTTGGGTATTTGGTTCAGCTCCGAATTTGGTCGCTGATGTCGAGAATAATTTTGACTCCGATGTAACTTGTGCATGAACTTCTAAACCAATGACAACTTCATATTGATTATCATGTCTATTAATTAGATATTCAGATTTGTTCTTAATCACTTAATCCACCAATCAGTAATATTGTTTTTAAAATTAATTTTTTCTTCCATAGCATATGCAATATTTAAAATATTTTGTTCATCAAAGGCTTTACCAATTATCTGTAATCCTAATGGATATCCTTTAGCATCATGGCCTGCAGGTATAGAAATTCCAGGTAAACCTGCTAAATTTACAGGAACAGTAAAAATATCATTTAAATACATTGAAACCGGATCATTTGTTTTTTCACCAATTTTAAAAGCTGAACTTGGAGTGGATGGGGTTAGAATTGCATCAACTTTTTTATAAGCATCATCAAAATCATTTTTAATAAGTTTTCTTACCTTTTGTGCTTTAAGATAATAAGCATCATAATATCCTGAAGATAAAACATAAGTTCCAATCATTATTCTTCTTTGAACCTCAGCACCAAATCCTTCAGATCTAGTTTTTTCATACATATCAATAAGATTTTCTCCTTCAGCTCTAAATCCGTACTTTACACCGTCGTATCTAGCCAAATTAGATGAGGCCTCTGCTGGTGCTACGATGTAATAAGTTGGTAGTGCATAATTAGTATGAGGTAGAGATATATCGATAATCTCAGCACCACAATCTTTTGCATATTCAATACCTTTTTTCCATAGTTCTTCTATTTCTTTAGGCATGCCATCTACTCTATATTCTTTGGGTATTCCTATTTTTTTACCTTTGATATCTTTTGTTAATTCTTTGCTGTACTCATTTCTTTTAAAATCTATTGAAGTAGAATCTTTTTCATCATAAGTGCTAATAACTTGCTGTAACAATGCACAATCTTTAACATTTTGTGCCATTGGACCAGCTTGATCTAGGGATGATGCAAATGCTACAATTCCATATCTAGAGCAACTACCATAAGTGGGTTTTAATCCGACAGTTCCAGTAAATGAAGCAGGCTGTCTTATAGATCCACCTGTATCTGTTCCAATAGTTATTGGTGTTAATTGAGCTGCTACAGCAGAAGACGATCCACCAGAGGATCCTCCTGGAACTAAATTTTTATCAATTGGGTTTTGTACATTACCAAAAAAACTAGTTTCATTAGATGAACCCATTGCAAATTCATCACAATTTAATTTACCCATTAGGATAGCTCCTTCATTCCAAATGTTTTGTGTAACAGTTGACTCGTAAGTTGGAACAAAGTTATTTAAAATCTTACTGCCTGCAGTAGTTTTTAAATCTCTTGTACAAAATAAATCTTTTACAGCCATTGGTATGCCAGGTAATTTCAAATCAAGATTAGGTTTTTCATCAAATTTTTTTGCTTTATTTAAAGCATTTGCATAATCTTCAGTTATATATGCATTTAATTCTTTTGATTTTTCTGATCTTTCAACAAATGCTTTAGTAACTTCACTTGAGGAAAGTTTTTTACTTTTTATATTTTCTACTAACTCAGATAATGATTGTTTAGTTATATCTGACATTATTCAATTACCTTTGGTACTACAAAATAATCTTCGTTTTCCTTAGGAGAATTTTTTATTACTTGATCTCTTAAGTTTTTGCTTTTTACTTCATCTGACCTTAGTTTTAGAGTTGTTTCAGCAACAGAAGTTAATGGATCAACATTGTCAGTTTTTAATTCGTTAAGTTTTTCAATAAAATCGAAAATTGAATTTAAATCTCCTGCAAGTTTCTCTGCTTTTTTCTCATCTACAGAAATTCTTGATAGTTTAGATATGTGCTTTATTGTTTTAAGATCGATGCTCATATGGTATTTAAATATTTCGCAAACTATCACTTAAGTTTAAAATATACAATATGATCACTATTGAAGAATTCAAAAAAAAACAGTCTGAAACCTCTAGATTGATTGGTCTAGATCTTGGTTCAAAAAGAATCGGTGTATCAATTTGTGATGAAAAACAGTCAATAGCCACACCTTTTAAAACGATCAATAAAACCAATAATGATGATCTAATCAACGAATTAAAAAAAATAATAGAGGAAAACAATATTAAAGGAATTATCATTGGGTATCCAATTAACATGGATGGTTCATTAGGTCCTTCTGCACAATCAGTAAGTGATGTATCTAAAAATATAGACCAAAATGTTGATGTAGAAGTTTGCTTATGGGATGAAAGACTCTCAACTGTTGGGGCATTTAATCTATCTAGTCAGCTTGATGTTAATGTTTCTAAGCGTGAAAAAAATATAGATCAAAATGCAGCTGCATTTATTCTTCAAGGAGCTATAGATTATTTAAATAATTAATCCTTGCCATTTAGGGGCTTTATAGATATAGAGTTAATTTTAATGGCAATTAAAACCAATAAAGCTATTAAAATCTCACAAAAACATCTGTTAGGTATCCAAGATTTATCAGTTAATGATATTAATTATATCCTGGATGAGTCAGAAGCTTTCATAAAATTAAACCAGAGTAAAAATAAAAAAATTGACGTGTTAAGAGGTAAAACACAAATAAATTTATTCTTTGAGCCATCAACTAGAACTCAAAGCTCATTTGAACTTGCTGGAAAAAGACTTGGTGCGGATGTTATGTCAATGAATATGGGTAACTCTGCAATTAAGAAAGGTGAAACTTTGATTGATACGGCAATGACCTTAAATGCAATGCATCCTGATATAATTGTGATCAGACATCAAGACTCTGGTGCATGTAATCTATTATCTCAAAAAGTTAATTGTGTCGTATTAAATGCTGGTGATGGTAGACGCGAACACCCCACCCAGGCATTATTAGATGCATTAACAATTAGAAATCGAAAAAAAAAAATTCAAGGATTAAAAATAGCAATATGTGGAGATATACTTCATTCAAGAGTAGCTAGATCAAATATTTATCTTCTTACAATGTTAGGAGCTGAGGTTAATATAGTTGCTCCATCTAACCTGATGCCAAAAGAAATTGAAAAATTTGGAGTAAATACTTTTACTGATATGAAAAAAGGCGTCAAAGATTGTGATATTGTGATGATGCTTAGATTACAAAATGAAAGGATGACCAGTTCATATCTTTCATCGAACAGAGAGTACTACGAATATTATGGATTAACACCAGATAAACTTGATCATGCAAAATCAGATGCTTTAATTATGCATCCTGGTCCAATGAATAGAGGAATTGAAATTGATACAAGATTAGCTGATGACATAAACAAGAGTGTAATTAAAGAACAAGTCGAATTAGGTGTAGCTGTAAGAATGGCATGTTTAAAAATATTTTGTGAATAAATGAAAAAAAAATACTTTATAAATGCAAATATTATAGATCCTCATAATTCCATAAACGAAAATGGTGGATTAATAATTGGAGAAGACGGAAAGATAGAAGCAATAGGAAAAAAGGTAAATAAAAACAATTTACCAACTAGAGAAAAACCTACTGACTTAAAGGGTAAATATATATTTCCTGGTATAGTGGATATGAGAGTTTTTGTAGGCGAGCCAGGATATGAATATAAAGAAAATTTCAGGACTTTAAGTAATGCAGCATTGTCTGGAGGAGTAACTTCTGTCGTAACCATGCCTAATACAGATCCAATTATAGATAATGTATCAATTGTAGATTTTTTAAAAAGAAGAGGACGTGATAAGTCTAAAATAAACATCTTTCCTTGCGCTTCATTAACTCAAAATACTGATGGCACTAATATGACTGAATTTGGGTTACTAGCTAAAAAGGGAATTATTGCATTTACTGATGGAGTTAAAACAATTCAAAATACTAGACTTATGTCTAGAATTATGAATTCGGCTAAAGATTTGGGATGTCTTATAATGCAACATGCTGAAGATTACGATTTAGCTAAAAATGGAATGATTAATTCTGGTATTATTGCAACAAAACTAGGCTTATCAAGTATACCAGATATTGCTGAAAGAATTATAATTGAAAGAGATCTTACTCTCTTAGAAAAAACTAAATGTCGATATCATATATCTCAACTATCAGCTGGAAAATCTGTAGATATAATTAAGGAACGTAAACAAAATGTTAAATTTACCTGCGGTGTATCAATAAATAATCTCTCATTAAATGAAAATGATATTGGAGATTTTAGAACATTTTTAAAATTGTCACCTCCACTAAGAAGAGAAGAAGATCGAGAAGCTTTGGTTCAAGGATTAAAAGATAAAACTATTGATGTAATTGTTTCTGACCATAAACCTGAAGATGAAGAATCTAAAAGATTAACTTTTGCGCAAGCTGCAACAGGTGCATCTGGTATTGAAACATTGTTATCTTTAAGTTTAGAATTATTTCATAATGGATCTGTAAAACTTGAAACAATAATTCAGGCTTTAACCTCTAACCCAGCAAAAATACTAAATATAAATAAAGGGAACCTGTCTATTGGTAATGATGCGGATTTTTGTATAGTAGATATCAATAAACCATGGATTGTAAAAAAAGAAAATTTAATCTCTAAATCTAAAAATACTTCAATTGAGGATAAGAAACTTCAAGGAAAAGTAACCAATACATTTGTAAAAGGTAAAGAATTATTTAAAATATAAAAATGGAACTTTTTATAATAGGTATAATCTCATACCTAATGGGATCAATTCCTTTTGGATTAATTTTAACTAAAATATTTTTAAAAAAAGATATTAGAGAGATAGGCTCAGGCAATATTGGTGCAACAAATGCTTTAAGAACTGGCAATAAACTAATTGGTTATTCCACACTTATACTTGATGTATTAAAAGCAGTAATACCTGTTTTATACGTAAAAATTAATTTTCCTGATGCAGTATATATATCAGCTTTATTTGCTTTTATAGGCCATGTGTTTCCTGTTTGGTTAAAATTTAAAGGTGGCAAAGGTGTAGCTACATATGTTGGGATACTTTTTTCTTTAAATATTATTTTTGGTTTAGTATTTGGTATTTGCTGGTTAATAACTTTTTTTATTTCTAAATATTCATCTTTAGCTTCTTTGATAGGATCGCTTTCTATACCTGTTTATATTTTAATTTTGGAGGATTTAGAAAATGTATTTTTTTACGTAATAATGTTTATTTTAATATTTTTTACCCACAGAGAAAATATTAAACGCTTGAAAAATAAAGAAGAAACTAAGACAAAAATTTATTAATTTGACTATCAAACTCTTTTGAGTAGTTTGTTATTTTATGAATCTAGTCATAGTTGAAAGCCCTGCTAAAGCGAAAACAATTAATAAATATTTAGGTGATAACTATACCGTTTTAGCTAGCTATGGTCATATTAGAGATCTTCCCTCAAAAAATGGATCAGTTGATCCTGATCAAAATTTTAAAATGGAATGGGAAGTTGATAGCTTTTCAAAAAAATATTTAAAAGAAATTACTAATGCTGCGAAAGACTCTTCAAAAATAATTCTTGCTACTGACCCAGATCGTGAAGGTGAAGCAATAGCATGGCATGTGAAAGAATATTTAGATGAAAAAAAACTATTAAAGGATAAAGAAATTGAACGTGTGGTATTTAATGAAATAACAAAAAAAGCCGTCACACATGGTATTGAAAATCCAAGACAGATAGAGCCTTTATTAGTAGATGCATATATGGCTAGAAGAGCATTAGATTATTTGGTTGGATTTAATATATCACCAATACTGTGGACTAAGTTACCTGGATCAAAATCAGCAGGTAGAGTTCAATCTGTTGCGCTGAAATTGATCACTGAAAGAGAGCATGAAATTGAATTATTCAAACCAGAGGAATTTTGGACTTTAAGTGTTAATTTTCAGGATAAAAAGAAAAGTAAAATTACAGCAAGTATTTCTCAACTTGATGGAGAAAAAATTGAAAAATTCTCGTTTAAAAATAAAGAGGAAATTGAAAAGGCAATTTCCAATATTAAGACTAAAAAATTTAACATAACTGACATTTCCTCAAAAGTTGTTAGTAGAAATCCCTCAGGGCCATTTACTACTTCAACACTTCAGCAAGTTGCTTCTAGCAGATTGGGTTTTGGTGCATCAAGAACAATGCAAATAGCACAAAAACTTTATCAAGGAATAGAAATTGAGGGAGATACAGTTGGTTTAATTACTTATATGAGAACAGATGGAACTAATTTATCAGCTGATGCTGTATCTGATTTTAGAAATTTTATTAAAAAAGAATATGGAAATGAATACTTGCCAGAAAATCCAAATAATTACTCAGGGAAAAAGGCAAAAAATGCTCAGGAAGCTCATGAAGCAATAAGACCGACTGATATTAATAGAAATCCAGACTCTGTTAAAAAGTATTTAAGTTCTGACCAGCAAAAATTATATTCTTTAATTTGGTCTAGAGCTCTATCGTCTCAAATGGAAACAGCAAAATTTGATAGAAATACAATAACAATTGAATCTGAAGACAGTAAAACTATATGTAAATCAAGCGGATCAGTTTTGAAATTTGATGGATTTTTAAAAGTTTATTCAAATCAAAGTAAAGATGATGATGAACAAATTTTACCTGAGATGTCAAAAGGGCCAATTAATATAGAAGCTCTTATTGATGAACAACATTTTACACAACCTCCCCCGCGTTATTCTGAGGCTAGTTTAGTTAAAAAATTAGAAGAGTTAGGAATTGGTAGACCCTCAACTTACGCAAGTATAATTTCAACAATAGCAAATAGAGGTTATGCAGAAATAATTAATAAAAGATTTTTTCCAACTGATAGAGGTAAGTTAATTTCTGCATTTTTGGAAAAACTTTTTTCAAAGTACGTGGATTATAATTTCACAGCTGGATTAGAGGATCAGCTAGATGAAATAACCTCTGGAAAAGAAAGTTGGTTAAAAGTTCTAGAATTGTTTTGGAAGGATTTTAATAGCAATGTTTTAGAAGTAAAAGAAAAAAGAACCAGGGAGGTTTTGGATCTTTTAAATGAAAGTTTGGGAGCATTGATATTTGATACTGATAAAGAAGGAAAGATAGTTAGAAAATGTCAGTTATGCCAAAAAGGTTCCTTGAGTTTAAAAAATAGTTTTAGAGGAGGAGCATTTATCGGATGCTCAAACTATCCTGAATGTAAATTTACTAGACCATTATCAAAAGCTAAGGCAGCTGCTCAATCACAACTAGCAGAGCCTAAATTTCTTGGCAAACATGAGAATGGAAAGGATATTTTTCTAAAAAATGGAAGGTTTGGTCCTTATCTGCAATATGAGAAAGTTCTCGAAGAAAATATTGAAGAAGAAAAACCTAAAAAGAGAAAAAAGACAAAAAAAAAGAAACCTGAGGTGAATGAACTTTTAAAAAATGTTTCTATTCCAAAAGGAATTGAATTGGAAAGTATTGATTTAAATAAAGCTAAATTTTTGTGTTCACTTCCTAAATCGTTAGGGATGAATCCAGAAAATCAAAAAGAAATTACCTTAAATACAGGTAGATTTGGACCGTATTTAAAATGTGAAAATAAATCAGCTAGAATAGAAAATATAGAGGAAATTTTTTCAATTGGATTAAATAGAGCTATAACACTTATTGCAGAAGCAAAACCTGGAAGAATGTCTTCTTCAATCATAAAGGACCTAGGAGAACATCCAGAAGATAAAAAACCAGTTAGAATTATGAAGGGTCAATATGGGCCTTATATAAAATACAAATCTTTAAACGCCACAATTCCTGAAGAAAAAGACCCTATAGAACTTACAATGGAAGAAGCATTAATCCTTATTGAGAAAAGAAGAGAATACGATAAAAATAAAAAATCTAAAAATAAAAAAAAAAAATGAAAAAAATATTTATAGCTTTAGTATTCTATCTTTTATCTTCAAGTGTTTTAGTTGCTAATGAAAGTGATTGTTCAGGAATTAAAAAACTTTCAAAAGAATATCTAACCTGTAAAGCCAAAAATATTAAAGATGGTGCTAACAAAGTGAATAATAAGATAAAAGTAGGTTCTGCAAATAAAACTGAGCAAATAAAAGAAGGAACAAAAAATATTTTTAATAAGATTAAAAATAAAATTAAAAAAAACTAAATTAATTATGAATTTTGAAAGAAAAATTGAAGAACTTAAAATTTTATTACCAGAAGCTAAACCTCCTGTTGGATCATATGTTGCGACAAAAATATCTGGAAATCTATTATTTATATCTGGTCAAATCTCAATTGATGAAAACGGTAATTTAATAAAAGGAAAGATTGGAAAAGATTTATCAGTAGAAGATGGATATAAAGCAGCTGAAAGATGTGGTTTAAGTATTATATCTCAAGCAAAAATTGCATGTAATGGAGATCTTTCAAAGATTAAATCTTGTGTAAAGCTAACAGGTTTTGTTAATTCAACAGATAGCTTTACTGAACAACCTAAAATAATTAATGGAGCTTCGGATCTGATCGCATCTATTTTTGGAGACGCAGGAATGCATACTAGAGCGGCAGTAAGCACAAATAGTTTGCCTCTTGGGGTAACTGTTGAGGTTGATGCAATATTCGAATTAAACTAGTTATCTCCCAATCCCAAAATACTTTATATTTAATTTTTTCATTTTTGATGGTGAATAGAGATTTCTCATATCAAAAACTTTAAAATTTTTTTTTTTTACCAACTTTCTAAAATTTAATAATTTAAAATCATTCCATTCTGTGTGTAGGATAATTAAATCTGCATTCAAACATGCTGTACTTGAATTGTTTACATATCTTACATTTTTTAAATTTTTAAAATCAATCTTCTCACCAGATGGATCATAGTAAGTAATTTTACAATTTTTTTTATTTAAATAATTAATCATTGGTATACTTGAAGCTTCACGCATGTCATCAGTATTAGGTTTAAAAGTAACACCTAAAAAAGTAATTTTTTTGTTTTTTAATTTATCATTTAAGATTGACTTTACTTTTTTAATTAGCAAATGTTTTCTTGAATTATTAGAATTTACTACACTTTTTATAATAGACATGTTTGTTTTAAATTTTTGCCCTATATCAATTAAAGCACGTGTATCTTTGGGAAAACATGATCCACCATATGCAGGTCCTGCTCTTAAAAATCTATCTCCTATACGTTGGTCTGAACCCATGCCTAAAGATACATCTTTGACATCTACATCTGTTTGCTCACATAAATTTGCAATTTCATTGATAAATGAAATCTTAGTTGCCAAAAAGGAGTTCGATGCGTATTTAATTAATTCGGCACCTCTTCGTGAGGTATTAAAATAGCGACTTGTTTTTTTAATTATTGGCATATACAGAGACTTAAGAATTTTATTTGCTTTTTTACTATCTGTTCCAATAATTACACGATCAGGATAAATAAAATCTCTTATAGCTTCACCTTCTCTAAGAAATTCTGGATTAGAAACAACATCAATTAGTTTTTTATTTTTTAAATTTTTTAAAATTTTTTCAACTTTATCTCCAGTTGTTACTGGAACCGTAGACTTATTTATAATTATTTTATATTTATTAATTATTTTTTTTAACTCGTGAGCAACATTAAATACGTACTTTAAATCAGCTGAATTGCTGTTTTTTTTAGTTGGTGTTCCTACACAAATAAAAATTATATCTGAATTAGAAACTGCTTTTTTAAGGTTGGTTGTAAAAATTAATCTTTTTTGTTTGTAATTTTTTTTTAAAATTTCCTCTAAACCTGGTTCATATATTGGGACTATTCCTTTATTTAAAGAATTAATTTTATTAATATTATTATCAACACAATAAACTGTATTACCTAAATCAGAGAAACATACACCACTTACCAAACCAACATAGCCTGTCCCAATCATACACAGCTTCATAATTTACCTATTTCTTTAGAAGAATTTATGTAACCATTCATAGTTCCACAGTCGAGATACTTGCCCTCAAAATTATGACCTATGAATTTTTCTTTATCATTTATCAATAGTTGAATTGCATCAGTAATATGAATCTCCTTACCTTTTTTTGGTTTCAAGCATTTAATTTTATTAAAAATTGATCGAGGTAAAATATATCTTCCTATAACAGCATTACTTGATGGTGCTTTTTTTTTAGAAGGTTTTTCAACAACACCTTTGATAATAAAATTTCTATTATTTAATTTTTTATTAATTTTATATATTCCCCAACGTGAAACATTATTTTTTTTAACTTTCATAGAAGCCATAACTGAAGCTCGATATTTTTTATGAACTTTAATCATCGCTTTAGAGCAATTCTTTTTAATAATTAAATCATCTGGTAGTAACATTAAGAAATATTTGTTTTTAATAAATTTTTGAGTTTTAAGGACAGCATCACCTGTACCCTTTGGTGTGTTTTGAAATACAAACTTAATTTTATTTTTGTATTTTAATATCTTCTTATATTCGTAAATTATTCTAGAGTCTTTCTTTTTTTTAATAACACTTTTGTAAAATTGATCACTATAAAAATATTTTTTTATCATTATTTTTTTAGTGGAGATAATAAATATAATTTCTTTAATACCTGCTTCAATACATTCATCAAGAATATATTCAATTCCAGGTCTTCCATTAATGGGTAAAAGCTCTTTGGAAAAAACACTTGTTAAAGGGAGTAACCTCGTTCCGAGTCCAGCCAGGGGAATAATTGCTTGTTTAATCATTTAAATGTTTTACTTATTAAATATTTTAATACAAATGAAAATTTTATTAAACAATACATCATTATTTGATTCATTAAGGCCATTTAATGACATTGGTTTTGTTCCCACAATGGGTGGCATACATCAAGGTCATTTATCACTGATAAATAAAGCAAATAAACTTTGTAAAAAAACAATTGTAAGTATTTTTGTTAATCCAAAACAATTTAATAACAAAAAAGATTTAAAATCTTATCCGAGAAATATAAAGAAAGATTTAAAGATTCTTAAAAAAAGCAAAAAAGTTGATTTTGTTTATCTTCCTAAATTTAAAGACATATACACAGACAAAAAAAAATCAAAAATTAAATTACTTAAAAAAGATAAAATTTTGTGTGCAAAATTTAGAAAAGGTCATTTTGAAGGTGTTTTAGATGTAATGAATAAACTAACTAAAATTATAAAACCTCAAAAAATATTTATGGGAGAAAAAGATTTTCAACAATTATATTTGGTAAAAAGACAACTGGAACAAATCTACAAAATTAAGGTTATTCCTTGTAAAACAATTCGTGATAAAAATAATGTAGCACTTTCATCAAGAAATTTTTTATTAAATAGATCATGTTTAAATATAGCAGCAAAAATTTATCAAAAATTAGCAAATATAAAAAAAAAAATTAAAAATAAAAAAAATATTTCAAGCTTTTTAAATCTTCAAAAAAAAGAAATAAAAAATAATTATAAAATTAAAATCGATTATTTAGAGTTAAGAAATATAAATAATCTAAAAATTTCAAATACAAAAAAAAATTCAAGATTATTTATTGCTTATTATTTAAATAACGTAAGATTGATTGATAACCTGTAATTTTATAAAAAATATGCTCCTACACCTAAAAAAGAAACAAAACCAATTACATCTGTAATTGTTGTGACAAAAACACTTGAGGCAATCGCAGGATCTATATTCATTTTTTTTAGAGTAAATGGAACTAATATACCAAACAATCCAGCTATGATCATTGTTAGCACCATTGATATTGCTATAATCATTGAAAGAATACTATCTTGAAACCATATCTGAACAATAAAAGCACTTATTGCTGCAAATATTATTCCATTTAGAATACCAATAGAAAATTCTTTAAATACATTTGATGAGAAGTTGTTTTGAGTTAAATCATTTGTGGCTATAGTTCTTACAGTAACTGCAAGTGTTTGCATACCAGCATTTCCACCCATTGAAGCTACAATAGGCATCAAGAAAGCTAATACTACCATTTGTTCAATTGTTGCTCCAAACAAACTAATGCACCATGTAGCTAGAAAAGCAGTAAATAGATTAAGTAAAAGCCAATTGAATCTTCTCTTTGTTTTTTTTACAACTCCATCAGTAATTTCTTCATCTCCTACCCCTGCTAATCTTAAAGCATCTTCCTCAGCTTCCTCTTTCAAAACTGTTAAAACATCATCGTTCATAATCATACCAACTAGTTTATTGTTTTTGTCTACAACAGCGGCTGAATTCAAATTGTAATTTTCAAATAAGTTAGCAACTTCCTCTTTATCCATTTCAACAGGAATTAATAATTGGGACTCTGACATAATTGTTGCCATTTTAGTGTCTCGAGGTGTTGTCAATACTCTAGATGAAGGAACAGTACCTATTGGTTTAAAATCCTCATTGACAATAAAAATTTCTAGAAACTCTTCTGGTAAATCTTTGTTTTCTCTTAAATAGTCAATAGTTTGACCTACAGACCAATTACTTGGTATAGCTGTAAATTCACGCTGCATAAGTCTAGCAGCAGTGTCCTCTGGATAACTTAAGCTTTCTAATAGAGCAAATCTATCTTTAGGGGGTAAAGAGCTAAGGATTGTATTTTTATCCTCTTCAGGAACATTCTCTAATATAGATATGGCATCGTCTGATTCTAAACCTTTTAGAATACTTACTATAGATTCTGAAGATAAATAGGTAATAATTTCTGATTGAATAGACTCATTTAATTCAACAAAAACCTCCGGATCAATTTTGAAATTATTTAGTTTGATTAAACTTTCTCTATCCCCCTCGCTAAGATGTTCGATAATATCTGCAGCATCAGCAGGGTGCATTTCATTAAATGAATTAGTGATAAATTGAGCATCATTGTTAGCTATTTTGCTATTAACAACTCTTATATATTCTTTATTAAACTCAAAATTTACTTTTTTATCTTTAGTTTTTTTAGTTAAAGACATAAATCTACCTATAATTTAGATTTGCACTATTAATACATAATAAAGATAATACAAATTATAAATGAGCATAGAGATCAAAAAGTCAATAAAACCAGTAAATTATTTTGATGCTATTAATATACTAGAGTCAAGATTAAAGGATTTATATGAAAATAATGAGCAAGAATTAATTTGGACTTTGGAGCATAATGAAGTTTTTACAGCAGGAACTTCTTATAAAGAGAATGAGATTATTGATAAATCCATAAAAATATTAGAAACAAACAGAGGTGGTAAGATTACTTACCATGGGCCAGGTCAATTAATTTGTTATTTTGTTTTAGATTTAAGGAAAAAAAAAGATATTAGAAAATTTATAACAATTATCGAAAAAACAATAATTCAAACTTTAAAATTTTATAAAATAGAAACTTTTCCAGATAAAGATAATATCGGTGTATGGTATAAATATAACAATGAGGTTAAAAAAATTGCTGCAATAGGTATCAGGGTTAGTAAATGGATTGCTTACCATGGTTTTTCAATAAATATTAATAATGATCTAGAAAATTATAAAAAAATTATACCATGTGGTATTTCAAATAAAGGGGTAACTAATTTGAAAAATATTCTAGATCAAGATTACTCTAATCTAAGTGATATATTAATTAAAAATTTTATTTCAAATTTGAAAATCTAAGTCTTTTAGATTTTAAAAGTTTTTTAAAATAATCAGGTAACAATGCTGAATAAGTATGTTTTATGTCATTAATTTTAAATTTAATTTGGTATGAATGTAACATTAAATTTTTATTAATTCCTTTATTAGAATTTGGTAATTTATATTTTGTATCTCCAAATATAGGATTTCCAATTGCATATAATTGTTTTCTTAACTGATGTTTTCGTCCAGTAATAGGTTTTAATTCTAATAAACTTGCTTCAGAATTTTTATCAATAACTTTAAAAAATGTTTTTGCTTTTTCAGCTATTTTTTTATCACCATCATACCTAATTAAATCATAATCCCATACACCAGTTTTTTTATTAATTTCGCCTTGGCAGATAGCTAAATAAGTCTTGTGCACTTTTCTTAATCTAAATAAAGAGGTAAGTAATTGAGCACTCTCTCTATTTTTGGCCATAATAAATACTCCAGAAGTATCTTTGTCCAATCTATGAACAGAATATGGTTTTGTTCCTTCAAAAATTTTACTTTTAGCAAAAATATCAACTAGATTTTTTTTTGATTTAGTTCCACCTTGAACCGATATGCCTGAAGCTTTATTTATAACAACAAAATTGTTATTGTTGTCAATAATTTGATCTTCATTCGATTTTACAATTTCTTTTGATGGTAAAAATTTAATTTTTTTTTGTTGAATTGTTTCTTTAAATTCAATGTTAAATATATTTATTTCATCTTTTGTTTTTATTTTAAAAGAGCTTTTAACTTTCTTTCTATTTAACTTTATTTTTCCTATTCTTAAATATTTTTCAACAAGTCCTTGTGGAATTTTTCCAATTTTTAATCTTATCCATCTATCCAAACGCATATCATTACACGTTGAATCAACGATGTAAGATTTTTTCATGATTTAAGATTTAAGCTGTAGCTTGTTTTTTCTCTTCCGTTTTAGGAGATTCTTTAGTTGTGTCTTTTTTTGGTTTATCGACTCTCTTAGCTTCAACGTCTCTATCAACAAATTCAATTATTGCCATTGGAGCATTATCTCCATATCTAAATCCAGCTTTAATTATTCTTGTGTAACCACCTTTTCTTTTCAGATATCTTTTAGAAAGTGTTTTTTTAACTTTATTAGCTGATTTAATATCTTGTAGTTTAGAAACCAACATTTTGGTTGTCTGTAAAGTTTCTTTTTTTCCTAATGTTATTATTTTATCCGCTTGAGGTTTTAAAAATTTAGCTTTTGGCAAAGTAGTTTTAATCTGCTCATATTTAATCAATGAATTAAGCATATTCTTAAGTAAAGCTTTTCTGTGCTCTGATGTTCTATTTAACTTCTTATTTGCTAAACCATGTCTCATTAAATTGCTTCCTCCAGTTTCTTAGACATTTCTGCAATGTTGTCAGGTGGCCAGTTAGGGATTTCCATTCCTAAATATAAAGACATACCTGTTAAAACTTCTTTAATTTCATTTAATGATTTTCTTCCAAAATTAGGTGTTCTCAACATTTCACCTTCAGATTTTTGAACTAGGTCACCGATATAAATAATATTATCATTTTTTAAGCAGTTCATTGACCTAACAGACAATTCTAATTCATCCACTTTTCTTAATAAGTTTTTGTTGAATTCTGGCTCTGTAGAAACTTCTTTTACAGGAGCTTCAACTGGCTCATCAAAATTTACAAACATTTTAAGCTGATCCTGAAAAATCCTAGCCGAATAAGCCACAGCATCTTCAGCAGAAATTGATCCATTAGTTTCAACTTCCATAATTAATTTATCATAATCTAATGCTTTGCCTTCTCTAGCTGTGCTAACTGAATATGAAACTTTTTTAACTGGACTATAAAGTGAGTCAATAGCTATAAGACCCAGTGGTGGTTCTTCAGGCTTATTTAGCTCTGCAGGAACGTATCCTTTACCTGTATTTACATTCATCTCCATATGAAAAGTAGTTTTTTCATCTAAATTACAAATAACTAAATCGGGATTTAGAATTTCAACGTCTGCAACTGGAGTTATGTCTGAAGCTTTAATTTCTCCAGGTCCTTTTGCGTCTAAAATTAATTTTTTTGTACCTTCTGAATTACTTTTTAGTGCTAAAGATTTTACGTTTAAAACGATATCAGTAACATCTTCTCTAACACCTTTTATTGAAGTGAATTCATGTAAAACTCCATCAATTTGAATAGATGTAACAGCGGCACCTCTTATAGATGATAACAAGATTCTTCTTAAAGAATTTCCTAATGTTAAACCGTAACCTTTTTCTAAAGGCTCAGCTACAATTTTTGCATGAGTTAAGTCATCACTAATTTGAACATCTAATTTAGATGGCTTAATTAATGACTTCCAATTTTTTACATTAACGTTTTCGACTTCCATTAAACTCTCCTTTTCTTTGGTGGTCTAGTTCCATTATGGGGCATAGGCGTAGTGTCCTTGATTGACAAAATCTTAAATCCTCTAGCTTGCAATGCTCTTAAAGCTGTTTCTCTGCCTGATCCAGGTCCTTTCACTTCGACGGATAAAGTTTTCATTCCGTACTCAAGAGCTTTCGAGGCTGCAGAATCAGCTGCTATCTGAGCAGCGTAAGGAGTTGATTTTCTTGATCCCTTAAATCCTTTTTGTCCAGCAGATGCCCATGAAATTACATTTCCATTTGTATCAGCAATAGAGATGATGGTATTATTAAATGTTGATTGCACATAAGCAATTCCATTTAAAATATTTTTCTTAACTTTCTTTTTTTTTGAATAAGAACTTTTTACAATTTTCTTGGTAGATTTTTCTACTTTCTGATCTTTATTATCAATCTTATCAGGCTTAGCCATAATTATTTTTTAGTTGGTGTTAATTTTTTTCCAGCAATAGCGATTGCTTTTCCTTTTCTTGTCCTAGCATTACATCTAGTTCTTTGTCCTCTAACAGGTAATTTTTTTCTATGTCTTGTTCCTCTGTAGCAAGCTAGATCGATTAATCTTTTAATGCTTAATGAATAATCTCTTCTCAAATCACCTTCTACTTTAAAGTTTTGATCTATGTACTCTCTAATTTTTAAAATCTCTTCATCAGTTAATTCATTTACTCTTTTAGCTCTTGGAATTTCTAAAGATGAACAAATTTGCTGAGAGAATTTATCACCAATTCCATAAATATAAGTTAAACCTATATGAACAAGTTTATTCTGTGGAATGTTTATACCTGCGATACGAGCCATAATTTTTGTGATAAATTGTGCCTTTTATATAAGAAGATTAATCAAAGTCAACGTCTTATACATTGATAAAAGCGTCTATTTTCCTTGTTATTTCTTCAATTTCTAAGCTTCCATCAATCTCTTTAAAATTCGGATTCTCAGAGTAGAAATTTAGAACTGGTTGGGTTGTTTCCATGTATTTCTCATACCTTGAAACTATCGTATGAGTATCATCATCAGACCTATTTTCTATAATTTTTCTTTTCTCAAGTCTTTTGAGAATTGTTTCTTTATCTACGTTTAGAAATAAAATTAAATCTATTCCCTGATTTGAATTTTTTAATAACACTTCTAAATTTTTAGCCTGACTTAAGGAACGAGGATATCCATCAAAGATTAATTTATTTTTTTTTTGAGGATCAGATATTAAATTTTCTATAAGTTTATTAACAATATCATCACTTATAAATTTTCCATTCTTCATGTCATTGGTTATTGCTTTACCAATATCTGAATTTTTTTTGATTTCTTCTCTTAAAAGATCACCTGTTGAAATTTGAAAAGCATTTAATTTGTCTACAAGATATTTAGACTGAGTACCTTTTCCAGCACCAGGAGGTCCAAATAAAATTATATTCACTTACTTACCAAATTTTGTTTTTTTAATCAGTTGTTCGTATTGTGAACTCATTAATCTTGTTTGTATTTGTGTTACAGTATCGATAGCTACCACAACAACAATTAATATAGATGCACCACCTAAATAAAAAGGTATTGGATAGTTTGCAATTAAAAATTCTGGCATCAAACAAACTAAAGTTAGATAGAGAGCTCCAATCGTAGTTAGTTTTGTTGAAATATTTTGAATATATAGGGCCGTGCTTTCACCAGGTCTAATTCCAGGTACAAAACCGCCATACTTTCTTAAATTCTCAGCAGTCTCTGTTGGGTTGAATGTTATGGATGTATAAAAAAAAGTAAAAAATATTATTCCAGATGCATAAAGCAGCATATAAAGTGGTTGTCCTTGAGTGAAATAAGAGCTCAAGTTTAAAAATGTTTCATTGTTAGAAAATGAAAAATTTGAAAATGTCACTGGCAGTAATAGAAGTGCAGAAGCAAAAATTGCTGGAATCACGCCAGCCTGATTTATTTTTAAAGGTAAATGTGATGACTCTCCGCCATACATTTTGTTACCCATTTGTCTTTTAGGATAGTTAATTATAATTTTTCTTAATGCTCTTTCCATAAAAACTACAAAAAGAATTGTAACTATTAATAAAACAAATATAGCTAGGATCATAAATGTTGAAACCGCACCGGTTCTACCTAATTCAAAAGTTGTAACTAAAGCTCTTGGTATTTCAGCTACAATACCAGCAAAAATTATTAACGATATACCGTTACCAATACCTCTTTGAGTAATTTGTTCTCCTAGCCACATTAAAAATATTGTTCCCGCAACAATTGTTGTAACAGTAGTTATTTTAAAAAAAGCTCCTGGGTTAATTACTAAGTCAGCCGACGACTCTAGGCCAACAGATAATCCATATCCTTGAACTGTTGCAAGTAATACTGTTCCATATCTAGTGATTTGTGTAATTTTGGCTCTTCCTGTCTCACCTTGAGCTTTTAGATTTTTAAAATAATCAGAAACCCCTGTTAAAAGCTGCACTATAATTGCAGAAGAAATGTAAGGCATTATACCTAATGCAAATATCGCCATTCTACTAACTGCGCCTCCTGCAAAAACATTAAACATGCCTAATAATCCTTTTTGATTACCTTCCATCATGATTTTTAATTGTTCAGGATCTATACCTGGTAAAGGTACAAAAGTTCCAAACCTATAAACGGCTAATATTAAAATAGTAAATATAATTCTATTTCTTAAATCATTTGTTGATGATGATGCACTCATATAAACAAACTATTTTTTTAATTGAATAGATCCACCAATTTTTTCTAGTTTTTCTATTGCTGATTTAGAGGCCAGGTCAGCTTCAATATTGATTTTATCTTTTACTTCCCCAAATCCTAAAATTTTTAATTTTTTTGAGTTTTTATTTATTAGTTTAAGTTTTTTTAATAATTCAGAGTTTAATACTTCATTTGGATTGATATTTTTCTTGTCTATATAAGATTGAATTTTATCTAGATTTAAAATTGCAACATTCTCTTTTGATATTGGATTAAAACCTCTTTTTGGAAGTCTTCTGTATAATGGCATTTGGCCACCTTCAAAACTTTTTATAGCTACACCAGATCTTGATTTTTGACCTTTTACACCTCTACCTGATGTCTTTCCTTTACCGGAGCCAATTCCTCTTCCAACTCTTAATTTAGATTTATTGATTTTTTCTCTATTATTTAAAGTAATCATTATCCTCTTTTTTCAATTATTTCAGAAATTTTTTTATTTCTAATTGCAGATATTTGTTTTGGTGAACTTTGTTTCATTAATGCTTTCATTGTAGCTCTAATAACATTATGTGCGTTAGAAGTTCCCATAGATTTTGCAACAATATCTTTTACTCCTAAAACTTCACACACTGCCCTAACAGGACCACCCGCAATAATACCTGTTCCTTTTGAAGCAGCTCTTAGAACTATTCTACCCGAGCCATCTTTTGCCTTAACATCATGATGTATCGTTCTACCTTCTCTTAATGGTATATGAGTAAGTTTTCTTCTTGCCATCTCATTTGCTTTTTTTATAGCATCAGGTACTTGCTTAGCTTTTGCGTGAGCTATACCAATTTTACCTGCTTGATTTCCAACAACTACAAGCGCTGAAAATCCAAATCTTCTTCCACCTTTGACAACTTTAGTAATTCGATTTATGTGGACTAATTTTTCTAATATATCGTCTGTTTTTTTATCTTTTAAATTTTCCATAATTAAAATTCCATTCCGTTTTCTCTTAAAGTTTCTGCAAAAACTTTAATTCTACCGTGATATTTGTAAGAACCTCTATCAAAGTAAATTTTAGTAATATTTTTCTCTTGAGCTTTTTTAGCTAATTTTTGAGCAACCAGTTTAGATAGTTCGGTTTTATTAACTTTGTCTGCTGATCTAAGATCTTTTTCAACAGATGAAGCTGATAACAAGGTTACGTTTTTTGTATCATCAATTATTTGAGCTGAAATATTTTTTGATGATCTAGAAATACTTAATCTAAATCTATCTTTTGAAGCAACTTTTTTAGCCTTATTGCTAACTCTAAATCTTTTTCTGATACTAGTGTTTAATTTCATTACTTTTTCTTACCCTCTTTTTTAAGAACATACTGTCCCTTTTCTCGAACACCTTTACCTTTATAAGGTTCGATTTTTCTTAATGTTTTAATTTTAGATACAACTTCACCAACTAGCTGCTTATCAGATCCTGTAATTTTTAATGTTGTTTGTTTTTCAACAGCAATTTTGATTCCTTCTGGTATATCAAAATTAATATCATGACTATAACCCAATTGTAAATTTAACTGATTCCCCTTTAACGCTGCTCTATAACCAACACCAACTAATTCTAAAGTTTTTTCATATCCTGTGCTAGATCCAATAACAGCATTATTGATTAAACTTCTATTCATTCCCCAAAGTCTTTTTGAGTTTTGATCTACTTTTTTTGGTTTAATAGAAATTTCTTTACCCTCAATTATGTCTAAATTAAACATATCTAGATCAACATTGATCGATTTTTTCCCTAGAGGTCCTTCTATATTTATAATATTTCCAGCTAAAGCAACTTTTACTTTTTCAGGGATTGATATGTTAATTTTTCCTATTTTAGACATTAAAATACCTTACAAATTATTTCGCCACCAACTTTTTGTTTTCTTGCATCTATATCAGTCATTACTCCTTTTGGAGTTGAAACAATAGCAATTCCCAAGCCATTATTTATTTTAGGTAAGCTATCAGCAGATGAAAAAATTCTTCTTCCAGGTTTTGACACTCTTTCAAAAGCACTAATAACTGGATTTCCAGAATGATACTTTAGTTCTAATGATAATATTGGTTTTTTTTCCTCAGAACTTACTTTAAAATCTTTTATGAAACCTTCATTTTTGAGTATATCTGCAATTTTTGTTTTAAAATTTGATGAAGGTAATTCTACTTTTTTATGATTTCTTGCTTGAGCATTCTTCACTCTTGCAATCATATCTCCTATCGGGTCACTTAAACTCATAATTTTCCTTTCTACCAGCTAGATTTAACTAAGCCAGGTATCTTTCCTTGTAATCCTAATTGTCTTAATGCAATTCTTGAAATCTTTAATTTTCTGTAAACACCGTGAGGTCTTCCGGTAATCTCACATCTATTCATAACTCTTGTTTTAGCGGAGTTTCTTGGCAGCTTAGATAATTTTTGTTGCGCTTTAAATCTTTCTTCTAATGGAATCTTTTTATCCATTACAATCTTCTTTAATGCTTGTCTTTTCTTATAAAGCCTATCTGAAAGCTTAATTCTTTTTTTATTTTTATTAACAGCGCTTATCTTTGCCATATTTAATTATCTCCTTTTTTAATAAATGGAAAATTCATTTTTTCTAGTAATGCAAAACTATGCTCTTTATTTATTGCTTTAATAACTATTACTATATCTAAACCTCTAACTTTGTCAGCTCTATCAAAGCTTACTTCTGGGAAAATTATATGCTCTTTAATTCCAAATGTATAATTACCAAATTTATCAAAACCTTTTGGCGACAAACCTCTAAAATCTTTAATTCTTGGTAATGCAATATTCACTAATCTATCTAAGAATTCATACATTCTATTTTTTCTTAATGTTACCTTTAAACCGGCATTTGATCCTTTTCTGGTTTTAAAATTTGCTACTGATTTTTTAAATTTTGTTGTCACTGGTTTTTGTCCAGTAATTTTAGCCATATCTTCTTCACATGATTTTAAAATCTTAGAATCTGTAGCATCTAATCCAAGACCCATATTTAAAACAACTTTCTCAATTCTTGGAGCCATATAATTATTTTTAAAACCAAACTGATCTTTTAATGCAGGCTGAATTTCTTTATTGAATATTTCTTTTAATCTTGGTGTCATTATTTTTTAGCCTCTTTTTTCTTAGCTACTTTTTCATCAATTAGTTTTAAGTTAGAAATATGAATAAAGCTTTCCTTTGGAAAAATTCCACCTTTTTTCTCTTTTGTTGTTTTAACGTGTTTTTTAACCATGTTTATTTCTTTAACTTTAGCTCTGTTATTAACTCTATCAATTTCAATAACTTCACCTTCTTTTTTTTTATCTTTTCCAGTTAAAACTCTTACTTTCAAACCTTTTTTAATCATTATAAAACCTCCGGTGCCAATGAAATAATTTTCATTTGACCTCTACTTCTTAATTCTCTAGTAACAGGACCAAAAATTCTTGTGCCCACTGGCTCACCTTTGTCATCAACTAAGACAGCGGCATTATTATCAAATCTTACTTTAGAACCATCATTTCTGTGAATTCCCTTTTTAACCCTTACAACTACAGCTTTATGAACAGATCCTTTTTTAACTTTTCCTTTAGGTATCGCCTCTTTAACTGCAATTACAATGGTATCACCAATACTAGCGTATCTTCTTTTTGATCCACCTAGAACTTTAATGCACTCAATTCTTTTTGCACCAGTATTGTCAGCTACTTGTAATTCTGTTTGAACACCAATCATTACTTTGTACTCTCCATAACTTGAAATTTTTTATTTTTTGAAAAGGGTTTGCTCTCAATAATTGAAACTTTATCACCAGTTTTGAACTTATTATTTTCATCGTGAGCGTTGTAGTTTTTTCTAACCTTGATTACTTTTTTTAAAACTGGGTGAGAATATTTACGTTCTACCATAACAGTAACTGTTTTATTTGGTTTATCGCTTATAACCACACCTGTAAGTATTTTTTTAGGCATTTGCTTTTCCTTTTAAAATTGTTTTTAATCTTGCTATTGTTTTTCTAGTTTCCCCAATTTTAGATGGGTTTGTTACTTGTGAATTCATTTTTTGAAACCTGAAATTAAAAAGATCTTTTTTAAGCTTATCAATATTCTTCACAATTTCGTCCTTTGATAATTTTTTAATTTCTTGTTTTTTCATTATGCAAATCTCTTAATAGTTTTAGTCTTAATTGGTAATTTAGCTGATGCTTTATATAAAGCCTCTTTGGCAATTTGTTCAGAAACACCATCAACTTCAAACAATATTCTTCCTGGTTTTACTCTGCATGCGAAGTATTCTGGTGAACCCTTCCCTTTACCCATTCTGACCTCAATGGGTTTTTTAGAAACTGGTATATTTGGAAATATTCTTGTCCAAACTCTTCCTTGTCTTTTCATGTGTCTTGTTAATGCAACCCTTGCAGCCTCTATTTGTTTTCCAGTAACTCTTTCAGGCTGCAAAGCTTTTAATGCGTAAGCACCATAATTAATACTACTTGCTCTAGTAGCATTCCCATGGATTCTACCTTTATGAGCTTTTCTCCACTTTGTTCTTACTGGTTGAAGCATTATTGTTTACCTTCCTTTGGTGTTACCTTGTTTGTCTCTTGGCTAAATTCTCTTGCAAAAACTTCACCTTTATATATCCAAACTTTAATACCAATAATTCCATAAGTTGTAAGAGCCTCTGCCTCAGCATAATCTATATCAGCTCTTAAAGTATGTGATGGAATGCTTCCATCTCTTAACCACTCTGTTCTAGCTATTTCATTTCCACCAAGTCTTCCACTCACAGAAACTTTAATTCCTTTTGCTCCAAGTCTAATACATGATTGCATTGCTCTTTTCATTGCTCTTCTATAAGAAATTCTTTTAACCAGTTGCTGAGCTATGTTTTCAGCCACTAAATAAGCATTTGTCTCAGGTTTTTTTACCTCTTTTATGTTTAGATTTACTTCATTTGTAGTTAATTTTGAGAGATTATTTTTAATTTTGTCAATATCACTTCCTTTTTTACCAATCACAAATCCTGGTCTAGAAGTATAGATTGTAACATAACACTTATTAGAGGTTCTTTCGATCATTACCTTGGATACACCAGAGTTGATTACATTTTTCTTGATATATTCTCTAATTTTAAAATCTTCGATTAGATAATTTCCAAAATCTTTTTTCTTAGCATACCAAACAGAGTCCCATCCTCTGTTGACACCTAATCTAAAACCTACAGGATTAACTTTTTGCCCCATGCTTCTCCATTTGTTTTGCTTCTGATAAAATTATTGTAACAGTTGACCAAGGTTTTAATATTGGTGCTGCTCTTCCTTTGGCTCTTGGTCTAAATCTTTTCATAACTATTTTTTTTCCACAATATGCTTCTTTAACTATTAATTTATCAATATCGTATTGAAAATTATTTTCAGCATTGGCTACTGCTGAACTAATAGTTTTTCTAACATCTCTAGTAACTCTCTTTTCTGAAAATTGTAAATCTCTAATTGCAACATCAACTTTTTTGCCAACAATGCTTTTTAGTATTGGATTTAGCTTTCTAACACTTGATCTAATACCGTTGTTAACAGACTTTACTGTTTTGTCGGTAGTTTTATCAATTTTCTTTTTTTTACCCATAATTATTTCTTCTCTGCTGTTGCTGGTTTAGCTTTCTTATCAGCTGGTGTATGACCAAAAAATGTTCTTGTTGGTGCAAATTCACCCAATTTGTGTCCAACCATATCTTCTGAAACTGTTATTGGTATAAATTTTTTTCCATTATAAATTTGGAAACTTACCCCTACAAAATCAGGTAAAATTGTAGATTTTCTTGACCAAGTTTTAATAGGAATTTTCTTTGGGTCGTCTTTATACTTGTCTACTTTCTTCATTAAGCTTTCCTCAACAAACGGTCCTTTCCAAACTGCTCTGGCCATTACTTAGTATCCTTCCTCTTATTTCTTCTCTTAACTATAAACTTATCTGTTCTCTTATTATCTCTAGTTTTTAAACCTTTAGCAGATTGTCCTGTAGGTGAAACTGGATGTCTTCCTCCAGCAGATTTTCCTTCACCACCTCCATGTGGGTGATCAACTGGGTTTTTAACAACACCTCTAGTATGAGGTCTTCTACCCAACCATCTTGATCTACCTGCTTTTCCAATTTTGATATTTTTTTGATCTGGATTACTTAAAATTCCAATTGTAGCTAAAGCTCTAGAATCTATTTTTCTCACTTCACCTGAGGCTAATTTTATTAAACTATAGTTTCCATCTAGACCACTAATAGTAACTGATGAACCAGCTGCTCTAGCGATTTTTCCACCACCACCTGGCTGTATCTCGACATTATGTATATTTATACCCACTGGAATGTCTTGCAATGGCATACAATTACCTACTTTAATTTCCTTTTTAGAACCGCTTTCAACTTTATCTCCAACTTTAATTTTTTGTGGTGCTAAGAAGTACGCATGCTTATTATCCTCAAATTTAACTAACATTATGTAACATGATCTATTTGGATCATACTCTATTCTTTCAACTGTAGCTTCCATGTCGAATTTTTTTCTATAAAAATCAACATGTCTGTACATTTTTTTATGTCCACCAGCTCTATTAATAGAGGTAATATGACCATTGTTATTTCTACCTTTCATGGCATTTTTTGGAGAGACTAATGACTTAAATGGTTTACCTTTCCATAAGCCAGTTCTATCAACTAAAATAGTGCCTCTTGTAGATTTTGTGTATGGTTTAAAAGTTTTTAATGCCATTTATTAAATTCCTGTTGTTAGATCAATACTTTGACCTTTTTTTAAAGTTATTATTGCTTTTTTATAACCAGATACTTTTACTTTTCTACCTCTGGTAACTTTTGTTCTGTTTTGTTTGTTTATAATATTTATCTTAGTCACATTAACTTTAAATATTTTTTCTATATTCTTTTTTAAATTTTTCTTATTTGCTCCATCCGGAACTTTAAAAACAATTTTGTTAAGTTCAGATAAATTAGTAGATTTCTCAGTAACCACTGGAGAAAGAATTTTATCGTATAAGTGAATTTTTTCCATTTTTATGAATATCTCTTTTCTAGTTCTTTTACGGAGCTTTCTGTGAAAACTACTTTTTTAAATTTAATAATGTCATAAGCACTGAAATGATTTACATCTGTAACTTTAACATTTGGAATATTTCTTACTGATTTTTCGATTTTTTCTTTTGAATTTTTATCTAGAATTATCAGTGAATTTGTAATTTCAAGTTTATTAATAATTGAGTTCATCTCTTTAGTTTTTTTAATTTCTGAACTAAAGTCATTTAATATTAATAAGTTTTTATTATTATTTTTTTCTGTAATTAGTGAAGCTACACTTTGTTTTTTCTCAGCTTTGTTTAATTTTCTTTTTTTATAAGCTAATTCACCTTTTGGTCCGTGAGCAATACCTCCGCCAACAAATATAGGAGCTTTTCTACTAGCATGCCTTGCACCACCAGTCCCTTTTTGAGCATATATTTTTGAAGTTGGTCCTTTTACTTCATTTTGTTGTTTAGTTTTGGCATGTCTTCCTTTGTAATTAGCGTTTGTTTTGTAAAGAACAGCGCTAACTAATTTATGGTTAATTTTAGCAGAAAAAATCTTATCTAAAACTTCGATACTATCTTTTTTTCCGTCAATGCTAATTTTGTCTAATTTCATTATTTTTTCTTTTTCTCAGGTGTTTTTTTAGCCTCTTCAGCAGCTGCTTGTTTCTCACCAATTGTCATTTTGCTAATATTTTTTACTGATTTTCTAACCATTACTTCAGAATTTTTTGAACCAGGTATTGATCCTTTTAAGTAAAGAAGTTCGTTTTCTAAATCAGTTTTTATTATTTCAATATTTTGCATTGTTCTTAGCTTGTCACCCATATGGCCAGCCATTTTTTTCCCTTTAAAAACTTTTCCTGGATCTTGACTATGTCCAGTTGAGCCATGTGCTCTGTGTGATATTGAAACACCATGACTGGCTCTTAAACCACCAAAATTATGTCTTTTCATAGCACCTGCAAAACCTTTACCAATTGTCTTTGATCTTGTGTCTACAAATTTAATATCTTTTAATATTTCTAAACCAAACTCGTTTCCTTCTTTGTAAACAGAAGTGTCATTTACTCTAAATTCTTTTAATTTTTTCTTAGCTTCTGTATTTTTTTTAGCAAAAACACCTTTCATTGCTTTTGTTAATTTTGAATTTTTAATCTTTCCATATCCAAGCTGAACAGCCTTGTACCCTCTTTTTTCTTCTTCAATAACCTGAATAACTCTAGCTTTTTCGACCTTAAGTACAGTCACGGGAACTAATTGACCAGATTTATAGAACTCTCTCGTCATGCCTATTTTCTTTCCTATTAAAGCTATCTCACTCATAATTAAATTTTTATCTCCACATCTACACCAGAAGCTAAATCCAGTTTCATCAAAGCTTCTACAGTTTGTGGTGTTGGTTCAATAATATCGATTAATCTTTTGTGTGTTCTTGATTCAAATTGTTCTCTACTTTTCTTATCTATGTGAGGTGATCTTAATACAGTATATCTTTCAATTCTTGTAGGTAATGGAATTGGCCCTTTTATTGTAGCCCCAGTTCTTTTAACTGTGTTTACAATTTCTTCTGTAGAGGCATCTAAAACCTTATTATCATAAGCTCTTAGTTTTATTCTAATATTTTGCTTTTCCATTATCCTGCTACCTTTTTAGTTACTTCGTCTTGAACGTTTTGAGGAACTTTAGAATAATGATCAAAGAACATTGAATATTGTGCTCTTCCTTGTGACATTGATCTAAGATTATTAATGTAACCGAACATATTTGCTAGAGGAACCATAGCTGTAATTACAGTTGCATTTCCTCTTTGTTCTTGAGTACTAATTTGTCCTCTTCTACTGTTTAAATCACCAATAACATCTCCCATATAATCTTCAGGAGTAACAACTTCTACTCTCATAATTGGTTCTAGAAGTTTTAATCCACCTTGAGTACATGCTTCTTTAAAACATGCCCTGCTTGCAAGTTCAAAAGCTAAAACGCTTGAGTCAACATCGTGATGTAAACCATCAACAATAGTTACTTTGTAATCAATCATTGGGAAACCTGCCAAAATTCCACTATCAGATACTGTTTCAATACCTTTTTCAACACCAGGAATAAATTCTTTAGGAATAGCTCCACCCTTAATAGCACTTTCAACTTCTCTACCTTTTCCTGGTTCTTGAGGTTCAACAAATAATTTAACTTTAGCGAACTGACCAGCACCACCACTTTGTTTTTTATGTATGTATTCATACTCAGCAGATTTTTCTATAGTTTCTCTGTAAGCAACTTGTGGAGCACCTACGTTTGCTTCAACTTTAAATTCTCTTTTCATTCGATCAACAATGATATCTAAGTGAAGTTCACCCATACCTTTAATTATTGTTTGACCTGACTCTTCATCTGAAGAAACTCTAAATGATGGATCCTCTTTAGCTAATCTTGCTAAAGCTTCACCCATTTTTTCTTGGTCACCTTTTGTTTTTGGTTCTACAGCAATTTCAATTACTGGCTCTGGGAATTCCATTGGCTCTAGCAACACTGGATTTTCTTTGTCACATAAAGTGTGACCAGTCATAGTATTTTTTAATCCTGCAAGTGAAACAATATCACCTGCATTAGCCTCTTTAATATCTTCTCTTGAATTAGCATGCATTAAAAGCATACGACCAACTCTTTCTTCTTTATCAGATGAAGAGTTGTATACGGCAGTTCCAGACTTAATTGTACCAGAATAAATTCTAACGAATGTTAAAGAACCTACAAAAGGATCGTTTGCAACTTTAAATGCTAAACCGGAAAAAGAAGAACCATCATCAAATTTCATTTCTATTTCATCTTCTGATCCAACTTTTGTTCCTTTAATTGAACCAATATCAACTGGACTTGGCAAGTAGTTCACAACTGCATCTAGTAAAGGCTGAACACCTTTATTTTTAAAGGCAGATCCAGTTAAAACAGGAACAAAACTAAAATCCAATGTTCCTTTTCTTATGCATTTAACCAAATCTTCTTCCTTAATTTCGTCTCCATTTAAGTAAGACTCCATTAACTTTTCATCTTGTTCTACAGCAGTTTCGATTAATTCCGTTCTATACTTTTCAGTTATTTCTTTAAGATCATCAGGAATATCTTTGTATTCCCATTCTGCACCTAAAGCCTCATTTTTCCAAACTTGAGCTTTCATTTTAACTAAATCAACAACTCCAGTTAGAGAAGCTTCAATTCCAATAGGAACTTGTAATACTAATGGTTTAGCACCTAATCTATCTTTAATCATGTCTACACATCTAAAGAAATCAGCACCTGTTCTGTCTAATTTGTTTACAAAACAAATTCTTGGTACTTTATACTTATCGGCTTGTCTCCATACAGTTTCGGATTGTGGTTCTACACCTGCTACGCCATCAAAAACAGCTACTGCACCATCTAAAACTTTTAAAGATCTCTCTACTTCAATAGTAAAGTCTACGTGACCTGGAGTATCTATAATGTTAACTCTGTGATCATTCCAAAAACAAGTAGTTGCTGCAGAAGTAATTGTAATACCTCTTTCTTGTTCTTGCTCCATCCAATCCATGGTTGCTGCACCATCGTGTACTTCACCTATTTTATGACTTTTACCTGTGTAATATAAAATTCTTTCTGTAGTAGTTGTTTTACCAGCATCTATATGGGCCATGATCCCAATGTTTCTGTATTTATCTAATGTATGAGTTCTAGCCATATCTTATTACCACCTAAAATGAGCAAAGGCCTTATTGGACTCCGCCATTTTGTGTACATCCTCTCTTTTTTTAACAGCAGCACCTTTTTTTTCATAAGCATCATAAAGCTCATTAAAAATTTTATCTGCCATGTGTTTATCTTTTCTTTTTCTTGCTGACTCAACTAACCATCTAATGGCTAAAGCTTGTGCTCTTTTACTTTTTACCTCAACAGGAACTTGATAAGTTGCACCACCAACTCTTCTAGATCTAACTTCTACAGTTGGTTTGATGTTATTAATTGCTTCATTGAAAATATTAATTGGTTCATCTTTAGTTTTTGTTTTAATTTTATCTATAGCGTCATAAACTATTTTGGCAGCAATACCTCTTTTGCCGTCATACATGATATTGTTGATTAATTTAGGAATAATAGTTGATTTGAATTTTGGATCTGGAACTACATTTTTTTTCGGTTGAGTTTTTTTTCTAGACATTATTTACCTTTTTTTGTTCCGTATAAAGATCTTCTTTGTTTTCTATTTGCAACACCCTGAGTATCTAGATTACCTCTTAGAATATGATAACGAACACCTGGTAAATCTTTTACTCTACCACCTCTAATCAATACTACCGAGTGTTCTTGTAGGTTATGACCTTCACCAGGAATATAAGCTGTAACTTCAAATCCATTTGATAATCTCACTCTAGCAACTTTTCTTAATGCAGAGTTTGGTTTTTTAGGTGTTGTTGTATAAACTTTTACACAAACACCTCTCTTTAAAGGTTGTTTTTGTAGAGCAGGAACTTTGTTCCTTGCCGCTGGTTTAACCCTTTTTTTTCTTAACAACTGATTAATAGTTGGCATAAATTTTTAAAATTAATTAATTTATTTTTAGATGAAAATAACTGACAGGTTATTTAGTGGCAGCGTTTAGTACCGTTAGAAGCACTACATTCCAACCAAAAATATCGCCAAATTACTTATTAATAGCACTTTGTCAAACTAAAACTGCAATTTTTAGGCGATTTTTTTACTGATTTGTCTGTGTTTCTTCAGGTTCTGAAGCTTCTATTTTATCCTGCTCAGCTAAGAAATTATTATCATCCTCTAGAGCTTTATTGTTCCATCTATTTTTAATATTACCAGTACCTGCAGGAACTAATCTTCCAACAATTACGTTCTCTTTTAGCCCATTTAATGGGTCAACTTTTCCTTTAATTGCAGCATCAGTTAATACTCTTGTTGTTTCTTGGAACGAAGCAGCTGAAATAAACGACTCAGTTTGAAGTGAGGCTTTAGTGATACCCATCAGAACTCTCTCACCAACAGCAGGGGTTTTGCCTTCAGCAACTAATTTTTCGTTTGTATTATCAAATTTAATTCTATCAATCACTTCACCAGGTAAATAACTTGAGTCACCTGACACTTTTACTTCAACCTTTTTAAGCATTTGTCTTAAAATAGTTTCAATGTGTTTATCATTTATAATTACACCTTGTAATCTATAGACTTCTTGAACTTGGTTAACAAAGTATTCCGTTAATTCTTTAATACCTAAAATTCTTAAAATATCATGTGGCAATGGCTGACCATCAAGAAGATATTCTCCTTTTTGAATTTTTTCACCGGGGTTGAAATTGATATGTTTACCTTTTGGAATTAAATAATTTGAAGGTTCTGATCCATCTTCAGGAACAATAGATACTCTTTGTTTACCTCTTACCTCTTTACCAAATACAACACTACCATCATTTTCAGCAATGATTGCGCTGTCCTTAGCTTTTCTAGCTTCAAATAACTCAGCAACTCTTGGAAGACCTCCGGTAATATCTTTTGTTTTTGTAGTTTCCTTAGGTAATCTTGCAATTACGTCACCAGCATAAACTTTTTGACCATCTTTAATTGATAAAATCGAATCTGGCACTAAATAATATCTAGCTTCATTATCATCAGCTTTTTTAATTACATTTCCTTTTTCATCTCTAAGAGTAATTCTAGGTTTTAAATCAGTGCTTTTTGATTGACCTCTCCAATCAATTACTGATTTAGAAGAAATTCCTGTTGCATCGTCAGTAGTTTCTTGAATTGAAACACCGTCAATTAGATCTACATAACTAGCTGTACCACTTTTCTCTGCTATAACTGGTGTTGTGTAAGGATCCCATTCACATATTTTAGTATTCGCTTTTACTTTATCACCGTTATTAAAAAATAATCTTGATCCATATGCAACTTTATAAACTGCAATTTGAACTCCATTATCATCCTCAATTGAAAGCTGAGTATTTCTACCCATTACAATTAAATTCTTTTTAGAATCCTCTAATATATTTGAGTTTATAATTTTTAATGTTCCTTCATTTTTAGTTACAATTTGTGAGTCCTGTTTAACAGAAGCAGTTCCACCTACGTGGAAAGTTCTCATTGTTAACTGTGTTCCTGGTTCCCCGATTGACTGTGCAGAAATCATTCCAATAGCTTCACCAACGTGAACCATTTTACCTCTAGATAAATCTCTTCCATAAGAAGTAGCACAAACACCTTCTTTTGAACCACAAGTCATTACTGAGTAAACTTTTATTGATTTTACCCCTGCAGCATCAATTTTATCGCATCCAGCCTCATCGATCATGGTTTGTTTTTTGATTATTACTTCGCCAGTTAAAGGATGTTTAACTTCATCAAATGTAACCCTGCCTAGCGCTCTTTCAGAAAGGCTAACTACTACATTACCACCTTCTAAAATTTCAGAAAGTTCAATAAATCCTGGATTTTTACAGTCACAATCTTTTTTGGTGACAGTTAAATCTTGAGCTACATCGCAAAGTCTTCTCGTCAAATATCCAGAACTAGCTGTTTTAAGTGCTGTATCTGCTAACCCTTTTCTAGCTCCGTGGGTTGAATTAAAGTATTCTAAAGCAGTTAATCCCTCTTTAAAGTTTGAAATAATTGGACTTTCGATAATTTCTCCTGACGGTTTAGCAATCAAACCTCTCATACCAGCTAATTGTTTCATTTGAGCAGCAGATCCTCTAGCTCCACTGTCTGCCATCATAAATACAGAATTTATTTTCAATCCTTCGTCAGTTTTTTCTGTAGCTGAAATTCCTTTCATCATTTCTCCAGCAACTTTATCTGTACACTTAGACCAAGCATCAACAACCTTGTTGTATTTTTCACCTCTTGTAATTAAACCTTCGGCATATTGTGTTTCATAATCCGCAATTAATTTCTTAGTATCATCAATTAATTGGGTTTTATTTGCAGGGATTACAAGATCATCTTTTCCAAACGAAATTCCTGCTTTAAACGCATGTTTAAATCCTAAATCCTTCAGCTTATCACAGAAAATTACAGTTGTTTTTTGACCACAAAATCTAAATACAACATCAATTATTTCTGAAACTACTTTTTTAGGTAATAATCTATCTACTAAAGAAAACTTAATGTTACTATTTTTAGGTAATAAATTTGCTAATAAAAATCTTCCAGCTGTAGAAATATATTTTTCTATTTTCTTATTCCCTTCTTCATCTACAGTCTCGTATCTTGAAATGATAGTGCTATGTACATTTATTTGACCAGATGATAATGCAAATTCAATTTGATCTGAATTTGTAAAGTATCCAGCTGGTTTATCAGATATAGGTTCTTGTGACAGGTAGTAGATTCCTAATATCATATCCTGACTCGGAACAATAATTGGTTTACCGTTTGATGGAGAGAGAATATTATTTGTAGATAACATTAAAATTCTTGCCTCTAATTGTGCTTCTAAACTTAACGGTACGTGCACTGCCATTTGGTCACCATCGAAGTCAGCGTTAAATGCTGCACAAGTTAAAGGGTGTAATTCAATTGCATCTCCTTCAATTAATTTTGGCTCAAAAGCTTGAACTCCAAGTCTATGAAGTGTTGGTGCTCTATTTAAAAGTACCGGATGCTCTCTAACTATTAATTCTAAAGCGTCCCAAACTGCATTTGTTTCTTTTTCAACTAATTTTTTAGCTTGTTTAATTGTTGAAGCTAAGCCTAATTTATTTAATCTTGCATATAAAAATGGTTTAAATAACTCAAGAGCCATTTTTTTGGGCAAACCACACTCATGTAGTTTCAAATCAGGACCAACAACAATTACTGATCTTCCAGAATAATCAACTCGTTTACCTAATAAATTTTGTCTAAATCTTCCTTGTTTACCTTTTAACATTTCAGCAAGAGATTTAAGTGGTCGCTTACCTGTTCCTGTTATTACCCTACCTCTTCTACCGTTATCAAATAGAGCATCTACAGACTCTTGAAGCATCCTTTTTTCATTTCTCACAATGATATCTGGAGCCTTAAGATCCATTAATCTTTTTAATCTGTTATTTCTGTTAATTACTCTTCTGTATAAATCGTTAAGATCTGAAGTGGCAAATCTTCCACCGTCTAGAGGAACTAATGGTCTTAGTTCTGGTGGTATAACTGGTACAACAGTCATAATCATCCACTCAGGTTTTTGACCTGTTTCAATAAATGACTCTATTAATTTTAATCTTTTAATCGCTCTTTCTTCATTAACTTTTGATTTGGTTTCTTTAATAAAGCTAACAAGATTTTTTCTTTCTAATTCTAAATCTAAATTTTTCAGCATCTCAAGAACCGCTTCTGCTCCTATTCCCGCTGTAAAACTTTCTTCACCAAACTCATCCTGGTATTTTGCTAATTCTTCCTCGTTTAAGAGTTGATTTTTTTGTAAACCAGTTAAACCAGGTTCTATTACTATAAAGTTTTCAAAATAAAGAACTCTCTCTATTTCTTTTAATTTCATGTCTACTGCTAAAGCAATTCTGCTTGGAAGAGACTTTAAGAACCAAATATGTGCTACCGGTGTAGCAAGATTAATGTGGCCCATTCTTTCTCTTCTTACATTTGATTTTGTAACCTCAACACCACATTTCTCACATATAATCCCTCTAAATTTCATTCTTTTGTACTTACCGCATAAACACTCATAATCTTTTATTGGTCCAAAAATTCTTGCACAGAACAAACCATCTTTTTCAGGTCTAAACGTTCTATAATTAATTGTTTCAGGCTTTTTAATTTCACCAAATGTCCAAGATTTTATTTTCTCTGGGCTAGCAAGTGAAATTTTAATGCTGTTAAAATTTTGAGCTTCTGAAATTTCGCTGCCCTTAAATAGATCTGTTAATTCTTTTTTCATTAATTAAGCTCCACATTTAATGCTAATGATTTAATCTCTTTAACTAAAACGTTAAATGATTCTGGTATTCCAGACTCAAAGTTCTCTTCACCTTTAACTATAGTCTCGTAAACTTTAACTCTTCCTGCAACGTCATCGGATTTAACAGTTAAAATTTCCTGTAATGTATATGAAGCGCCATATGCTTCAAGTGCCCACACTTCCATTTCACCAAATCTTTGACCACCTAATTGTGCTTTACCACCAAGTGGTTGTTGTGTAACCAAACTATAAGGTCCAGTAGATCTCGCGTGAATTTTATCTTCAACTAAGTGATGAAGTTTTAGCATGTAGATTATTCCAACAGTAACTGGTCTATCAAATTTCTCTCCTGTTCTTCCATCCCATAAATAAGTTTGTCCTGATCCTGGTAAATTTGCTAGTTCAAGCATCTCAGTAACATTTTTTTCTTTAGCACCATCAAAAACAGGTGTTGAGATTGCAATACCATTTTGTAAATTTTCACAAAGATCTTTAAATTCACTCTTGCTTAATTTATCCACTTTTTCGTTAAAAATTTCTTCTCCATAAACAGATTTTAAGAATTTTTCGATTTTTTCAGTTCTTTCAATTTTTTTGTTATTTTCGTTTACTAAATTTTTAACTTGTTCACCAAATTCTTTACATGCCCAACCTAAGTGTGTCTCTAAAATTTGTCCGACGTTCATTCTACTTGGAACTCCTAGAGGGTTTAATACAATATCAACTGGTCTACCATCTTCTCTATATGGCATATCTTCAACAGGTACAATTTTACTTACAACTCCTTTGTTTCCATGTCTTCCTGACATTTTATCACCAGGTCTTAATCTTCTTTTTATAGCAACGAATACTTTTACCATTTTCATAACACTTGGTAATAAATCATCACCACTTCTAATTTTTAAAACTTTATCTTCAAATCTCTCTGTTATGTCTTCTTTTGCTTTGTTGTATTGATCTTTTAATTGAGCTAATGTCGCTTCGTCATTTACATTACCTACTGTGATTTTGAAGACATCATTAATTGATAGTTTATTAATTGTATCAAAATCTAAATTGGTTCCTTCAGATAAATCTTTTACTTTTTTAGTTAAAGATGATCCTGACAAGAACTGTGAAGCCCTTTGTTTAATACTTCTTTCTAATATTTCTTCCTCAACAATTTTATCTTGTTGAACTTGTTCAATTTCAGCTCTTTCAATTGTTATTGATCTTTCGTCTTTCTCAATTCCATGTCTATTGAATACTCTTACATCCACTACTGTTCCACTTGATCCTCTAGACATTCTTAAAGATGTATCTGTAACATCGATAGCTTTTTCTCCAAATATTGATCTTAATAATTTTTCTTCAGGACCAGATGCTGAGTCACCTTTTGGTGTAACTTTACCAACCAAAATATCACCAGCGTTAACCTCTGCACCAATATAAACTATTCCTGATTCATCAAGGTTTTTTAAAGCTTCTTCATTAACATTTGGTATATCTCTAGTTATTTCTTCTTCACCAAGCTTTGTATCTCTTGCCATTATTTCATATTCAACAATGTGAACTGATGTGAATACGTCATCTGTCACACATCTTTCTGAAATTAAGATTGAGTCTTCAAAGTTATAACCTTGCCAAGGCATGAATGCTACAGTAACGTTCTTACCTAATGCAAGTTCACCTAATTTTGTTGAAGGACCATCTGCAATAATATCTCCAGATTTAACTTTATCACCAACTCTAACTAGTGGTCTTTGATTTATACAAGTATTTTGGTTTGATCTTTTAAACTTTTGGAGGTTATAAATATCTACACCAGACTTACTAAAATCTGTTTCCTCAGTTACTTTTATAACAATTCTTTTACCATCTATCTTATCAACAACTCCATCACGCTTTGAAACAATAGTCACCCCAGAATCTAAAGCAACATCACTTTCAATTCCTGTACCGACAAGTGGAGACTCAGGTTTTAATAATGGAACTGCTTGTCTCATCATGTTTGATCCCATTAAAGCTCTGTTTGCATCATCATTTTCTAAGAATGGAATTAAAGATGCTGCAACTGAAACTAATTGTTTTGGTGATACGTCAATGTAATCAATAGAGTCAGGTTTTGCTAAAAGAAAGTTTAAGTTTTGTCTGCATGAAACTAGTTCCTCAGTAATTTTTCCATTTTTATCAAGTTTTGTATTTGCTTGAGCAATAGTAAATTTTGTTTCTTCCATTGCTGATAAGTATTCTACTTTATCTTGAACAATGCCGTCTTTGACTTTTTTGTATGGACTTTCTATAAAACCATACTTATTAATTTTTGCATAAGTAGATAAACTATTAATCAAACCAATATTTGGACCCTCTGGTGTCTCAATTGGACAAATTCTTCCATAGTGGGTTGGATGGACGTCCCTTACTTCAAAACCTGCTCTTTCTCTTGTTAAACCGCCTGGACCTAACGCTGAAACTCTTCTTTTATGAGTAATTTCAGATAAAGGATTTGTTTGATCCATAAACTGGGATAGTTGTGAACTTGCAAAAAAATCTTTCAATGAAACTGTTAATGGTTTTGCATTAATTAGATCTTGTGGCATTGCTGACTCAACATCCAAAGTTGTCATTTTTTCTTTTATAGCTCTTTCCATTCTGTAAACACCAATTCTAGCTTGGTTCTCAACTAACTCTCCAACAGAACGTACTCTTCTATTTCCAAGGTGATCTATGTCATCAACATCATCTTTACCATCACGTAAATCCAACATTTTATGAATAATTGCAATGATATCATCATTTCTTAATATAGTTATTTTGTCTGAACACTCTTGGTTTAATCTTGAATTCATTTTAACTCTTCCAACATCAGACAAATCATATCTGTCTGAGCTAAAGAAAAGATTGTTAAATATTTGAGTTGCTATCTCTATGGTTGGCGGCTCTCCTGGTCTTAACATTTTATAGATTTCCGTGATAGCTTCGTCTTTAGTATTATTTTTATCAGCTAAAATAGTAGTAAGTAGATAAGGTCCTTTATTTATAGAGTTTGTAACAGAAATTTTAAGTGTATGAATATTTGCATCTAAAATTTGTTGAATAATTGTGTCGTTTAATTCAGTCCCAATTTTAAATACACCGTCTTCTTCATCATTAACTTTTACATCTCTGTGTAAAAATTTACCAAACAAAGACTCTCTAGAAACTAGTATATCTTTAAGACCATCATTAGCTAATTTTTTTGCACTTAAAAAATTAATCTTGTCACCTAATTTAATTACTACTTCACCAGTCTTTGCATCAATTACTTCTTCTGAGAAATTTTTAGCTTTGTAGTTTTCTGGATTAAACTTTGTTTTCCACTTTTCTGTTTTTGGATCAAAATTATATTGTTCATTTTCATAGAACTCATCTACTATTTCTGATTTTGAATAACCTAAAGCTAACAATAGAGTAGATGAAAAAATTTTCTTTTTTCTATCAATTTTAAAATATAGAAAATCTTTAACGTCGTACTCAAAGTCTAACCAAGAACCTCTATTAGGAATTACTCTACAATTAAATAAAAGCTTACCACTTGCGTGAGTTTTTCCTTTATCATGATCAAAAAAAACACCTGGACTTCTATGCATTTGGTTTACTACAACTCTTTGAACACCATTAGTAATAAAAGTTCCACTATTAGTCATCATAGGAACTTCACCCATATAAACTTCTTGCTCTTTAGCTGATAAAATATCTTTTGTATTATTTTCTTGATCTATTTCGTAAACAACTAATCTCAAAGTACACTTAAGAGCTGAAGAATATGTGAGACCTCTTGCTATACACTCTTCAACATCAAATTTTGGTTTCTCTAATCTGTACGAAACATACTCTAGAGTTGCTTTATCATTTAAATCTTCAATTGGAAAAATACTCTTAAATACTCTATCAAAACCTTTTTTAAGTTCAGCTGCTTCAGCATTAAATTCTGTTAATTCTTTATAAGAATTTTTTTGTACTTCGATTAAGTTAGGAATAGATAAACTTTCTTTAAGTTTACCAAAACTTTTTCTTATGTTTTTCTTTTCAGTAAAAGATAACTGCATCTATGTTTATAAATACTGATTAAAAAATAATCAGTATTTGAATTCTTTCTATTTAATTTATTTAAGTTCTACTTTAGCGCCAGCAGCTTCTAACTTAGCTTTGATCTCTTCAGCGTCTTTTTTGTTTACACCAGATTTAACTTCTTTTGGTGCTCCTTCTACAAGATCTTTAGCTTCTTTTAAACCTAATGAAGTAGCTGCTCTTACTTCTTTAATAACATTAATTTTTTTATCACCTGCAGAAACTAACATGATTGTAAAATCATCTTTATCTTCTGCTGGAGCCGCACCACCTGCTGCTGCTGGAGCTGCTGCTGCCATTGGAGTTACACCCCATTTTTCTTCTAATTGTTTTGAAAGTTCAGCTGCCTCTGCAACAGTTAAACTTGATAGGTCCTCGATAATTTTGTTTAGGTCAGGCATATATATTACTCTTTGGGTTGTGTTTCAGAATTTTCTGCCGTCAAACTACTCATTTTTTCTGAATGTGCAAGCAAAATACTGATTAATTTAGATGCAGAAGCGTTCAAAATACCCACAATATTGGCTCTTGCTTCATCTAATGTAGGTAAACTAGCTACATTTTGGACACCGGCCTGATCTAGAACCTCGTTATCCATAATTCCACCAATTAATTTTAAGTTTTCGTTATCTTTTGCAAATTTTGAAAGAATCCTTGCAGACATTATTGCGTCCTCTCCAAATGCAACTGCTGTAGGACCTTTAAATAAATTTGATAAATCTTTACACTTTGTTTTTTCTAAAGCTAGTTTTGTAATTCTGTTTTTTGTTATTTTAAATATTATTCCATGTTCTCTCATTTTAGCTCTTAATTCATCTAGTTGAGTCATGGTTAAACCTTGGTAATGAGTGACCATAACAGCATTGCTATTTTCAAACTTGCTAGTCATTTCCTCAATATAATTTTTCTTTTGTTCTTTATTCATCATAACTATATCGATTTTCCTAACTTAACTTTATACGAAACACCCATTGTTGATGTAGCAAACACACTTCTAATTAAGTCACCTTTCAAGGTGTTATTTGATTTTTCTTTATCTAAAGCATCTATAATTGCATTGTAGTTTTTTAGTAGTTGATCATCAGTAAAAGATTTTTTACCAATACTAACTCCAATGTTTCCGTCTTTATCATTTCTAATTTCTACTTGACCAGATTTAGCATTAGTTACAGCTTCTTTGATGTTTTCAGAAACTGAACCAAGCTTTGGATTAGGCATTAAACCTTTTGGTCCTAAAACTTTTCCTAATTTGGAAAGTTTAATCATCATTCCCGGTGTACAAATTAATTTTTCAAAGTTTAATTCACCACCTTTAATTCTTTCAACAAATTCATCACCACCAACAATATCTGCACCAGCATCTTTTGCATCTTGTGCTTTATTATCTTCACAAACAACAGCAACTTTAACTTTCTTTCCAGTTCCACCAGGTAAATTAACTACTGTTCTAATATTAACTTCACTCTTCTTTTGTTTGTTATTTATTTGAAAACTCAAATCTAAAGATTCATCAAATTTAGTTGTGCAGTTTTTCTTAAGTTCGGGTAATAACTTTTCTATAGTTTCCACATTTAAGTCTTTTGTCTTTTCAGGTAATTTTTTGTATCTTTTTGATGCCATTATTCTTTTACCTCAATACCCATTGATCTAGCTGATCCTGCAATAATTTTTACAGCTTCTTCAATATCGTGGGCATTTAAATCATTCATTTTTTCTTTAGCTATACTTTCTAATTGTTTTTTAGAAATTGAAGCAACAATGTTTCTTCCAGGTTCTTTTGAACCACCTTTAAGTTTTACTGCTTCTTTAATATAAAAAGATGCTGGAGGTGATTTAATTTTAAAATCAAATTTTTTATCTTTATAAACTGTAATTTCAACTGGAACAGGTTTACCTGCCATTGATTTAGTTTTATCATTAAATGCCTTACAAAATTCCATTATATTCACACCACGTTGACCCAATGCAGGACCAACTGGAGGAGCTGGATTAGCTTGACCACCCTTAATTTGTAGTTTTATAAATCCACTAATTTCTTTTGCCATTAACTTACCTTCTCAACCTGATTATATTCTAAATCTACAGGAGTAGGACGACCAAATATAGAAACTGACACCTTAAGTCTAGCTTTTTCTTCATCAATTTCTTCAATCATTCCAGTAAATGAAGCAAATGGACCATCTACAACCTGAACTTTTTCACCTACACTGTAATCTACACCAGATTTTGGCTGAGCAACACCATCTTTAATCTGACCTAAAATCTTCTCTACTTCTTTATCCGATACTGGAACAGGAATACCTTTTGTGCCCAAGAAACCACTGACCCTCTTTATATTCTTAATCATGTGATAAATATTATTATCCATCTCACTTTTAATTAGTACATATCCAGGAAAGTATTTCTTCTTTCTTTGGATTCTTTTACCTCTCTTAACCTCAGTAACATCATGAGTAGGTACAATAATCTCTTCAAACTTGTCAGCAATTTTAGCTTTATCAGCTTCCTCTTTAATTAATGAGGCTACTTTATTTTCAAAACTAGAATGAGACTGAACAATGTACCAATTTTTCATTAAATGCTCACTTTAAGTAAAAGTTCTAAGAAAAATTTCAAAACCTGATCTAAAAGTAGAAAAAATAAAGACATAACAACTGCCATAACAAAAACCATTAATGCACCTTGCAATGTCTCTTTCCAAGTTGGCCAAGTAACTTTAAAAGCCTCTTGTTTAACTTCCTGTATAAATTTTATTGGGTTTCTCATAATTTATAAGCTCAAATTGGCAGGAGCGGAGGGACTCGAACCCTCAGCCTCCGGTTTTGGAGACCGGCGCTCTACCAATTGAGCTACACTCCTATTTATAGAGTTACTCTATAATTTTAGTTACTACTCCTGCTCCAACAGTTCTTCCACCTTCTCTAATAGCAAAATTTAATTTCTCTGCCATAGCAATAGGTGTAATAAGTTTAACAGTAAATTTAGCATCATCACCTGGCATAACCATTTCAGTACCAGCTGGTAATTCTACTTCACCTGTAACGTCTGTTGTTCTAAAATAAAACTGTGGTCTATACTTAGTAAAGAATGGAGTATGTCTTCCACCTTCATCTTTTTTAAGTACATATGCTTGAGCCTCAAATTTAGTGTGTGGAGTTATTGAACCAGGCTTACAAAGAACTTGACCTCTTTCGATATCAGTTCTTTCAATACCTCTCAATAAAATTCCAACATTATCACCAGCTTCACCAGAATCTAAAAGTTTTCTAAACATTTCAACTCCAGTACAAACTGATTTTTTAGTTTCTCTAATTCCAACTATTTCAACTTCCTCTCCAGTTTTAATTACACCAGATTCAACTCTTCCGGTTGCAACTGTTCCTCTTCCAGAAATTGAGAATACGTCCTCAACTGGCATCAAGAATGGTTTATCAACTTCTCTAGCTGGCTGTGGAATATGTTCATCAACAGCTTTCATTAATTCTAAAATTGAATTTTTTCCAATTTCATCATCTCTACCCTCAACTGCTGCTAAAGCTGAACCTTTAACGATTGGCGTTTTATCACCTGGGTATTTGTATGAAGTTAAAAGTTCTCTAATTTCTTCCTCCACAAGTTCGATCATTTCTTTATCATCTACCTGATCTACTTTATTTAAGTAAACAACAATTGCAGGAATACCAACTTGTCTTCCTAAAAGAATATGTTCTCTTGTCTGTGGCATAGGTCCATCAGCTGCGTTAACAACTAAAATTGCTCCATCCATTTGTGCAGCACCAGTGATCATGTTTTTAACATAGTCAGCGTGACCTGGACAATCTACGTGAGCATAGTGTCTTTTTTCTGTCTCATACTCAACGTGTGCTGTTGAAATTGTTATACCTCTCTCTTTTTCTTCAGGTGCTTTATCAATTTGATCATAAGCAACTGCAGTTCCACCACCCGCTTGTGCTAGTACATTTGTAATTGCGGCAGTTAGAGTTGTTTTACCATGGTCGACATGACCAATAGTCCCAATGTTACAGTGGGGTTTATTTCTTACAAATTTTTCTTTTGACATTACGTTTTTACCTCAGTTTATTTGTTTTCATTTTCAATTTTAATTTCTTGGAGCGGGTAAAGGGAATCGAACCCTTACATCCAGCTTGGAAGGCTAGCGTTCTACCATTGAACTACACCCGCACAACCCCAAGAGTAACACTCCATGTTATCTAAAATTTATTAAATGGTGGAGGGGGAAAGATTCGAACTTTCGAAGACCGAAGTCAACGGGTTTACAGCCCGCCCCATTTGACCGCTCTGGAACCCCTCCTTTGGGGAAGTGTCCCCTTGTTCAATAAAGCTTCAAATAACAAGCGTTTTATATATTTTATTTATGCAAATGCAACACGTGATTTAATAGGAAAATATTCAAAAAAACCTTATAAAACAGATACAAATTTATGAATAAATCATCATTTTTCATTGTTGGTCAACACGCAGTTATAGAGGCTCTTAGAAATCCTAAAAGAAAGGTTTTAAGAGTATTTTTAACGGAGGAGTCTAAAAAAAATATTCATAGAAAAAACCCAAATAAAAACATTTTAGAGGATGTTAAAGTTTACTTTAAATCCAAAAAAGAATTAGACAAATATACTTCTAAAGAACAATTAATACATAATGGTTATGTTGCAGAGATTGAACATTTGGATCAACCAGATCTAAAACAATTTATAAAAAATAAAAATAATTTAACACTTGTCTGTCTTGATGAGGTTACTGATCCAAGAAATATTGGTTCATTAATCAGAAGTGCTGCATCATTTGATATTGATGGATTGATAATTAAAGAAAGACATTTTCCAAGTGATAGTAAGTTGATGTATAAATCAGCTAGTGGATGCATGGAGTACGTAAATATATTCCAAGTATCTAATATTAATTCCACTTTAAAAAATTTAAGGGAAAAAAATTTCTGGGTTTATGGGTTTGATGCAAAAGGTCAAAAAGATTTTACAGAAACAAAATGGGAAGGAAATAACATCCTTCTATTTGGATCAGAAGGATTTGGAATGAGACAACATACGAGTAAATATGCAGATTTTTTTGTTAAAATTAATATTAATGAAAACATTGAAAGTTTAAATATCTCAAATAGTGCTGCAATTGTATTTCATCACCTAAATTATATAAAAAAAAAGAGTTGATTATTAAACAAATAATTAATAATTATTGCTCATGCCCTTGTAGCTCAGCTGGTAGAGCAATTGATTTGTAATCAATAGGTCCGCGGTTCGAATCCGTGCGGGGGCACCATCTCACTTACTTTTTTATCAAAATTTGTGTCTAAAAAATTACTTTTGCAACATTAAGTGTTGCAGGATTGTTGCAGGATTGTTGCTTAATCAAGTAATCGTTTATCATTGTTTATAACAGATCACCAAAAATTTTGTCTTTAGATAATCCAGAGTTCTTAACTAACTTATCTATTTCATTTTCTGATAAATTTGTTCTACACCAATATATAACCATTACAGCTTCTCTTGCTAATTTTTTTCCAAAAGTTCCGCTATACATGTTTAGATAACTTTCGACCATTGCGTCTTCGACCCACTTAATATTATCATATTCTAATTCATTGATGTTATTTCTTCTTTTTTTTGCAACCTCATCAATAAGCTCAAACATTATTTCTTTTTTAGTTTTTTGGTCTAAATCTTTTATGTCTTTAAGAGTTTGCAATATTCTTTTTAAAACATTAATTGATATCTTCTTTCTTTCTGATGCATCAAATCTCTGTCTCGCATCATTAAGAGTTCTGTTTGTTTCATCTCTCCAAAATTTTGCTTCCTTGCTTTCAAATAGACCAAAAATCATAAACTCATAACCGCCATATACAAAAGTTTTGCATTTAAATCATTTTATTTAGGTCCAGGCATCATCATTTTCCTCTATAAATTTATCTGATGCCTTGTTGTATTTTTTATTTTCATACCTGGCTACAATCGCAGCTATAATTGCAAATATAAATGCTACAGACGTCCCTGTTTTTTCATTTAATATAATTGATACAGGAATTCCCGTTAGAAAAAAAACAAACACTACAAACATCGGTGCTCCTGTCCTTTCAATCATATTATATAAAGGATTCTCTAATTTGTACTGTTTGTTGAACTCAGATAGTTTCATCTAGCCTCGGTGAATTTAAGTTTAAAATCTGGGTCAGTTCCTTTTTTAACTATTACGTTCCACTCGCAATATTTTTTTATAAATTTAGGATTGTCATATTTGGTTCTATTAAAAGGATTTTCTGTAACCATTCTAACACATACATTGTATGCAAGATTTCTCTCATACCACCCATTAAAAATTATTCCCAAAAATATAATTACAGCTCCTATAATGATTGCTGTAGGCACGTTTAAACTTTTCATTATGATAATGAAAGTTTACCATTGTTGCCAGATTGTTGCCAAGTCAAAAATATTTCAAGATTATTGTTGCAAGCAAATGTTTATTTAAACTTTAGCAATTGATTTGTAATCAATAGGTCCGCGGTTCGAATCCGTGCGGGGGCACCATCACTCAATAAAATCAAAGTTAATTATTTTTGCTAAAACTAAATTAAGTTGTTTGGTAGCAATAGTGTTACCGTAGTGTTACCACTTTTGTAGACTATTCAAGGGGTCATTTAATCTAATTGAATATTTGTAATAAGAGGCGAACCAGTATTTTCTAAACACGTATAAACATAAACAAAAGTTTTACCTTTTGAATGATCAAATCCTTGAGCTATAGAAATTTGTCCTTGTGCCTCAAACGTATTACTACCACTTTGATTGCATTTATAAAAAGTTCCTAACTGAAGGTCTGTATTTCCATAAACATCTTTTATTTTAGTTTTCATAACCTTGTGTGCAGCAACTGCAACATTTGCGTTAATCAATCCTGAACTACAAGTTAATTGATTAGCTCCATTAAGTGGCATAACAGTCGTTTCTCCTATTTCACATCTTTGCCATTCATTTTGAATATATTTTACAATTAGTTTATGATTTGCCTCAGTAGCATTTTTTTTAGCTGCACTAGTATATCCACTATAAGCAACTACCCCTACAGCAGCTAATATTCCTATAATTGCTACAACAACTAGAAGTTCTATTAGGGTGAAGCCTTTTTGTTTATTTGAAATCATTTTTTTAAATCTGCATCAATTACTTTATCTCTACATTTAGTCTGAATCCGAATTCTATTAGGATTACCATAATAAGACCAAACAGTCGTATAGCCATTTTTTGGCGGTGTTCCGTTATAAGACATTACTGCATATGGCCAGGCTTCATTATTATATGGATCCTTAAGATAGTTAGTCATACTAGTAGCTGTGGCATAACCTATTGAATAAAAATTTCTAGAACAAGGAACATCTACCTCTTGACCTTTGATACCATTTTGCCAGTCATAAGAATTACGAATTTTAATCGACGACTCAAATTCACATAATGTTTGATTGGATAAAACTTTTTGTACTATTTGTTTATGATTAGCTTTACACGCACTTTCTTTTGCTCCTGTAGTATACCCACTATAAGCAACAACACCTACTGCAGCTAAGATACCGATGATTGCTACTACGACTAGGAGTTCAATGAGAGTGAAACCTTTAGTATTCATCAAATAATTAAATACTTTTTTAATTCAATAGTTTTTTTTTAGCTTTGATAAACTCTTCCTCTGTTATGACACCATTTTTAAGCAAATCATTCAATTCTTTTAATTTTTTAACTATGTCATTATCAGTTTCTTTGACTTCTTTTTTGTTTACATTGGTCTTATTTGTTTTCTTAATTTGGTTATCACCTCCATAAAAACCTAGTTCAGTTAATAGAGCCAGAGTTTTTCCAGATTTTATATCCTTTTTTTTTAGTTTTCTTTTTTTTTTATCTGATCCATTGTCCCAAACAATTTTATAACCATTAGCAAATAAATAGCATTCTTGACCAGATTTTTTTTTACACTGTTTTATGGCCATTCCTCCATATGATTTATCATCTACAGTGGTTACTGTAATTGGGTGTCTAAAAAAAGAGCTGTGTGCCCCATCAACTGAAATAGCAATTAAACCAGGTTTCCAAATAAAATCTTGTTTTTCAGCATAAGTACCTCTAGTACCTCCACTAAAATAAAATTCTAGTATATCAGCTGTATTTTTTGTGACTTTTAATGGACCTTTTCCTTTTTTATAAGCAGTGGTCACTCCTGCACTCAAACTTATTAGAAAAAAAGTCCCTAAAATAAAAACGCTTATTAATTTTTTCATAATAAATTCTACTTATTTAAATGGTTTTTTTCAAAATAAATATTTAAGTAAACTTAATTAGGATTTTTTTGATACAGTAAATTTAATTTTTTTATCATTAAAATCTCTTCCTGCTCCTGTAACAGCACCATCTTTTTTCCATTTCAAAGTGCCGGCACCTCCCATATTATTTGAGCAGGATAAATTCCATGTTCCCTTTCCATTATTTTGTAAAATATAATTACCCTCACAGGTTCCATCATTGTTTGGTAAAGATAAATTGATATTTCCCTTATAATTTTTTTCATCAAATTTTAGAGTTCCGGCTATTAATTCATCATAACCTTCCCAACTCAAAGCTAGCGCTCTATCTCCTTTTAGTTCGTATTTCTTTACAGTCTTTTTTGTTTCTATTTTCTTTTTTGTAGTTGATGATTTTGAAGTAGAGTCAGATGAGGTTGAAGATAAATTGGTTGTTCCTAAAAAACCTAATTCAGTTAATTTCGCTCTAATTTCTTCAGCTGATGATTTACTACTTATTTTTGATACTTTGCCTTTTCCAGGATTAATTCCATTTTTCCATTTAATAGTTCTTTTTCTAGCAAATAAAAAACACTCCACATCTTTAGAATATCTCTGACATTCTTCTAGAATTTGCTCTGCACCTCCTTGACACTGTGCTCCAGCTGAGCAATAGTAATAATTATAACCCCAACCATCTTTCGAAACTGCAAACAAGTAAGGTGTTTGTGAGTGACCTCCTTTTACATACTCTATAAATTTGTCTACTACAAAACTATCAAGTTTTAACTCACCCTTGCCCCATTTTGAGCCAGCATGTGAATAGCTATTAAATAAAATAATTGATAATAAGATTAATAAAAATTTTTTCATATAAAAATTTTATCATTGTATTCATAGTGTGTACAGATATTAAATAACTTTCAATTAACGTCGATAGCGCTTATCTTTTTTAATTTAGATTTTCGATTTGTAATAAATAGGTCCTCGGTTCGAAACTGTGCGGGGGAACCATTCCATATTAAAATTGTATTATAATAAGTTTTATAATATGAAATAGAATAATGTTTCTAAAAAAGGTATTGAAATTTATATATTTGTATCTTTTTCCAAATTATCTAAAATTAGTTTTATTTTCACTTATAAAAAAACACGTTAATTTAAATGATAAAATAAAAAAACATTTAACATTTAAAGGTTTTTTTAAACTTAAATATAATGGAAAAAGTATTTATGTTTATTCGTTGCCCACAATAATTGAAAGTGACATTTTTTGGAATGGGATTGAAAATTCAAAACATGAACCTATGTGTTACAAAATTTTTTATTACTTTGCTTCAAAGTCTAAATATATCATTGATGGTGGCAGTAACACAGGAATATATTCTTGCATAGCACATCTTTCAAATAAAGAGGCTGAAATTCATTCATTTGAGCCATCTAAAGAATTTGTTTATGTGCTAAATAAAATAAAAAAAAAAAACAAAATTTCATTGTTTATAAATCAAGTTGCCTTAGGAAATAGTAAACGTGAGGTTTATTTTGATGGATTGTATAAAATATCTCTAGATAAATCTGAAAAGAAATCTATTCCAACAAAAATGATCAAACTAAGTGAATATATTAGTTTAAATATAAAAAAATTAGATTTAATTAAATTAGACATTGAGGGATTTGAGTTAGATGTTCTAAAGGATATTAGATCAATAATAAGTAAAGACCTACCTACAATTATTTTTGAAATGTGGAATGACGAATTAAAATATTCAAAAAATAAGGAAAATTTTATAAATTTAGAAAGTCTTATAAAAAATTTAAATTACAAAATATATTGCATAGACGATATTAATGAAAAAATTATTAATAAAAAATCTATTACACCAAGTAGAATATTGGAAAATTATACGACCGCTTCAGGAGAACCTCTCACTTTTGAAAATTATTTACTAGTTAACGATAAATACAATAAAGACTTTATAAATAATTTTAAAAAGTATATATAAAATTATTTTTAAGCTCAAAACTAGTTTTATTTCTTAGTTTAAAAACACTTCTTAATGTTAATCTTTATTTCTTTGTTTTCTTAAAAAAGAGCTAGTGTGATCTACATTAGTAAATATTTCTAAAGGAAGTTGTTTTTTAGAAATAGAATTATAAACACCATTTGTAGATAAATATTTTTCATAATAATTGATTATTTTATTTTGCATACTTGAGTAAGATTTTTTGTCCATATTAAGTGCATAATTAATTGTCTCAATTAATTCTTTTTCATTTGAATAAAATAAAGCTTCATCATTTGAAAATTTAGGATGCAAATAATTATTATAAGATAAAATAGGAACGGTGCCTACTAAGCAAGACTCAATCAAATGATAACACAATGGCATACTTGCACCTGGCATACATAAAAAGAAATTAGAATTAGAAATTAATTCTAAATTTTTTTCCTGAGGTAGAATTTTTTTTCTTTTTTCAATTTCTGGATTTGTTTCAATGATTAAAATTTCTTTATTTTGTGAATCTATTTCTTTTAATTGATTTGAATTTTTGACTAATAGTAGTTTTTCAGAAAAATTTGATTTTACTATTTCTAATATTTGAGGCCTATTTAATATATTTTTATTTTCAATATCTTTAAAATTATGCTCTGTATACCATTCTTTATGAGAACTGCCCGAAAAAATTATTTTAAATTTTTTTTCTGACTTAGTTAAAACTTTCAAGTTATTGATTTTATTAAGAATATAAAAATTTTTTGTAAGATAAAATGGAAGAACAAAATTGTTATTTTTTTCACTTAATTCATTATCAAAAAAATAAAAATAATCCTTATTTAAAAAATAATCAGAATCTTTATTAATAAAACTTATTTTTTTTGAATCATTTAGTCCAATATAAATTGAAAAATTTTTTAAAAAAAATTTTATTCCAAATCGACTTAATACTTTATGAAAATCAAAAATTTTGAATATAAATACTGAATTATTTTTTTCTGCTAAACATGAAACAAAATAAACTACTGCATTTTGATTAAAAAAATCTTCAAATAAATATTTATTAATCCTAAAATAATTTAATACTAAAATTGGAAAAATTATTGGCAAGAGAATTAAATAAATAAAAATATTTTTTAAGTAATTTTCTAAGTATCTTAGATAAAATTTATATTTCTCTTTCCTTCTATTAAGAGGATTTTCCAAATATTTACTTTTCATCAAAAACTAATTAATTTCTTTTCTTATTTGTTCAATTTTGATTTTTTTTTGCAAACTTCTGTTTTTATCATAAAGAAGATTAAACTTTATTTTGTTGTTAGTTTTTACTGTAATTGATTTAGCATTTCTTACTTCTAAATTATCTGCAACTGCACTTATTGGCCTTTTATAGGGATTTAAATTTTTGATAACGATCTTGGTTTTATCGTTAACAATTTTACCCTTCCATCTTCGCGGTCTAAAAGCGCTTATGGGGGATATTGATAATTTTTTTGAATGTAGACTTAAAATAGGTCCATGAACAGAAAGATTGTAGGCCGTACTTCCTGCTGGTGTTGATACTAACACACCGTCTGACACTAATTTTTTGATTATTTGTTTTGAACCTTGCTTAATAGATAATGAGGCAGCCTGCCTACTTTGTCTAAGCACAGAAACTTCATTTATAGCTATAGATCTCTTGATTTGATTGTTTTTATTTTTAACAATCATTTCTAGTGGTGAAATTGAGACCAAATTTGCTTTTGACAAGTTTTTTAAAATATCTTTTGAAGAAAATTTATTCATAAGAAATCCATAATTTCCAGAATTAATCCCATAAAAATGTTTATTAGAATTTTTATTCTTTTTTAGCGTTTGAAGCATAAAACCATCACCACCAATAACGATGATAAGATTCTCTTTTTTAAACTGATTTAATTTTATTTTATTTAATAATAGATTTTTAATACTTGATGATTTTTTATTTTTATCTGAAATAATTTGGAGTTTACTCATTTAGTGGTGCCCTCGGCCAGACTCGAACTGGCACTCCGCAAGCGGCAAGGATTTTAAGTCCTTTGTGTCTACCAATTTCACCACGAGGGCATGAGTTATTTTCATGAGTATTTATGCTAATATTTATAATTGAACAAGGTTAATAAGTAAAATTTTTTTATTTTATCTCCCTGTGTAATAGTCTTGTAATAGTTATCCTATAAAATCCCACTTACTACAAGACTAATGAAGAAATAAGATCCACAAAAATTTTATTAATTGGTAACAACGATTGCTACCATAGTGCTACCACTTTTGTAGACCAATCAAGTAGTCACTTACTGATAGTTAAAACTTGCTGTTAAAACATTATTTGTGTTTGAACATGGTGTTTGAAAACAAGATCTCAAAATTATAGGCCATTTATTTTGCTGAAAAAAAATATGGCCGACTGAAGTATCAGAGCCATAAGTATCAGAAATTGTTCCTCCTCCAAAAGGATCTATCATCACTGAGTAAGCTGCAAAAGAATTTTTGTTTTTCATTGGGTTTAAAAATAGGAGATTTTTGTCATTTAAAAAAGCATTATTATATCTGGAACCATCACCAACTTTAGTACAATAAATCTTACTAGTTCCTGCATCTAAAAAAATTGCTTCAACACCAATTTCACATTTCATTATTTCACCCCTAATATATTTTTCTACCATTTTAAAATTAGATTTTATGGCTGCCTTCTTTGCACCTGCAGTATATCCACTATAAGCAACCACTCCTACTGCAGCTAATATTCCTATTATTGCTACAACGACTAGAAGTTCTATTAGAGTAAAACCATTTCGTTTCATAAAAAAAACTCTATCACTGATACCATATTGTTGCCAAGCCAGAATATTTTTATAAAATTATTGATAAACAATAATTATTTGAAGTTTTAGAATTGAGTTTATTTAAGAGCTAGATCTTATAAATATTGCATTCTCAATTTTTTCAAATGCATTTTGATAAGGCTGAGGAGTTAAGATTTGCTCATCTTCTCTATCTGTTTGGCCATATCCAAATGATTTCTTCTTAGTAACAACAAAATTAATTCTTACTTTAGTTTCATTTCCTATTTCTTCAATAAATGCATTGGCCTTTGTTTGAGAAACTTTTGTAATGCCAAGCCAAAATTTTAGTTTCTTATCACTATCAGCGGCACTTTCCGCTGTAATAAGCCCAGTATTAATATCAGCGCTATTGATAGAGTAACCTAAATCCTGAAAGACTGACATTACACTTGGAAACACTACATCTTTAGAATGTTCATAACTTCTAGATTGCATCGATTGAATTTCGAGAGGTGTTAAATTTACAGTGGGTTTAGTTGTTTCACAACCAGTTATTAAAATAAATAAAATTGGTAAGAATAGATAAATTTTTTTCATATTTTAGAAATTTGACTCTCTACTTTTAAAATCAGTTACAACATCTTTTCTATCAAACTTGATTATTAACGTCATCATTTTTGATGAAGTTTCAAAACCTGAAGCTTCAGCTGACTTACCGGCAATAATAACAAAGATAAATCCAGAGCTAGATGAAGATTGGCTTACCTGAGCTTGCCTCTGATATGTCCAAACTTCATTTCCCGAAGAGTCTCTTGTAGTTATATTTGGTGCACCAAAAGATTCTAAGACATCTGCTTTAGTTGTTTTACCAACTTCAAGATTCATTTGAACCATACCCTGTGTCAATTCAGAATTTTTTTTTGTTAAAGGTTCAGGTGCAGTCACACATCCAGTTAGCAGTATTGAAAAAACGAATAAAAATAAAATTTTTTTCATTAACTAACTATAATTTTTTATCTCTATGTGTGCAAGTTATCTCTATGTGTTCAAGTTTATACATCTTAATTTACTCTTATTTTCTAATATTAATTGAAAGTTAAATTAAATTGATGTGCTTTATAGAATGTTTGAAACTACCAGATACTAATATAGACTAACTCACCTGTGAATCCATCGCCTTTTAAGTACTTTGTGTCTACCAATTTCACCACGAGGGCATTAATGAATTTCATGAGTGTTTATGCTAATATTTATAATTGAACAAGTCTAATTAGTAAAATTGTTATTTATTAGAATATTTTATAAATATCAATTAATGGAAAAAGCAATCAAAATTTTGATATTTACTGACCTAGATGGTTCTCTACTTCATAGAGATACGTTTAAATTTGATGAAATAAAAGACTATTTAAAACAGCTAATATCAAAAGGTATTTTTATAATACCGAATACTAGTAAAACTGAAAAAGAAATTTTACAATTTAATTACGAGTTAGGATCAAATTTACCTTTTATTTCTGAAAATGGAGCAGCTATTAATGGCTTAGACTTATTAAATCCAGGTTTACCTAAAGAATTAATTCTTAGTAGAGAAAAAGATGATATTTTTAATATTTTTAAAAATATAGTTCCATTAAACCTGCAAAACAAATGTAAATGGTTGTCTGAAATGAATAATACAAACCAAAGTTTAATTTTTGGTTTATATGATAAAAAACTTAAAATGGCTTTAGATCGTAGGTACACTATTCCTTTTATATTTAGTGGAAATAAAAATGAAAAAAATCAATTATCAAAAATAATAAAAAAAGACGGTTTATCTTTGCAAGAAGGTGGCAGAGTAATTAATTTAACTGATAAAGTAAATAAAGCTAAAGCTCTTCGAGTATTTGTAAGATTTTATAAAAGATACCATCAAAATGTAAAAACAGTGGCAGTAGGAGATAATTATAATGACTTAGATATGTTGAAAACAAGTGATTTTCCTTGCTTAGTATTTAATGATAAGTTCATTTTAGATGAAATTCCTATAAATAACTTAATTACAACTAACAAGCCATCACCTGAGGGCTGGGCAGATGTGATTAAAATGGCTCTAGTTAAAATAAATAAAAATTAATAAAAAACTATATGAGTGAATTTACACAAAATGGAATTATATCTACACTTCATGACTTTGGAACAAAGTCAACAAGACAAATAGAGAAAGAGCTTTTAAGTTTTTCAAAAGAAAGGAAAATGGAACTTATCTTGCCATGTCTTTATAGCGAGTTAAATGGAGAGGCATTACCAAAAATTGTTTCTGAAATTGCTCAAACTAAATATCTTCATCATATAATAATAGGATTAGATCAAGCTAATGAAAAACAGGCTAGGAAAGCATGGACATTTTTCGAAAAATTAGAAACCCCTTTCACAATACTTTGGAATGATGGTCCAAATTTGAAAAAATTAGATAAAGAATTAAAAAAAAAATCATTAGCACCAAATGAAAAAGGTAAAGGAAGAAATGTTTGGTATTGTATTGGGATGTCAATAGCAAGAAATAGTGCAAGATCAGTTGCATTACATGATTGCGATATAAAAACATACGATCGAAGGATGCTAGCAAAATTATTTTACCCAGTGGTTAATCCTTTATTTAATTTTGAATTTTGCAAAGGTTACTATCCCCGGGTTGCAGATAACAAAATGAATGGAAGAGTAGCCAGACTGTTAGTATTTCCAATGTTAAATGCTTTAGAAAAAACAATAGGCAAAAGTGAATATTTGGATTTTATGAAATCATTTAAATACCCACTAGCTGGGGAATTCTCTTTTAGAAGAAATATTCTTCCAGAATTAAGAATTTCATCGGACTGGGGAATAGAAATTGGAATATTGTCAGAAATGCAAAGAAACTTTTCTCCACAAAATATCTGTCAGGTTGATTTAGCAGATACTTACGACCACAAACATCAGGATTTATCTATTGATGATGAAAATAAAGGTTTATCAAGAATGTCCATTGATATAATTAAGACCTTTATCAAAAAGCTTGCTACTCAAGGTCACTCGTTTAGTAGAGAAGAATTAAGATCACTTAAAGCAACATACTATAGGTCAGCACTTGATTTAATTGACGCTTATCGAGGTGATGCTGAAATGAATGGTTTGAAATTTGATTCGCATTCTGAAGAAAAAGCAGTTGAATTATTTTCAAAAAATATAATTAAAGCCGGTGAAGACTTTTATTTAAATCCCATGGATGCTCCATTTATACCAACATGGAGCAGAGTTAAAAGCGCTATACCAGATTTTTTATTAAGATTAGAAAAAGCTGTTAATGAGGATAATAAATATTATCTTTAGTCTTATTTATGTTCTTAGTGCTTTATGTAAAAATCTTTTATCAAGTTTACAATCTCGATATCCTTTTTTTACAACATTTAAATATCTTTCAGTTGGAAATTTGAATGGAGATTTTTTAACCATTGTATAAGTCATCACTTTCTTTCCATAATAATAAAAATAATGTTTTTTATATAGTATCGGAAAATCTTCATACACATCTAACTTTTTTTCATCACTTTTAGAAATTTCAAATAAAGCACCTGGTACAATTGAATTTTTTTTTGCCTCTATATCTGCAGCTCTATATTTACTTCTAAATGTTAATTTAAAATCTTTTAAATTTATTTTTTTTAAAAAAATACTGTCTTTGCATCTACGTTTCATTTGAAAATGATGAAGATTGCTACCATAAGCAAAATACAACATTATCTATCTACCACCTCAATTTTTTTTTCATTAACAAATTTTAAAATTTGAGAATTACAATCATCAATTTTATTCTGATCTTCTGATCTTATTACAATTGATACACCTAATTTGCCTGCGTGAAAAAAAGGATAACTTCCAATTTCTACGTCTATATTGTTATTTTGAACCTTGGTTAATGAATTTGCTATTTCACTTTCAACAGTTCTTAAGCTTATAGTAAGACTTTTGATAGGCTTTCCCCCTACTATTCTATTAGTCAAACCACCTAACATTGATTTTAAAATGGATGGAACCCCTGGCAATGAAAAAACATTTTCAACATTAAAACCTGGTGCACCACTTGTTGGGTTTAAAATTAAATTTGCATTCTCTGGCAACCAAGCCATTTTTTGTCTACCTTCATTAAATTCAACCGGTTGGTAATAAGCTTCTAGTATTTTAAAAGCTTCTTTATGAACTTCATATTTAATTCCAAAAGCCTTTGATACTGATTGAGCCGTAATATCATCATGTGTTGGACCAATACCACCAGTTGTAAAAACGTAATCATATGTTGACCTAAGTAAATTTAAAGTATCAACAATAATATCTTCAACATCAGGTATTACTCTAACTTCACCAACATTAACACCGATTGAATTTAGCCAGATTGCTAAAGTAGATGTATTTGTATCTTGGGTTCTTCCAGATAAAATTTCATTACCTATTATTAAAATTGAAGCATTAACTTTTACTTTTTTATTCATATGAAATATATAGTTTACTAATGGAATTTACCAAGTCTTTAATAAAAGGCAAATTAATCAAACGTTATAAAAGGTTTTTTACTGATGTACAGCTAGGTAAAGAAATTGTCACAGCTCACTGTCCTAACACAGGATCAATGAAAGGTTTGCTAGATGAAGGTAATGAAGTTTATTTGCTTCCTAATAACGATCCAAAAAGAAAACTAAAATATGGATTGGAAATTATTAAATCTAGAAAAAATTTAGTTGGAGTGAATACTCATATGGCAAATAGAATAGTTGAGCATGGTCTCAAAAACAATCTAGTAAATGAACTCAAGAATAATGACATTATTAAACCTGAGGTTTTTTTTAATAAGGAAACAAGATTTGATTTTTTGTTAGAAAGAAAGGGTCAAAAAATGTTTGTTGAGGTTAAAAATGTTACTTTATTTAGAAATAAGGATACTGCTGAATTTCCAGATGCACCAACAGCAAGAGGAATTAAGCATTTATTAACCCTTATTGATGCCATAAAAAAAAGCTATAAAACATACTTAATATTTTTAGTTCAAATCCAAAATATGAAATATTTTAAAATAGCTAAAGACATAGATGAACAATATTATAATAACTATTTAATAGCTAAAAAAGCTGGTGTAAATTTTTTAGCATATAGATGTGATATAAGTTCTAAAAAAATTTTTATAGATAAAAAATTAAAAATTATAGATGACTGATTATAAAGAAAAGTTTGAAAAAATGAGAATTGCAGGAAATTTAGCTGCAAGAACTTTGGACATGTTAACTGAGAATATCAAAGAAGGTGTATCCACTGATCATATCGATAAACTAGGTTATGAATTTATAAGAGACAACGGTGGCTACTCAGCTCCACTATATTATAGAGGCTTTACAAAATCGTTATGTACATCTTTAAATCATGTCATATGTCATGGAATACCATCAAATAGAATTTTACAAGAAGGTGACGCTGTAAACGTAGATGTAACTGCAATCGTTGATAAACATTACGGTGATACAAGCAGGATGTTTTGTATTGGAAAAACCCCAGTAAAGCTAAACAATCTTATAGATGCTACTTATAATTCTATGATGAAAGCAATTAAAATTTTAAAACCTGGAATTAAATTAGGAGATATTGGCTATGAAATTCAATCTTTTGTAGAAGAAAAAGGATTTTCAGTCGTCAGAGATTTTTGTGGACACGGAATAAGCACAACATTTCATGAGGCACCAAATATTTTACACTATGGTAAAAAAAATACAGGCATGGAATTAAGACCTGGTATGACATTTACAATAGAACCAATGATAAACGCAGGTAAATACGATGTAAAAATGCTAAATGATGGATGGACAGCTGTTACAAAAGACAAATCTTTATCTGCACAATTTGAACATACACTAGGAATTACTGAAAATGGTTATGAAATCTTTACAGAATCTGCTAAAGGTTACTCAAAGCCCCCATACTTATAATTAATGATTAAAAGATACTCGCGAAAAGAATTAACTGATATTTGGTCAGAAGAAAATAAATACAAAATCTGGTTAAATGTAGAAGTTGCAGCTGCTGAGGCAATGGAAAAACTTGGACAAATTCCAAGAGGTGTTGCTTCAGCTGTAAGAAAAAAAGCTACAATTAATGTAAACAGAATTCACAAAATAGAAACTCAGGTAAAACACGATGTAATAGCTTTTCTAACCTCTGTTACAGAAAAAGCTGGAATTAAAGCTAGATACCTTCATCAGGGTATGACTTCATCTGATGTTGTAGATACTAGTTTTAATATTCAATTGGTCCAATCAGGTAAAATCATTTTAAAAGATATAGATCAAATTTTAAAAATTTTAAAAAAACAAGCAAAAAAATATAAATTTACTCCCTGTATGGGAAGAAGCCATGGTATCCATGCTGAACCAATTACGTTTGGTTTAAAATTGGCTTCATTCTATGAGGAATTTAAAAGAAATAGAAAAAGACTAAAAGATGCTATTGAAGAAGTATCAACCTGTGCAATTTCTGGCGCTGTTGGTACATTTGCTAACATTAATCCAAATGTTGAAAAACATGTTGCCAAAAAATTAGGTTTAAAAGTTGAACCAATTTCCACACAAGTAATTCCAAGGGATAGACATGCATTTTATTTTTCTGTTTTGGGAATTATTGCAGGATCCATTGAAAGAGTGGCTGTTGAAATAAGACATCTACAAAGAACTGAAGTTTATGAATTACAAGAATATTTCTCTAAAAATCAAAAAGGCTCTTCCGCAATGCCTCATAAAAAGAATCCAATCCTAAGCGAAAATTTAACAGGTTTAGCTAGAATGGTTAGAAGCTCTGTTGTGCCAGCGCTTGAAAATATAGCACTTTGGCATGAAAGAGATATTTCTCATTCTAGTGTTGAAAGAAGTATTGGGCCAGATGCTAATATTACAATTGACTTTGCGTTGGTTAGGCTTGCAAATATTTTAGACAAAATGATTGTTTATCCTAAAAAAATGCTTGAAAACTTAAATTTAACAAAAGGTTTAATTTTCTCTCAAGAAGTTATGTTGGAGTTAACTAAAAGAGGATTAAGTAGGGAAAAATCATATAGATTAGTGCAATCTTATACAAAAAAATGTTTTGCAAAAAATTTAAACTTAATTGACGTCATTTCATCTGATAAATTTATAATGAGTATAATTTCCCCAAAAAAACTAGAAAATATATTTAATTATTCTAAACACTTTAAAAATGTAAATTTTATCTTTAGAAGAGTTCTTAAATAATGAAAAAAGGTAAAAAATTATATGAAGGGAAAGCTAAAATTATTTATGCAACAAATGATAAAAACTTAGTTATCCAATATTTTAAAGATGATGCAACTGCATTTAATAATCAAAAAAAAACAACCATAGAAGGTAAAGGCGTTTTAAATAACAGAATATCTGAGCACATACTTTCAAACTTATCTGAGGTTGGAATCAAAAATCATTTAGTAAAAAGAATTAATATGAGAGAACAATTAGTTAAGCTTGTTGATATAATACCTATAGAATTTATAGTAAGAAATATTGCAACCGGATCATTAACTAAAAGATTGGGTATCGAGGAAGGAACTGTACTTGAACGACCATTAATAGAGTACTGTCTTAAAGATGATAAGCTTGGGGATCCAATAATTAGTCGTGAGCATATTTTAACTTTTAATTGGCTTAATGTAATGCAGCTTGATTGGATAGATGAAAATCTATCTAGATTAAATGATTTTTTACAAGGAATGTTTAGAGGTGTCGGAATAAAATTAGTGGATTTTAAAGTTGAATTTGGCTTCACTCATGAAAGTGAAAAAAATCAAATAATATTAGCTGATGAAATAAGCCCTGATACCTGTAGATTGTGGGATACTATAACAGATAAAAAACTTGATAAAGACAGATTTAGAAAAGATTTAGGAGATCTTATTCCCGCTTATACAGAAGTTGCAAAAAGACTGGGAATACTTCATGAACAATCAAATGTTTCTGCAGTAAATGTCACACAACTTTCATCAGTAAAAAGAAAAAAAAAATGAAAATTTCTGTAATTATAACTTTAAAAAAAGATGTTCTTGATCCACAAGGAAAAATAATTCATCAAACTCTAGATGGAATGGGTTTTGATGATGTTAATGAAGTTAGACAAGGTAAATATTTTGAAATAGACACTAAAGAAACTGATAATGACAAAGCAAAAGCTAAAGTTGAAGAAATGTGTAAAAAACTTTTGGCAAATCTTGTAATTGAAAATTATAAAATTATTGATTCAAAGTAATTAATGAAATCATCAGTTATTACTTTTCCTGGTTCAAATTGTGACAGAGACATGGATGTTGCTTTGAAGAAGTTTGGATTTAAAAATAAAATGGTTTGGCATGCTGATGCTGAATTACCAAAAAGTGATTTAGTTGTATTGCCAGGTGGTTTTTCATATGGGGACTACTTAAGATGTGGAAGTATGGCATCTAAATCAAAAATAATGCAGTCTGTAATTAATTTTGCAAATTCAGGAGGTATGGTTATGGGTATCTGTAATGGATTTCAAATATTGGTAGAAACTGGTTTGGTTCCAGGTGTTTTGCTTAGAAACAAGTATTTAGAATTTATTTGTAAAAACGTTTTTGTAAAAATTAAAGATAAAAAAAATAAATATTTTAAAAATGTTGATAACGAAGTTTTAGAATTACATATAGCTCATAATGAAGGTAATTATTTTTGTACAAAAGATCAGTTAAAAGAAATTGAAGATAATAATCAAATAGCTATCAACTATTGTGATGAAAATGGAAAAATAGAAGATCGATTTAATCCTAATGGATCTATAAAAAATATTGCTGGTATATTTAATAAAGAAAAAAATGTTCTAGGGATGATGCCCCACCCTGAAAGAATGATTGACACATCTTTATCCGGTGAGGATGGATCATTATTTTTTAAAAACTTAATAAACAACTTAAAATGATTGTAAACGAACAAGTAGCAGTTGATCATGGTTTAAAGAAAGATGAATACGCTAAAATTTGTGAACTTTTGAAGAGAACTCCTAATATTACTGAATTAGGTATTTTTTCTGCAATGTGGAATGAACATTGTTCTTACAAATCATCAAGATTACATTTAAAAAAACTACCTACTAAAGGAAAGAAAGTTATTCAAGGTCCTGGAGAAAATGCAGGTGTAATCGATATTGAGGATAATGATGCAATAGTTTTTAAAATAGAAAGTCACAATCACCCTTCATTTATTGAACCTTATCAAGGTGCTGCTACCGGTGTAGGAGGAATAATGAGAGATGTATTTACAATGGGTGCAAGACCAATAGCTAACTTGAACTCAATACATTTTGGATCACCACAACATAAAAAAACTAAAAATTTATTAAGAGGTGTTGTTCATGGCATAGGTGGTTATGGAAATTGTATGGGTGTTCCAACAATTGCTGGCCAAACAAGTTTTGATAGTTCTTATAATGGAAATATTTTGGTTAACGCTATGACATTAGGATTGGTCAAAAAAAATAAGATTTTTTACTCTAAAGCAGCTGGCTTAAATAAGCCTGTTATTTATGTTGGATCTAAAACTGGAAGAGATGGAATACATGGTGCAAGTATGGCTTCAGCTAGCTTTGATGAAAAAATTGAGGAAAAGAAACCAACAGTTCAAGTTGGAGATCCGTTTACTGAGAAACTTTTACTTGAAGCTTGTTTAGAGCTAATGGCTGGAGACTCCATTATAGCTATTCAAGATATGGGTGCTGCAGGATTAACTTCTTCAAGTATTGAAATGGCTTCAAAAGGAAACCTTGGAATTGAAATCAATTTAAATAAAGTACCTTGCAGAGAAAACAAAATGACACCTTATGAAATTATGCTTTCTGAGAGCCAAGAAAGAATGTTGATTGTTTTAGAAAACGGTAAAGAAGAACAGGCAAAAAAAATATTTGATAAATGGAACTTAGATTTTGCAGTAATCGGCAAAACTACTAAATCTAAAAAGATAGAACTTTATTTTGATGAAAAAAAAGTTGCAGACATTCCAGTTAATACTTTGGTTGAAAACTCTCCTATGTATAATCGTAAATGGAAAAAAGCCAAACTTCCAAAAAAAAATAAGATTAAAAAAGAAGATATTAAACATTTAAAAATTATTGATACTTTAAAAAAAATTTTAATGAATCCAAATGTGTGTAGTAAAGAATGGATTTGGCAACAGTATGATCATACAGTCATGGGAGACACAATACAAAAACCTGGTGGAGACGCAGGTGTTGTAAGAGTTCATGGAACAGATAAAGCAGTGGCTGCCTCTGTAGATTCTTCTGCAGTATATTGCTGGGCTCATCCTTTAACTGGTGGAAAGCAAGTAGTATGTGAAAGTTTTAGAAATCTTATATCGGTGGGGGCTAAACCAATTGCTATTACCAATTGTTTGAATTTTGGTAGTCCTGAAAACGAGGAAAATATGGGTGAGTTTGTTGAATGTGTTCAAGGTATTGGTGAAGCAAGCGAATATTTAAAATACCCTGTTGTCTCTGGAAATGTATCTTTCTACAACCAAACAAAAGAAGAAGGGATTAAACCCACACCTGCAATTGGAGGAGTTGGGTTAATAAAGGATTATAAGAATATGATCACTATGGAGTTTAAAGAAGTCGATAATTTAGTTTTAGTGATTGGAAAAACTGAAGGACATATTGATCAAAGTTTATTTGCAAGAAATATTTTAGATGAAAAAAATGGACCCCCACCTGAAGTAAATTTATTTAATGAAAAAAATAATGGAGAAACATTACTCAAATTGATTGATAATAATTTAATAAAAAGTGCTCATGATGTTTCTTTAGGAGGCATAATTACTGCGGTAGCAAAAATGTGTATTAAAGGAAAAAAAGGAATAAATATTAAAAAACTTAAATATCTAATTAATGAAATAGAATACTTTTTTGCTGAAGATCAGGGTAGATATATCATAGAAATAAACAAAAAAGATTTTAAAAAAGTAGCTGATATATTGAATAAAAATGCAGTTCATTTTGATGAGCTTGGAACAATTACTGAAAAAGAACTATATATTAACGATAAGACAAAAGTTACAATTGACGAATTATCAACTTCAAATAAAAGTTGGTTAAATAATTATATGAGTAAATAATGGCAATGGATTTAAAAGAAATTGAGAATTTTATAAAGGAAGCAATGCCAGATGCAATTGTTGAAATACAAGATTTGGCAGGTGATGGAAATCATTATTCAGCTACCGTTACCTCTTCACAATTTTCTGGAAAAAGTAAAATTGAGCAACATAAAATGGTTTACAACTCATTAAAAGGTAGAATGGGTAATGAACTTCATGCATTAGCAATTAAAACAAAGGAGAGTTAAATGGATCAACAAACAAATGATTTAATAAAAAAAGAAATCGAAAACAACGAAGTATGTTTATTTATGAAAGGCACACCTGACGCTCCACAATGTGGATTTTCAATGGCTACTTCAAATATTTTAAAAATACTAGAAGTAAATTTTAAGGGTATAAATGTTTTAGAAAATCAAAATTTAAGAGAAGGTATTAAAATATTTAGTGATTGGCCAACAATTCCTCAGCTTTATGTTAAAAATGAATTTGTAGGCGGATGCGATATTGTTAAAGAAATGTATGAAAGTGGTGAATTGACAAAACTTTTTGAAAGCAAAAATATTAATTTTAAGGCTAAAAGCTAATTATCTAGAGTAATATTCAATTACTAGATTAGGCTCCATAACAATTGGATATGGAACTTCTTCAAACTTTGGAACTCTAACAAACTTAAGTTTTTTATTTTTTTCATCCATTTGAATATATTCTGGAGTTTCTCGCTCTTTATTTGCAAGAGCAATATCGATTATTGCAAGTTGTTTAGATTTATCTCTTATCTCAATTGAATCTTCTTCTCTAACTAAATAGCTTCCAATATTTACTTTTTTACCATTCACTTTTACATGGCCATGATTGATTAATTGTCTAGCTGAAAAAATTGTTGTTGCAAATTTTGCTCTGTATATAACAGCATCTAATCTTCTTTCAAGAAGGCCAATTAAGTTTTCACCAGTATCACCTTTAAGCATAACTGCTTTTTTGTAAATATTTCTAAATTGTCTCTCGTTAATATTACCATAATAGGCTTTTAATTTTTGTTTAGCTTGAAGCTGTATTCCATAATCAGATGGCTTTGATGTTTTTGTTTGACCATGTTGTCCTGGTCCATAAGCTCTAGTATTAAAAGGACTTTTAGGTCTTCCCCAAAGGTTAACTTTTAATCTTCTGTCTACTTTATGTTTAGAGTTTAATCTTTTTGTCATTTGATAGTGGGCTTTATAAACTTACTCATCATTTTGTCAATCGACGTTTTTTACCTAAACTCGCAAATACCCCTGATAAAATACGTGTTTCTTTGGTTGATAATTCCATCCTATAAAAAATACTCCTCAAGTTTTCAAGCATTATTGGTTTCTTCTCTTTTGATTTAAAGAAATTAATCTCTTCAAGATTCTGAACACAAAGATTTGCCATAGCAATAATCTCATTTTTAGATGCTGATTTGACTTTATTTGATTTCTTAAAGGAAGATGCTTTTGAATTAATTATGCTTGATAGATATTGAGCAATTATTATTAAGCTATGAGATAGATTTAATGATTTAAAATCAGGATTCGTTGAAATTTGAAGAGTATAATTTGCATAGCTTATTTCATTGTTTGACAATCCAGATGCTTCTGAGCCAAATAAAAAAGCTATTTTCTTTTTATAATTTATTTTTTTTAAATCTTCTAACTTAATATGTTTAATATTTTTATTTCTAAATCGCGCAGATGTTGCAATTACAATATCTACATTCTTTAAAGATTTTTCCAAACTATCAAAATTCTTTGCCTTATTAATTATATTTTTTGCTCCTACTGAAGTTGCTAAAATTTTATCATTTGGAAATATTGGTTTGGGATCAATAACAATAAGTTTATTAAAATTAAAATTTTTCATTCCTCTTGCACATGCTCCTATGTTTTCAGAGAGTTGAGGTTTGTGTAAAATAAAAGAAATATTATTAACAGACATTAATCTATGCCATGATTTCTGTTGTAATTGGAAATAGCTGATGGTTTAATATCATTTAAATATTTAGGATCTACTGTCCAAATAGAAACTTTTAAAGGATAACATTTTGCTACATCGGATGAGTGTTCAGATCCGCAATCACCACCTGGGCAGGCAGAAAGTGCACCTAACAAATCTGTTTCAGCAAAAAATTCTAAATAATCACCAGGTCTTACAGGACTTGCTTTCATAAAGTATTGTTTAGTATCATTGGTAAATCCAGTTAACATAAATACATTTAATACATCATGAACTATTTTTTCTGCATGATCTAATTGAACATTTTTTTCTTTAACCAAAGCTCTTGTTAAGTTTGAATGACAGCAATAATGATAATCGTTATCACTCAAAAGTTTTGATGTATAAGGATCACACCTGGTGCCAATTACATCATGAACTGATCCTCCATCTTCGTCATAATCATACCAGTCCAAAGTATCCCAAGTTATTGTTGCTAAAGATCTAAGATAAGGAAAACTACTAAACATCTTATCTCCAACAGAAAGATGAGTTCCATAGAGTGCTCTTGTTTTTCCTGAGTAGAATTTTTCCTCTAAATTATTCAAATTAAATAAATTTAAATCACCTACTTGAGGTCCCTCTACACTTTCAATTCTAAAAAACTCACCAAATTTAACTTCAAACGTTTTTGCGTCTCTTGGAGATATTATGACTTCCTCTTTTTTAACCAAGTGTTCTCTAGCGGAATGTAAAATACTTAAATTTTTTACTTCAATATTGGTATTTGGGTAACATACTATTGGTTTGGCTCCTATTCTATCTTTTAGATCAGATGGTTTTTCTGAAAATTTTTTAATTTTCATTCTTACGAACTTCCAGGAGCTTTATCTTTAAATAACTTATAATCTAAACTATCAACAAGAGCTTTGAAAGATGCATCAATAATATTTGGTGATACTCCAATAGTAAACCAATTAACACCTTTCGAATCTGTACTTTCAATACTTACTCTTGTTACAGCTTCTGTACCAGTGTTTAAAATTCTAACTTTGTAATCAACTAGTCTTAAATCTTTTAAATATTCTGAATATTTAGCAAGCTTGTTAACATTCTTTCTAATTGCATTATCTAGAGCATTAACAGGTCCGTTTCCTTGTCCTTCACACAGAATTTTGTCTCCGTCTACTTCTAGTTGAGCTTTTGCATATGAAACTATTTCTCCTGCATTGTCTTTCTTTACTGAAACATCGTATTCATTAATTGAAATATATCTTGGTATTTCCCCCATTAATCTACGAGCTAACAACTCAAAGGATGCATCAGCACCATCATAACTATAACCAATAAATTCTCTATCTTTAACTTCATCTAAAAGTTTTTTAATTTTTGGATCACTTTTCTCAACTTTAATTCCTATTAAATTCAATCTCGACATAATATTAGATTGTCCCGATTGATCTGAAACAACTATATTTCTAGAGTTTCCAACTTCTTCTGGATTTATGTGCTCATAAGTTTTAGGATCTTTTTGAACTGCTGAAACATGCATTCCTCCCTTATGAGAAAAAGCAGACGCTCCAACATAAGGTAAATGTTTGTTTGGTTTCCTGTTTAATATTTCATCCAATAACCTTGAGCATTGAGTTAAGTTTTTTAAATTTTCTCTTTTAATACTTAGTTCAAACTTAACTGAAAAATCTTTCTTTAAAAAAAAAGAGGGAATTAATGACATTAAATTAGCATTTCCACATCTTTCCCCCAAACCATTGATTGTACCCTGAACTTGTCTAACACCTGCTTGAACTGCTGCAAGACTATTAGCTACTGCATTTTCAGTATCATTATGAGCATGTATTCCTAAATTTTTTCCAGGAATTTGTTTGCTTACTTCAGATACGATTTCTGTTACCTCGTGTGGAAGTGTACCACCGTTAGTATCACATAATACAATCCATCTAGCACCATTATCAAAAGCAGCTTTCAAACATAACATTGCATATTCTGGATTAGCTTTATATCCATCAAAAAAATGTTCAGCATCAAACATGAACTCTTTTCCAGATTTAACAATATGTTTTGTGCTTTCACTTATATTTATTAAATTCTGCTCATTACTTATTCCTAATGCAACATCAACTTGAAAATCCCATGATTTGCCAAATAAGCATACAGAAGTACTTTTTGAATTAATTAATGATGAGAGCATAGGGTCATTTTCTGCACTATGTTCTGATTTTTTAGTCATTCCAAATGCTGTTAATTTTGTTGATTTAAAATTATGATCTTTATTGAAAAACTCAGTATCAGTTGGATTTGCTCCTGGCCATCCTCCCTCAACATAATCAACACCTAATTTGTCTAATTCTGATGAAATTTTTTCCTTATCATCAATAGAAAAGTCTACACCTTGGGTTTGGGCACCATCTCGTAGTGTCGTATCATATATATATAAACGATCTTTACTCATTTAAATTTCCAAGTCGTTTTACCATCTTTATCTTCTATTAAAACCCCTTTGTCTAATAACTCATCTCTTATTTTGTCAGCTTCCTTATAATTTTTATTAACTCTAGCTTCATTTCTCTGATTAATTTTAATTAAAATTTCATTTTCAGAAATTGATACCTTGCTTTTCTTAAATTTAAGCCAATCCTCTTTTGTTTCATTTAGTAATCCAATAAAATGGCAGGCAGAAATAAATAATATTTTATCTTCATCAGAACCCTTCGCTGCTTTCTCATATAGTTTATGTAAATTAGCAATATAACCTGGTGTATTTAAATCATCGAGAAGAGGTTTAAGAATTTCATCTGAAACTTTTAATTTTGTTTTTATGTTTAAATAAACATTATACCATTTACTAATTGTATTTTCACAGTCCTCTAAAAGCTTATCATTCCAATCAAGTGGCTGTCGATAATGTGCACTCATCAAAGCCATTCTTAAAACTTGACCACTTTTATTATTTCTAAAATCTTTAATTTTTAAAATATTACCCTGTGATTTTGCCATTTTTTCATTAGAGATTGTGATAAATGCATTATGTAACCAATAATTAGCAAATACTTTACTATCATTTGCACATCTTGATTGTGCTATTTCATTTTCATGATGTGGAAATAACAAATCTATGCCTCCTCCATGAACATCAAATTCATTTCCTAAATACTTTTTAGACATTGCCGAACATTCTAAATGCCAACCAGGTCTACCTTTTCCCCAAGGTGAGACCCATGAAGGCTCATCGGCTTCTGATGGTTTCCACAAAACAAAATCTTCAGAATTTTTTTTATTATCACTTACTTCAATTCTTGATCCTGCAACTAATTCATCTAATTTTTTGTTTGATAACTGCCCATAATCTTTAAATTTTTTTACTTCAAAATAAACATGCTTATTATTTTCGTAAGCAAATCCTTTTTTAATTAATTCAGAAATCATTTCTATCATTTCAGAAATATGCTCAGTTGCTTTTGGTTCATGGTTTGGTTTTTCACAATTTAGATAAATACAATCTTCATTAAAACTTTGAGTAATTTTTTTAGTAAGCTCTGAAATTGAAATATTATTTTCCTTTGAGGATTTTATTATTTTATCATCTACATCTGTAATATTTCTTACATAAGTTACATTTTGATATTTATTTTTTAAAATTTTAAAAAGAATATCAAATACAACTACTGGTCTAGCATTACCAATATGAGGATCATCATAAACAGTTGGACCGCAAACATACATTCTCACATTATTTTTATCTTTGGGAATAAATTTTTCTTTTTTGTTAGTAAGATTATTTGCTAAAAAAATATCTAAACTCATAGTTGAAGAAATATACTTAAATTATAGATTTGTGAATCTATTTGATTAATTTGGAATTATGCATACAGGAATTGGCTCCATTTTATGCATATTTTGTTTTCTGATAATTTCGTATTTTGCACGATTCGGAGAATTTGGATTCTCCATTGCTTCTTCTAATTCATTATATTTTAAACCAAGTTGACCTTCATCAGTTCTACCGTCATCCCATAAGCCATCTGTTGGGGGTGCATCGATAATATCTTGTAAAATTCCTAGCTCTTTTCCTAATTCCCAGACTTGTGTTTTGTTACAATCAGCTATTGGTGAAATATCTACTCCACCATCTCCATACTTCGTATAAAATCCGACACCGAAATCCTCAACTTTGTTTCCTGTTCCTACAACAATTCCTTTATTCGCTGCTGCTACCTGATAAAGAGTGGTCATTCTTAGTCTAGCTCTTGAATTAGCCATACCATGTTCATTATCAAATTTTGATAAGCTTGCATTAAATGCTAAAAATAACTCGTCTAAATTAATTGTATGCGCTTCAACATTTTTGAAATTTTTTACTAACCATTCTTGATGCTTTAAACTTAAATCATGTTGATGTGATTTCTGTTTGATTGGCATAGATAAAACAATAGTTTTTATTCCAGTCATGGCACTAAGTGTACTCGATACTGATGAGTCAATTCCTCCAGAAATACCTATTACTAAAGATTCTGCCTTTGTTGGCATATTAGCTACATAGTTTTTGATCCAATTAGAGATAAATTTAACTTTTTCTGTAGGTGTCATGATTATAAGTTATTTATTATTAATAATTTTACAATGTATTAAGATGCCGCTCTGTCTGCATTTTTTGAATACGAGCTATTCTTTTTAATCTCATCTGATATTAAAAATGCTAATTCTAAAGCTTGATTTCCATTAAGTCTTGGATCACAGTGAGTGTGGTATCTAGAAGATAAATCTTTTTCAGATATTTTTTGAGCACCTCCTATACATTCAGTTACATCTTGACCAGTTAATTCGATATGTAGACCGCCTGCATAACTTCCCTCACTTTGATGGCATGCAAAAACCTCTTTTACTTCTTTTAAAACACTGTTGAATGGTCTTGTTTTGAACCCTGTTGCTGCTTTGATTGTATTACCATGACAAGGATCACACGACCAAATCACATTTAATCCCTCTTTTTTTATTGCTCTAATTAATTTTGGTAAAAATTTTGATACATTATCTGCTCCAAATCTTGATATTAAAGTAATTTTACCCTTTTCATTTTTTGGATTAATTCTATTACAAAGATTAATTAAATCATCAGCCTTTAAGGTTGGTCCACATTTAATTCCAATTGGATTTTCTATACCTCTGCAAAATTCAACATGACCACCATCTAATTGTCTAGTTCTATCTCCAATCCAAACAAAATGAGCTGAAGTATCATGATTTTCACCAGTGGTAGAATCTGTTCTAGTCATTGACTCCTCGAAAGGTAGTAGTAAAGCTTCATGTGATGTCCAAAAATTTACTGTGTACAATCTATTATTAAAATCTGAAGTAATTCCACATGCTCTCATAAAAGCAATAGCATCAGCAATTTTATCTTCAAGATCCTTGAATTTTTTAGCTTGTGGGCTTTGTTTAATGTAATCTAAATTCCATAAGTGGACTTTATTTAGATCTGCAAAACCTCCTTTTGAAAAAGCTCTAATAAGATTAAGAGTTGCTGCTGATTGAGAATAAGCTTTAAATAATCTTTTTGGGTCTGGGACTCTAGCTTTTTCAGTAAATTCCATCGCATTTATGTTATCACCTAGGTAGCTTGGCAGCTCTACACCATCTTTTATTTCTGTTGGAGCACTTCTGGGTTTTGAAAACTGTCCAGCTATTCTTCCAACTTTTACAACTGGTAATGAAGCTGAATAAGTTAAAACTAATGACATTTGCAACAGTAGTTTAAATGTATCTCTTATATTATCTGGATTAAATTCTGCAAAACTCTCAGCACAATCTCCTCCCTGAAGTAAAAATGCCTTTCCGTCTACAACATCAGCTAACTGACTTTTCAGATGTCTCGTTTCTCCAGCAAATACTAACGGAGGAAATGTTCCTATCTTATCCAAAACTTTATCCAGTTCTTTTTTATCTGGATATTCTGGAATGTGTTTTACTGGATATTTTCTCCAGCTATTTTTTTTCCAACTTTTCATATTCAACCTAAGGGTGTTTTAACAGAGTTTAAAGTTTATTCAACAGTGACAGATTTAGCCAAATTTCTAGGCTTATCAATGTCATAACCTTTTTTAAGAGCAGAGTAATAAGCTAGTTTTTGAAGTGGAATAGTCAATAAGAATGGAAGCAAGTCATCATTTGTATTCTCAACCTCAATAGTTTCCCAAATATTTTCTGACACAACTTCATCTTTACTTTTATTAGTTATCAATAATACCTTTGCTCCTCTAGCAATAACTTCCTGCATATTTGAAATTGTTTTCTTATAATAATTATCTCTAGGTGCCAAAACAACTACTGGCATGCCCTCTTCTATCAAAGCTAAGGGTCCATGCTTCATTTCTCCAGCCGGATATCCTTCAGCATGAACATATGAAAGTTCTTTAAGTTTTAATGCGCCTTCTAAAGCTATAGGATAAGAATAACCTCTTCCTAAAAACATTGAACCTTTAGCTTCATTAAATGTTGAAGATATTGCTTGAATATCATTATCATGAAGCAATGTTTTTTCTATTAATCCCGGTAAATCTTTTAAGTCTTTAATCTTTTCATGATATTCTTTTTTTTCAATTTCCTTTCTTAATGATCCAAGTTTTAAGGCTAAAATATACAAAACTAGAATTTGACCTAGAAATGCTTTTGTCGATGCTACTCCTATTTCAGGACCACAATGAATTGGTAAAACAAAGTTAGCGTCTCTTGCAATTGAGCTTTCAATTACATTAACAACAGCACATGTTTTCATCTTATTTTTATTACAAAGATCTAGAGCTGCATATGTATCTGCTGTTTCTCCAGATTGAGAAACAAAGATATATAAACTATCATTTCTAAATCTATTTTTTCTATATCTAAATTCTGAAGCTATATCTATCTTTACATCTAAAGTTGTTAATTCTTCAAACCAATACTTTGCCATTAAGCAAGAGTGATACGCTGTTCCACATCCTATTAAGATGATTGAGTTTATCTCTTCTATTTTCCAAGGAAAATTAAAAATATTTATGTCTTTATTTACATTATCCACATATTCTTTAATTCCAGTTTTAATTGTTCTTGGCTGCTCTTCAATTTCTTTTGCCATGAAATGTTTAAAATCACCTTTGTCATAATTTGCTTCATAAGATGATAATTCTAATATTTTTTTATTAACCTTCTTTCCATCTTCATTGAAAAAAATAACCTGATCTTTTTTAACAATACAAAATTCACCATCATCAAGGTATGTGATTTTATTTGTCATTGATTTCAAAGCATAAGAATCTGAACCTAGATAATTTTCATTAGGACCATAGCCAACTGCTAAAGGCGATCCTCTTCTTGCACCTACTATTAAATCTGGCATATCTTTAAACACTATTCCAAGTGCAAAACTACCATGAAGTTGTTTTAATGTTTTTGTTATAGCTTCCTCTAATTCTGAAGTCTTTAAATGTTCTGTTATTAAATGAACGATTACTTCCGTATCTGTCTGTGATTTAAATTTGTGACCTTTGTTAATTAAATGTTTTTTTAATATTGTAGAGTTTTCAATAATCCCATTGTGAACTACTGATACATTATGAGAGGAATGAGGATGTGCATTTAAACTATTTGGAATTCCATGAGTAGCCCATCTTACATGCCCTATGCCAATATTTCCTCTTAAGTTTTTTAAATCAAAATTATTTTCTAAATTATCAACTCTTCCCTCTGATTTTACTTCATTGATTTCACCATCTGAAAGTGTAGCTATACCTGCAGAGTCATAACCTCTGTACTCTAATTTTTTTAGTGAATTAATTATATTCCCAGAAACAGGTTTGTTGCTAGATATTCCAATAATTCCGCACATAAATTATTTTTTCCTTCTTTTGTAACTCTTAACTTCTAATTGTTGCGATCTTGTTAGTGCTAAAGATTTTTTTCTAACATTCTTTGTTATTACTGAACCAGCTCCAACTATACTATCTTTGTTGATAGTAATTGGGGCAACTAAAGAAGAGTTTGAGCCTATAAATACTTTATCTTTAATTATTGTCTTATACTTATTTACACCATCATAATTACAAGTAATTGTGCCTGCACCTATATTTACTGATTTTCCAATTTGTGAATCTCCTACATAAGATAAATGGTTAACTTTAGATTTATCTCCTAGAGTACTTTTTTTAATCTCTACAAAATTACCTACTTTGGATCCCTCTTTTAAAATTGTATCAGGTCTTATTCTGGCATATGGACCAATCTCAACTTTGTTTTCAATTTTACACGACTCTAAATGAGAAAAGGATTTTATAATTACATTATTCCCAATTTTAACCTTAGAGCCGATAACGACATAAGGTTCTATGGTTACTTTCTTTCCAATCTTTGTATCTTTCGAAAAAAAAATAGTTTCAGGACCAATCATCTTAACTCCTGATTTTATAAATTTGTCTCTAAGTTTTTTTTGACTTGTGTCTTTCATTTTGATCATATTTATATTAAGTATATTGTTTGATTAATTCACAATTTATTTCTTTAAAATACTTTTAAAATGAAACAAAAATTTACAATTTTATTTGATTTAGACGGCACATTAGTAGATACAGCTCCAGATTTAATACGTGCGCATAACCATGTAATGAAAAAATTTGGTTATCCTACAAAAACTTTAGGAGAATTAAAAAATGCTGTTGGTAGAGGAGCAAAAGCTATGATGGCAAAAGCTAACGGCCAATGGAAGTGGTTTGATGAAAAAATTCAAAATGAAATGACTGATGAATTTTTATCTTATTATGGAAAAAATATTTTACATGAAAGTAAATTAATTAATGGTGTTAAGGAATTTTTAAATTGGTGTAAAAATGAAAATATTTCTATGGCAGTATGCACTAATAAAACTGAACACTTAGCAATTGATCTTTTAAAAAAAATTGGGATTTATGATTATTTCGAATATGTTGCAGGTTATAATACTTTTGAATATTGCAAACCAGACCCTCGACATTTAACAACTACAATTGAAATTTTAGATGGTGATAAAAATAAATCATTGATGATTGGCGACAGTGAAACAGATGCTAATGCTGCTAAGTCTGCTGAAATTCCAATAATATCTGAATATCTTTAATATTGATTAATTTATTTTAACTATTAAAACAAAATTACAAATAAGGAGTAATTTTGTTATTACATACAGTTAAAGTATATCCATCAAAAATTAATCTGCCAAAGAAGAAACAGCTTGCATGGAAAATTGCAGAGATAGCAAGCGATAATACTAAATTAGATAAAGATGCTATTGAAATGGTTATCAATAGAATTATTGATAATGCTTCTGTTGCGATCGCTTCTTTAAACAGAAAACCTGTAATTTCATCTAGAGAGATGGCTTTAAGACACCCTAGAAAAAATGGTGCAACTTTATTTGGTGTAAACTCAAAATTAAAATTTGATTGTGAATGGGCAGCATGGTCAAACGGAACAGCTGTTAGAGAATTAGATTTTCATGATACTTTTTTAGCTGCCGATTATAGTCATCCAGGTGACAATATTCCTCCACTTATTAGTGTAGCACAACAAAATAAAAAAAGTGGATTAGATTTAATTAAGGGAATAATTACTGCGTACGAAGTTCAGGTAAATTTAGTTAAAGGTATTTGTTTACACAAACATAAAGTTGATCACATTGCTCATTTAGGTCCTAGTGTAGCAGCTGGATTAGGAACAATGTTAAAATTAAATACTGAAACTATTTATCAAGCTGTTCAACAAGCATTACACACAACAATATCTACAAGACAATCTAGAAAAGGAGAAATTTCAAGTTGGAAAGCTTATGCTCCTGCACATGCCGGTAAACTTAGTATAGAAGCTGTAGACAGAGCCATGAGAGGTGAAGGCGCTCCAAGTCCAATATACGAAGGTGAAGATAGTGTTGTAGCTAAAATATTGGATGGTAAAAAAGCAAAATATAAAGTCCCTTTACCAAAAAAAGGTGAGAGTAAAAAAGCTATTTTAGAGACATATACAAAAGAATATTCTGCAGAATATCAATCTCAAGCATTAATAGATCTAGCTAAAAAACTAAAAACAAAAATTCCAAATTTAAATCTAATTAAAAAAATTGATATTTTTACAAGTCATCACACTCATTATGTTATTGGGACAGGTGCTAATGATCCACAAAAAATGGATCCTAATGCTAGTAGAGAAACTCTTGATCATTCTATTATGTATATTTTTGCTGTAGCGTTAGAAGATGGAGATTGGCATCATGTTAAATCTTATACAAAAACTAGAGCAAATAGAAAAAGCACCATTAAAATATGGAAATCAATAAAAACGTATGAAGATAAAAAATGGACAAAGAAATATCATGATCCAAATCCAAAAAATAAAGCATTTGGTGCTAAAGTAGTTGTAACACTTAATAATGGAAAAAAAATAACAGAGGAACTAGACAGAGCAGATGCGCATCCATATGGAGCAAGACCATTTAAGAGACAAAATTATATAAATAAATTTTTAACTTTAACCGAGGGTATTTTAGATAAAAAAGAAAGCAATCGCTTTATAAAAACTGTACAAAATTTAAGAAATTTGAAAGTTGGTCAACTCCATAAATTGAATATTGAAGTAAGAAAAAGTAAATTAAAGCGAAATAATAAGAAGGGAATTTTTTAATGCATTTTGTAGAAAAAGAACCAAGTCAAAAAAGATTAGATTTTGATCAAAAATTAAAATCAAATAAAATTTTAAGAGTTCCTGGTGCATACAATCCTCTCACAGCAAAATTAATTGAAGAAATTGGATACGATGCAGTTTATGTATCTGGTGGAGTGATGGCTAATGATCTTGGATTTCCCGATATAGGTTTAACCACGCTACAAGATGTTAGTACAAGATCTTATTTAATTTCCAGAGTTACTAATCTTCCAACCATAGTTGATATAGATACTGGATTTAAATCTTGTAAAGAAACAATAGAAACATTTGAAGAATTTGGAATAACAGGTGTTCATTTAGAAGATCAAATTGAGAGAAAAAGATGTGGCCATCTTGATAATAAAGAACTTATTTCAACTGATGCTATGGTTAAAAAAATTAAAGAATGCGTTTCTACTAAAAAAGATCAAAATTTTAAAATTATTGCGCGTTCAGACGCTAAGAGTGTTGAAGGTTTAGATAAAATGATTGAAAGATGTAAAGCTTATATTGATGCTGGAGCTGAAATAATATTCCCAGAAGCACTTCAAGATGAAAAAGACTTTGAAAAAGTTCGTAAAGCGTTATCAGGTTATTTATTAGCTAATATGACTGAATTTGGTAAATCAAAATTATTTAACTATAAAGAATTAGAAAATTTTGGCTATAATATTGTAATTTATCCAGTCACCACACAAAGATTAGCCATGAAAAATGTTGAAGATGGATTAAGAGACATTTATGCAAGTGGACACCAAAACAACATTGTTGATAAAATGCAAACTAGAAAAAGACTTTATGAATTAGTTGATTATGAAAAATACAATTCATTAGACGAAAAAATTTATAATTTTAGTACTGAAGGACATGAATAATGAATGATGAAATTAAAAAAAGGCTTACTTGGAATTGTTGTAGATGAAACTGAAGTTTCAAAAGTAATGCCAGAAATAAATTCTCTTACTTATAGAGGATATGCTGCTCAAGATTTATGTGAATACTGTAGGTTTGAGGAGGTCGCTTATTTAATTTTAAATAAAGATCTCCCAAACACCCTTGAATTAAGAAAATTTGAAAAAGAGGAGAAAAACAATAGGGAGTTAACTAAAAATTTATACGAAATAATTAAACATATGCCAAAAAAATCTCATCCAATGGATGTGGCTAGAACTGCAGTTAGTGTTATGGGATTAGAAGACAAGGAAACTACAGACTCTTCTCATGAAGCAAATATGAGAAAAGCATTAAGAATTTTTGCAAAAACTCCAACTGCGTTAGCAGCTTTTTATAGAATTAGAAAAGGAAAAAAAATAATCAAACCAAAGAAAAACTTAACTTTTGCTGAAAACTTTTTCTATATGTGTTTTGGAAAAGTTCCTCAAAAAGAAATTGTTAAAGCATTCGATGTTTCATTAATTTTATATGCTGAGCATAGTTTTAATGTTTCAACATTCACAGCTAGAACAATCACAAGCAGTTTGTCTGACATACATGGCGCAATCACAGGAGCAATTGCTAGTTTAAAAGGGCCTCTTCATGGTGGAGCTAATGAAGAAGTGATGCATATGATGAATAAAATTAAAAAGCCTGAAAATGCCTTAAAATGGATAAATAACGCTTTAAAAAATAAAGAAGTAGTAATGGGATTTGGACATAGAGTTTATAAATCAGGTGATTCTAGAGTTCCAACCATGAGGAAGTATTTTGCAAAAGTTGCAAAAATTAAGAAAGATAAAAAATTCGAGAAAATTTACGATATTGTTGAAAGGGTAATGATAAAAGAAAAAAATATATATCCTAATGTAGACTATCCTACAGGACCTACTTATCATTTAATGGGATTTGAAACTGATTTTTTTACCCCAATATTTGTAATTTCAAGAATAACAGGTTGGTCTGCTCACATAATGGAACAACATGCTGCTAACAAACTAATTAGACCTTTAGCTAGTTACAAAGGTAACAAGCATCGAAAAGTGATGCAGTTAAATCAAAGATAATTTTTTTAACTAAAAGCTTCTGCCCAAGTACCCTGGGTTGATGCTTTAGAATATTCGGTCGCTCTACCTTCGAAGAAATTCATATGCTCAACTGCATTAAGCATTGTATCAAGCCAAGTTAGTGGGTTTTTTTGAATATCATAAATTGGTTCTAATCCTAATTGAATAAGTCGTCTATTCGCAATGAACCTAATATAACCTTTAACTTCTTGCGCAGTTAAACCTTCCATCGGACCCATTTCAAAAGCTAAATCGATAAAGGCGTCTTCATGCTCAACAATTGTTCTACAAGCTTCATAAAGTTCTTTTTTAAGTTTAGGTGTCCAGATTTCAGGATTTTCTTTTATAAATTCCTTAAAAATTCTAATCATAGAATTGCAATGAAGTGTTTCATCTCTTACAGACCAAGTAACTATCTGTCCCATTCCTTTCATTTTATTGTGTCTTGGAAAATTTAACAAAATAGCAAAACTTGCAAATAACTGTAATCCTTCTGTAAAAGCACTAAACACTGCAACTGTCTTTGCAATATCCTCTTTGGAATTTACGTTGAAACCCTGCATGTAATCGTACTTGTCTTTCATCTCTTTGTATTTCATGAAAGCTGAATATTCTGACTCAGGCATGCCGATGGTATCCAATAAATGAGAATAAGCAGCTACATGGACTGTTTCCATTGCAGCAAATGCTGTCATCATCATTAATACCTCTGTTGGTTTAAATACAGTTGTATAATGTCTTAAATAACAATTGTTAACCTCTACATCAGCTTGAGTAAAAAACCTAAAAATTTGAGTGAGAAGATTTTTTTCTGGTTGTGAAAGATTTTTTTGCCAGTCTCTAACATCATCTCCAAGAGGAACTTCTTCTGGTAACCAATGAATTCTTTGCTGAGTTAACCAAGCATCATAGCACCAAGGATATCTAAAAGGTTTATAAACAGGGTTTTCAACTAGTAATCCCATTTTTTTTGGTTGAATAATTTCTTTATTTATTTTTTCTGCTACTGACATGATAGACACTCCTCGTACTCTGGCTCTTGGTTAGATGGTTGATTTTTAGATTTATAAACATTAGCCGTAATATCAGTTGATTTAGCATCATTAATATTTTCAGCTCTTTGAATTGATTTTGATCTACAGTAATAAAGGCTCTTTAAACCTTTCTTCCAGGCATCAAAATGAATTTTGTGTAGTTCTTTCTTATGGACATCTGCCGGCAAAAATAAATTTACTGACTGTGCCTGAGAAATAAATGGAGTTCTGTCACCACTTAATTCAATTATCCAATTTTGGTTAAGCTCAAATGCAGTTTTAAATACGTCTTTTTCAAGATCAGTTAAGAAATCTAGATGATTAACTGAGCCCTGATTAGTAGTAATTGTAGACCATGTTTCATCATCATTTTTACTATGTGACTGAAGAATTTCTTCTAAATATCTATTTCTAACATTAAAAGATCCTGAAAGAGTTTTATGTGTATAGCTGTTTGCAGCAATAGGTTCTACTCCAGGTGAAGCACCTCCACAAATAATTGAGATTGAAGCTGTTGGAGCAATTGCTGTTTTATTTGAAAATCTTTCTTTGTAACCATACTCAGCTGCATCTGGACAAGCTCCTCTTTCTTCAGCTAAATCTTTAGAAGCTTGATTAACTTTCTCATGAATATTTTTAAATATTTTTTTATTCCATGATTTTGCCATCACTGACTCCAGTGGAATTCTATTTTTTTGTAAAAATGAGTGAAAACCCATCACACCTAATCCAACGCTTCTTTCTCTTTCCGCAGAATATTTTGCATCTTTAAATTGATCTGGTGCTTTATTAATGAAATCGGATAAAACATTATCTAAAAATCTCATCACATCACTAATCATATCTGGATCATCTTTCCATTCATCATATTTTTCTAAATTTAACGAAGACAAACAACATACTGCTGTTCTATCTCTTCCATCTTTATCAATTCCAGTTGGCAAAGTTATTTCACTACATAAGTTAGAAGTTTTAACTGTAAGATTTGCTAGCTTGTGATGTTGTGGAATTTGTCTGTTAACAGTATCAATATAAATTATATATGGTTCTCCAGTTTCAATTCTTGCTGTTAATAATCTTATCCATAAATTTCTTGCAGAAATAGTTTGTTGAACACTTCCATCAGCAGGACTTTTTAATGCCCATTGTTCATCTGTTTCTACAGCTCTCATAAATGCATCAGAAACTAAAACACCATGATGTAAATTTAATGCTTTTCTATTAGGATCACCACCTGTTGGTCTTCTCATTTCAATAAACTCTTCTATCTCAGGATGATCTATCGGAAGATAACATGCAGCAGAACCTCTTCTTAATGACCCTTGGCTAATTGCCATAGTCAAAGAATCCATAACTTTTATAAAAGGTATTATTCCAGAAGTTTTTCCAACTCTTCCTATTTTTTCACCAATAGATCTTAAGTTACCCCAGTAGCTTCCAATTCCTCCACCCTTCGCTGCTAACCAAACATTCTCACTCCATAAATCAAGAATGCCTCCTAAGCTATCAGATGCCTCATTTAAAAAACATGAAATTGGTAAACCTCTTTTTGTACCACCATTTGACAAAACTGGTGTTGCTGGCATGAACCAAAGATTGCTTATGTAATTATAAATTCTTTGTGCGTGTAAATTATCATCTGCATATGTGCTTGCTACTCTTGCAAACAAATCTTGGTAAGATTCGTTTAAACCTAGATATCTATCTTTCAAAGTTGCTTTACCAAAGTCAGTAAGGTTTGCATCTCTTGATCGGTCAATTTTAATTATAATGCCTTTATCATTTTGAAATAATTCTGTTTCATTATTTAAGGAAAAAAGATCAGGCTTATTTATTTTAGAAACTTCTTTAACTGCTGGGCTATATTCAGAGACAGCTTTTTTGAGGGCCTGAGAAAGAATCTTATTCATAAAAGTTTAATATATTTTGTTATTAATACGAAAACAACTATATGTTGTAGGCGTTTGCTGTAAATATACTAAATAAGTATTTCGACAACAGAACATTTATAGAACGCGACAATTTGATAATCAATAAAAAAATTAAATTTTTTTCAAGAAATTAACATAATAAACAGTAAGTAAATAACCAATGAGCCAAAATATAAAAATAGATCCCTATGGGTTCAGAGAATATGACGCTCGTTGGTTGTATGAGAAAGACATAAATTCAGCTGGAATAGAGAATCTTGGTAAAGGGCTTGGAACACAAATAAAAATTCAAACTAAAAAAGAAAATCCGAGAATCATAGTTGGCCATGATTATCGCTCTTATAGTGAGGAAATAAAAGCAGCTCTTAAAAAAGGATTATTGTCTACAGGTTGCAATATAGAAGATATTGGGCTGTCATTATCTCCAATGGTTTATTTTGCACAATTCAATTTAGATGCAGATGCGGTTGCTATGGTTACAGCAAGTCATAATGAAAATGGTTGGACTGGTGTGAAAATGGGTATCAAAAAAGGACTAACTCATGCACCTGAAGAAATGAAGGAATTAAAAGAAATTACCTTAAATGAAAAATTTACAAAAGGTGAAGGTAATGAAAAGCAAATAAAAGATTTTGATAAAATTTATAAAGAAGACCTAATTAGTAAAAACAAAATTAACAAAAAAATAAAAGCAGTGGTGGCTTGTGGAAACGGAACGGCAGGTGTTTTTGCCCCAGATATTCTAAGAGGTATAGGGTGTGAGGTAATAGAATTAGATTGTAACCTAGATTGGAATTTTCCTAAATACAATCCAAATCCAGAGGATCTGGAAATGCTTCATGAAATAGCTAAAGCAGTTAAAGAAAACAATGCTGATATAGGTTTTGGATTTGATGGTGATGGAGATAGGGTCGGTGTTATTGACAATAATGGTAATGAAATATTTTCAGATAAAATAGGACTTTTAATAGCTAGGAATTTGTCAGGCAAACATAAAAATTCTAAATTTGTAGTAGATGTAAAATCAACGGGTTTATTTTCAAAAGATAAAATATTAATTGAAAACAATTGTGAAACAATTTATTGGAAAACAGGTCATTCTCATATTAAAAGAAAAGTGAACACTGAAAAAGCATTGGCAGGCTTTGAAAAAAGTGGTCATTTTTTCTTCAATAAGCCATTAGGTTTTGGATATGATGACGGTATCAATTCAGCAATTCAAGTGTGTCACTTATTGGATAATCAAAATAAAAAAATGAGCGAAATTATTAATGAATTACCCAGCACATTTCAAACACCAACTATGGCACCTTTTTGCAAAGATGAAGAGAAATATATTGTTGTTGAAGAGCTAGTTAAACAAATTAAAAATTTAAAAGAGGACAAAACTGAAATAGATGGCCAAGTTATTGATGATATTTTGACTGTTAATGGAGTTAGGTTTTCATTTAAAGATGGTTCTTGGGGACTTATAAGAGCATCTTCAAACAAACCATCTTTGGTTATTGTGACTGAAAGCCCAACATCAGATGAGAGAAAGAAAAGAATCTTTGATTTTATTGACGATTTACTTCAAAAAAGTGGGAAAATCGGTGAATACGATCAAAAAATTTAATAGTTAATAAAGTAAATTTTCAACTAATAAGTGTTCATAAAAATGTAAAGAATCACCTAACTTAAATTTGTGAGGTGATGGAGGGAGACTGAAGTCACCTCTTTTTTTTGGTATTTATAATTTTAAGTATTCGTAAAAAAATTTAATAGAAACAGCTAGAAGAAAAATTCCAAAAAACTTACTAATTTTATTCTTATCAATACTATGAACTGTTTTTGCTCCTATTCTGGCCATGAAAGTTGTAATTGGTATAAATATTAAAAAAGCAGGGAGATTGACAAAACCAATACTTAGTGGAAGATTTGAATTTAAATAACTTCCTGAAATTAAAAAACCTATTGCTCCAAATAAAGCAATTAAAAAACCTATAGCTGCCGCACTTCCAATTGCTTTATTTATTGAATAACCAAAAAACTTAAGTATAGGCACGTTCATTACGGCTCCTCCTATACCCATAGGAGCAGATATAAATCCAACAAGAAAGCCTAGAATTACTTTTAGATGTAATTTCATTTTGACAATTATGTTTTGTTCTTTTTCTTTTACTAAAAGTAAGTAAATTCCTAAAAATAAGATCATTATAGAAAAAAATAAAACTAAAGACTTCGTTTTTAAAGAAGCTGCAAAAGCAGTACCAACTATAACTCCTAATACAACAAACAGACCGTAATTCTTCACTATATCAAAATCAACTGCCTTAAATTTATGATGAGTTAAAACTGAAACTGTAGAAGTTGGTATTATAATTGCAAAAGAAGTTCCAACGGCAAGGTGCATAACATATTGAGGATCAATTTCTAAAGAACCAAAAATAAAATATAAAAAGGGAACAGTTATCAACCCTCCACCGATACCAAATAATCCAGCAACAAAACCAACTGGTATAGCTGTTAAAGCCATTAATAAAATAATATAACTATATTCGTTTGTTAATATTGAATTAAGCAGACTGCCCTACTCTAGTATCTAGATTATTGTATTTAATTTTATCCATAATGTGATCAATTTTTTTCACATCAGCATCTCTTACACACATGTTTTCACTTAAATATCTTTTCCAATAACTTGCACCTGTTTGACCATGAAATAAACCAAGAGTATGTCTCATGATTTGGTTCAATCTTGTTCCTTTTTTTAATTCTTCTTTAACATAAGGAATAAGCTGTTCAATTACATCTTGTCTGTTTGGAACATCCTCATTATTAAATATTTCTCTTTCAATATCTGCTAATAAATAAGGGGTATGATACGCAGCTCTTCCTATCATTACACCATCTGTTTTTTCTAAATGAGGTTTTATTTCATCTACTGAAGTTATTCCTCCATTGATAATAATCTCTTCATTTGGAAAATCTTTTTTTAATTTATAAACATATTCGTATTTTAGAGGAGGAATATTTAAATTTTGCTTAGGTGTAAATTTACCTAACATTGCTTTTCTTGCATGTATGATAAAAGTTTTAACCCCTGTTGCCTTTATAGTAGAAATAAAACTATGTAAATTTTCATAATCTTCCACATCATCATAACCAATTCTTGTTTTTATAGTTACTGGTAATTTTGTAACTGATTGCATTTTACTTAAACAATCTGCCACTAAATTTGGCTCTTTCATTAAACAAGCACCAAATCTATTTTTTTCAACTTTTTTACTAGGACAACCTAAGTTAAGATTGATTTCATCATAACCAAAATCTTCACCTATTTTAGTGGCTTCAGCTAAAAGTTTTGGAGAAGATCCTCCTAATTGAAGTGCTACAGGTTTCTCATTAATATTAAACTCTAATAACTTTTTTTTATCTCCTCTATTTATGGCTTCATCGACTATCATCTCAGTATAAAGAAGTGTGTTTTTGGATATTAATCTAAGAAAATATCGTTCATGACGATCTGTACAATCCATCATAGGAGCAACTGATACTTTCCTATTCATAGTATAACTTTATATTATTTTTTTAAGAGTTTGAAGCTTCAGTGTCGTCTGAAGATACGTCTGCTTCTTGATTTTCAGATTCTGATACTTCATCTAAAGAAACTTCTCCTTGCTCATTCATAGTTTCTTCGCCTAAGGAATTATCAACTTCTGCTGTAGCTGTTTCAGATAGCTCAGCTAAATCTTCTTTTGTAACTTGAATTTTTTCAGGTGTTTTTCTTGCTCTTTTAGATGGTAAAATTGGGGTTCCACTTTTTGAGATTTCACCTTTGTATAAATTTTCAAAATCATCGCCTATTTCTTCATCATCCTCTGCACTATCATCAACTTGCTCAACATGTTTTCTAAGTTTATAAACTGCACTATCTGTTAAATCTGAAACTTTAATTTTTTCTTCTGCAATTTCTCTTAAAGAAATAACTGTATTTTTATCGTTATCTCTATCAATTGTTGGTTCTATTCCTGCATTAAGTTGAGTAGCTCTTTCTTTAGCAACAAGTACTAATTCGTAAGGACTCTCTACTTTATCTATACAATCTTCAACTGTAACTCTAGCCATGCGGAGTATCTACACAGTGAGTCTTAAAAAATCAAGAGCTATTTTATAAATATTGAGGTTTTAGCTTATTTTTAACTAAATAAAGAAGAATAATTGAGCCAAAGATATAGGCTCCTGAAACAACGGCTATCTGTTCAATTGAAAAACCAATATCAATTAAAAAACCGAATAAAGCTGTGCCAAAAGCTGTTGCAAATACCATTAATGCAGTTGTTAAGGCTTTTATGGATCCAATATATTTAACACCATAAATCTCTGCCCATGTTGAAGAACCAAGAACATTTGCAAGACCATTAGTTACTCCAAGTAAACCAAAAAATACAAAAGAGGATAATGGTGCATTAAAATAGTAAAGAACTACAGTTGAAAAAAAAAGTGGAACATTCATATAAATTAATAATTTTCTACTTGAAAATTTATCAATTAAAAAACCTGATATAAAAAGAGTGATCACCGATAAAATCGAGTAAGCCATAAATGATTGAGCAATCACATAAGGACCCCATTCTTTAGATGAAGATATAAAAGACTGATAAACAAAAGATCCAGTTGCAATCCATGGCATAGCGAGCATTGTCATACAGATGATATAAAATCTATAATCTTTTAAAACTTCAATTCTTTTCCATTGTTTGATTTCTTTATAGTTTTCTTTTATTTTAGTTTCTTCTCTAGTATCAAGCTTAACGTCTTTAACTAAAAGAAAAGTTGCAACAGGTAAAACAAGTATAACTAAAATTGATATTGAAACCCAAATATCTCTCCATTCTATAAAAGTTAATAAAAAAACAATTAAAACTGGCATTATAAATTCAGCTAATGACAAACCTAACCAGCCTGTACTTAAAGCTCTTCCTCTGTTTTTTTCAAAAAAACGAGATATTGTTGTTGTAGCTGTGTGACTTGATAATCCTTGTCCAGATAAACGCATTAAAAAAATTCCTACAAATAAAAAAATAACCGATGAAATCTTCGAGAATATAAAACAGGAGGCAGATAAAAAAATTATAACATAAGAAGCAAATTTTAAGATATTTACATCATCAATTTTTTTTCCAATCCAAACTAAAACAATACTACTCAATAAAGTTGCTGATGCATAAATTGAGCCAAATTGTCCATGTGTAATTGATAAGGCGTCTCTTATACTAGAATTAAATAGGCCAAGAAAAAAACTCTGTCCAAAACTTGAAAAAAATGTAAAAATAAATCCGAATACAATTACTTTTAAACTTAAACTTTTAAACATAGAAAAAAATTATGACTTGTAATGTTGCTTTCATAGGTCTTGGGGTTATGGGCTACCCAATGGCTGGTTATATATCAAAAGCCGGACACAATGTAACTGTTTTTAATAGAACTAAATCTAAAGCTGAAAAATGGATTGGCGAATATAAAGGTAAAATGGCAAATACCCCTGCTGAGGCTGCAGATGGTGCTGATTTCATTTTTACGTGTGTTGGTAATGATGATGATTTAAGAGAAGTAGCAACTGGAGAAAATGGATTATTTAACACAGCTAAAGCTGGATCTATTTTTATTGATAACTCAACTGTATCTGCAGAGGTATCAAGAGAGTTAAATAAAAAAGCAAATGATAAAGGATTTAGTTTTTTAGATGCTCCAATTTCAGGAGGACAAGCTGGTGCTGAGGGCGGAATACTAACAGTAATGGTTGGGGGCGATGAAGAAGTATTTAAAATAGCTGAACCTGTAATTGATTGTTACAGTAAAAAAGTAAAATTAATTGGTCCTTGTGGAAGTGGCCAGTTAACGAAAATGATGAACCAAATGTGTATTGCAGGCGTTGTACAAGGTCTATCAGAAGCTATTAATTTTGGAATAAATGCCGGTTTAGATATGGATAAAGTTATGGAAACAATATCTAAGGGTGCTGCTCAATCTTGGCAGATGGAAAATAGATATAAAACTATGGTTGAAGATAAATTTGATTATGGTTTTGCAGTAGATTGGATGAGAAAAGATTTAAAAATTGTAATTGAAGAAGCGAAACGAAATGGTTCACCGGTCCCAATTACTGAAATAGTTGATGAATATTATGCTGATGTTCAAAAAATGGGTGGTAACCGTTGGGATAGCTCTAGTCTGATTGCTAGACTTAAAAAAAAGAAATAAACCAATGTCAAATACCGTCCCATACTATGAGGACTTTTCCGAAATAAAGAAAAAAATATGGTCAATGCTTGATGATGCAGTGACTAATAGATCATCTCCTTTTAGAATTCCAGTTTTTGTTTGTGGTGATCAATCAGACTTTGATGGAAGGATAGTAGTTCTTAGAAAATCTGACCAATCAAATAATCTTCTTCAGTTTCATAGCGATATACGATCTGACAAAATTCCAAAATTAAAAAAAAATAGCAGTGCAGTATTAATATTCTATGACAAAGAAGAAAAGATTCAGCTTAGAGTTAAAGTGAATTGTGTTGTTAATCATGATAATAAAATTACAGAACTATCATGGTCAAAAACAGCCCATGTAAGTAGAAAATGCTATTTAGTAAATAATGGTCCTGGCACTGAAATTGATGAGCCTAGTTCTGGTTTAAGTGAGGAAATTGAAAAATCTGGTTTTACAATGGAACAAAGTGAAGAAGGCTATAAAAACTTTACTGTAATTCAATGCAATATTGTGAGTATAGAATGGTTATATCTTGCAGCAAAAGGTCATAGAAGAGCAAGATTTGATATCTCAAATAATAAACAAAACTGGCTTGTCCCATAAAATGCTAAGTGGATTTATTATTGCTGTAGCACTTGTTTTAGGTGGATTGGCTGTTATGAGGTTTGGAATATTTCAAATCAGAAAATTTAAAAAAGGTGAAACCAAAGTTACTAAAAAAATTAGTGAGCAAATAGCTTTTATAATATTATTTCTAATTATTTTAGGATTAATTATTTACTCAGTTAATGACCTTCTTTTCTGAAGATCAGTTAAGGATTAACTAAAAATATCTTGTATCTTTAATGTCTTACTTGGGAGTATTTTTTTAAGATCTTTTCTTTTATATTTACTTAAACTTTCATAAAATTCTCCAGCACTCATTTTAAAAGTCTGCTCAAATGCTTTTTCCCATTTTCTGTGCTTTGATCTCTCAATCCAAAAATCTTTAAAAACTAATTGAAACGCTTGTTGTTCAGAAATATTATTTTTCTTCAGTTCATTTACTAATACCAGCACCATAAAGGCAGAGCCTGTATAATTGTCATCCATTCCTCTTTTATTTGATGTTTTGTGTTTTTCGTATAAATGAGGTTCTTTAGTAACCCTTTTAATACTCCATCTTTGTCTCTCTTGAATGTCGATCTTTAAAAGATCTTTTTTATAATGTTGCCTCGCATAAATCTCTTCTAAAACTTTAGCACCTCCCTCCGTTAACCACTTTAGTGTGTCTTTGTCTGATAGTTTATTTTCTGAAAGTGATATTTGATAAACATGAAAATATTCATGAGCAATTACAGAATAAGTGCGAATTCTATTTCTTGAACTTGATAAATCTTGTGGATATATGTCTAATTGCATCCATCTAGTTGAACCATCACCGCAAATACATGAACCTTTCATATTATTCTTAACTTCTGGAAAAGGATTTTTTGTACTTTTCCAAGCATAGATATCCATTCCTGGACTTTTGAGATAATCATTCATATTATTTTGAATAGGTAGAACTTCTTGTAAAACATCCATTATATTCTTGAATTCAGTTACCCATTTTTTTGGTAAATTTTCATGAATATTGTATCTAAACTCAAATTTTTCATTAGCTACTGCAGTATTCAGAGATATTAATAAAGCGATAAAAATTATAAATACTTTTCTCATTTAGATATATTTTTGTCATTTAATTCTATCATCGCTTTTCCTGGAGCAAAAGTATAATCATTATCATCCATTAATTTTCCATTTTTCATATTATATAATTTCCAATTAAATTTTATGCTGCTAGTTTGTTTTTTTCCTAATTTCAAAATTGTTAATTCGATTTTTCTAGGTTTTCCTCCAGATGATCCTTCAAAATACCTAGTTTCTCCCTCTTTCCAAACTCCTAAAGGAAATTTACACCCATTTTCAATTATTCTGCCACCGCGCCTACTATCCCAAATTCTACCAATGCATTTTCCATCATTAGTAACAGTAAACAATTGTGTTTTTTCTCCACTTTGGCTTTTCCTTGTTCTTTTATAAACTTTAATTATCTCACCTGTATTTGGATTTTTCCAATCTTCAGGTCCTACTATTTTTTTTCTTTTCTTTTCTCCAAAAACTAAATTTGCTTTTGTAAATTTGATTTCAAAGTCATCACGAATTTCTCCACCAGTGAATAATTCAAGTGGTATAAATCTTTCGTTTGCTTGAGATAATTGACAAATTAAAGAAATTATTAAAGTTACTAAAATTTTTTTCATACACCTTTAATAACTATATTTGTACCTTCAGAATTATCTAGTCTTATTTGCTTTATTGGTTTGTACTCTTCAGAATTGTACCATTCTAATGCTTTTTCATAACTAGGGAATTTAAGAACAATGATTCTAGGAAATTTTGTCTCGCCATCAAAAATTTGAAATTCACCACCTCTTACCAAAAATTCTCCACCAAATTTTTTTACAATTGGATTAACTTTTTCAACATATTCTTTATAGTTTTCAGGATTAGTTACTTTTAATTGAGCTATTACGTAGCCTGCTGGCATTTATCTCCTTTAAAAAATTGATTTCGAATATTTTTTCCAGTTATCTTGATAATGTTTTGTGTTTTCAAATACTGCTTGTTTTTCTTCATCTGTAACCTCTCTAATGACCTTGCCTGGAGAACCAACAACCAAAGAGTTATCTGGTATGATTTTATTTTCTGTTATCAAAGCTTTAGCTCCAATAATACAATTCTTTCCAATGTTAGCTTTATTTAAGATAACAGCTCCAATCCCAATTAAACTATTATCTCCAATGGTACATCCATGAAGCATAACTAAATGTCCAACAGTAACATTTTTTCCTACTTTTAAAGGACATCCAGGATCTGTGTGTAATACACTTCCATCTTGTACATTAGATCCTTCACCAATATGAATATTTTCAATATCTCCTCTAAGCACTGCATTAAACCAAATACTTGTATTTTTTTCTAAAGTAACATCTCCTATTATTGTAGCATTTGGAGCTACCCAATTTTCGCCAGAGTTTTTTGGTTTTTTATCTTTTAAATCATAAAACATAATCTATATATTTTACATTATGCCCATTCAAACTCCAATATGTGATTTTGGTCAAAAAGCTATTCCATTTGAATTAAAATCTACTGATAATAAAATTCTGTCTTTAAATGATATCAAAGGTGAAAATGGAACCTTGATAATGTTCATTTGTAATCATTGTCCATATGTAAAAGCCATTACAAAAGAATTAGTTGAAGATTGTAATGAATTAAAGAAAATTGGCATCAACTCAGTTGCTATCTGCTCAAACGACTTTATTAATTATCCAGACGACTCGTTTGATAACATGATCAAGTTTTCAAATGAAAATCATTTCAATTTTCCTTACTTACATGATGAAAGTCAAGAAATTGCTAAAGCATATGATGCTGTATGTACTCCAGATTTCTTTGGTTACAATAAAAATCTAGAACTTCAATACAGAGGACGATTAAGAGAACTTAGAAAGTTTATTCCAGTTAAAGACGGAGAAAGTGATCTGCTAACAGCTATGAGACAAATAGCTGAAACTGGAAAAGGTCCTGAAGATCAGATACCCAGTGCGGGCTGTGGTATTAAATGGAAGTATGATTAATGTATCTAATTGTAACTAGATCATTCCCACCTGAGCTTGGTGGTATGCAAAATCTAATGTGGGGTCTTTCAAGAGAATTATCTAAAAACTTCATGATAAAAGTTTTTGCAGATCATATAGAGGGTCACAAAAATTTTGATGAACAAGCTTCTTTTTCAATCGAAAGAGTTGGTGGAATTAAATTACTAAGAAAATATAGAAAAGCACAATTAATTAATGAATATATCAAAGAAAATAAAATAGATGGAATTATTGCTGATCATTGGAAAAGTTTAGAACTTATTAAAACTTCTAAGAAAAAATACTGCTTAATTCATAGCAAAGAAATCAACCATCCTAAAGGTTCTAGTCAAAATAAAAGAGTGGTGAATGTTTTAAATGATGTTGAAAAAGTTGTAGCAAATTCTCAGTTTACAAAAAATCTAGCGATAGAACTTGGTGTTAATGAAAATAAAGTAATTGTAATAAATCCAGGTGTGTATCCTGCTGAAGAATTAAATAAAAAAACTTTAGATAAAGTTGAAAGTATACTTAAAGTTAAAAATCCAAGACTAATTACAGTTTCAAGATTTGATAAACGTAAAAATCATGAAAAAATAATAATGGCTTTAAGAAATTTAAAACAAATTTATCCTGACATTGTTTACATTTGTATTGGATATGGAGAAGAAGAGGAAAATATTAAGAAACTGATAAAAGAACTAGATCTTGAAGCACAAGTTATGTTTTTTAAAGATATAAGCAATGATTTGAAAAATGCTTTAGTTTCTAAATCTAATATTTTTGTAATGCCATCTATAATTCACAAAAAATCAGTTGAGGGTTTTGGTATAGCTTATGTTGAAGCTGCACAGTATGGTGTTCCATCAATTGGTGGTAAAGATGGCGGTGCTGCAGATGCAATTGATCACGAAAAAACTGGTTTAATATGTGATGGAAATAATCTTGATGATATTTATTCTTCCATTAACTCGTTGCTGGAAAATAAAAAATATTTAGAGCTTGGAAAAAATGCTAAAGAATTTGTAAATAAATTTCAATGGTCAAAAATAATTGAAGAATACAAAAAGATATTAAATTGATTTCAAATAATAAATTAGCAATTTTTTTAATTATCATCTCAGTTTTTTGTGGAACATTAATGTTAACCTTTTTAAAATTAGCACAAGAAGAAGTTAATGTTTATATTGCAGGTTTTTTTAGATTTTTATTTGGTTTACTGATTATTTTTCCATATATGTTAAAATCTAAATTTACAGTTTTTAAAACCAATCATCACAAGAAACATTTTTTAAGAGCAGTTTTAAATTTACCTTCAATGCTATTATATTTTTCAGCTTTAGTAATGATGCCAATTGAAAAAGCTACAGCTATATCTTTTGTGGTTCCTTTCATAGTAACAATATTGGCAGTTTTGTTTCTAGGAGAAAAAATTTACATATACAGGAGTTTTGCACTGGTTTTAGGATTTATAGGAATGTTAATAATTTTAAGACCAGGGATAATTGAAATTTCTCTTGGAGTTTATATGGCACTGGCATCATCTTTTATGTGGTCAATAGTGATAATAATTACAAAAACTATCGCAAAAGATGATAGTTCGATTACGATTTTATCTTATGGATACACGTATATGACAATTTTTAGTTTCATTATTGCGTTGTTTTATTGGCAATCACCTAGTTTTCAAACTTTGATTTATTTATTTTTTGCAGGTTTATTTGGTACATTGTTACATCTTTGCATAAATCACGCATACAAATTAGTAGATGTTAGTATGACACAACCATACTCATTTTTAAGTTTAGTGTTTGCTTCTTTAATTGGATATTATGTTTTTAGTGAAACACCTGATCTCTTCACTTGGGTTGGTGCTAGTGTTATATTTTTAGGTGTTTTAATCATGTCATATCGTGAAATGAAGCTTGATAAAGAAATCATTAGAAAACGTATAGATATTAAATCTTAATTTTTCCTCTTAAAGGTTTTGTAAATATGCCAAACTACAATTAAAATTGTAGTTGCTAGAATACATGCAGTTAATGTTCTGTCCCACAAAAATTCCCATGAACCATTACTTAATAATAAAGATCGTCTCAAGTTTTCCTCCATCAACCCACCTAAAACAAAAGCTAATATCAAAGGCGGCATTGGAAAATCATATAATCTTAAAAAAGTTGCAACTACAGCAATCCCAATCATTAAATAAATATCAAAATTATTAAATGACATTACGTAAATCCCAGTGACGGAGAAAAATAAAATAAGAGGAATTAAATAATTTTTAGGAACAGCAAGAATTCTAGCTATGTAAGGAATAAGTGGTAAGTTTAATATCAGCAAAATTACCATTCCAATATACATAGACATTATTATTGACCAAAAAATCTCAGGATTAGTCATATAAAGTCTAGGACCAGGCTGAACTCCAAAACCTAATAATGCCCCTAGCATTACAGCTGTGGTTCCACTCCCAGGAATTCCTAAAGTAAGCATTGGGACAAATGAACCTGAACAAGCAGCGTTATTTGCAGTTTCTGGTGCCGACAAACCATTCACGCTTCCTTTACCAAATTTTTCTTTCTCTTCGTCACTAACTACATTTCTTTCCATTCCATAAGCTAAAAAAGATGCAATTGTTGCACCAGCTCCTGGAAGAACACCAATTAAAAATCCAATTACTGAGGATCTTGGGATTGTTTTATACATTTTTGTTCGTTCTTCTTTATTAATTTTAATAGAACCAAGTTCAGTTAAAGAAACTTGTTTAGCAGCACTGGTTGGATCATTTCTTTTTAAAATTATTGTTAAAGCTTCACTCATTGCAAATGTTGCCATAACAACAAGTACGAAGCTAATACCGTCAGTTAAGTTCATATTATCAAAAGTAAATCTTGTAATATCAGACAAACTATCTTGACCAACTGATGCTAGCATCAAACCAAGTACCACCATCATCATTGCTTTTAAAAATTGCCCTTTAGATGAAAAAGCAGCGATTGCAGTTAAACCTAAAATCATTAAAGCAAAATAATCTGGTGATCTAAAAGACAAACTTACTTTTGATAAACTTGGTGCCATAAATAATAAATAAATTGCAGATAAAGTTCCACCTGCAAACGAACTCCAGGCTGCAATCGCTAGAGCTTTGCCCGCTTTACCTTGCTGTGCCATAGGATAACCATCGAATGAAGTTGCTACAGTTCCTGGAACTCCAGGTGCATTTAATAATATGGATGAAGTAGATCCACCAAATACCGCTCCATAATAAACCCCAGCCATCAAAATCAATCCTGTTGCAGGATCAAAACCATAAGTGATTGGTATCATTAGAGCGATAGCAGTCATAGGACCAAGACCAGGGAGCATTCCAATAATTGTTCCAAAAAAACAACCAACCATAACCATTAATATGTTCTGAAAAGTAAGTGCTGTTGTTAATCCAATTAATATTCCTTCAATCATCCCATAACTCCTATTGATTGTAAGAATGGATCCCTCAAATATATATCAAGAATACCGTGTAAGAGATACATAAAGGCTGCAACAAATGGAAAGGATAATAAAAACATTAAAATCCATCTTCGTTCTCCTAAAAAGTAATATGACGCAAATAAAAATAAAGATGTAGTTAAAAAATATCCAACTTTTAAAATTGTAGCTCCATAAATAATAGCAATAAGTATGAGTATTCCTGTTTTCTTATATTCTAAATTTTTATGATCAACTTTAATTGTATTTAGATCTGGTAAAATAAGTTTTAATCCAGAAAAAAATAATCCTGCATAACCTAAATAAATTGGAAATGTTCGTGCATTAAATGGTGCATTTTCATCAAATGCAAATACTTGAATTTGGTAAGCAGTATATAAATAAAATGCTGAAAAAATAAAAAAGAGCAGTGATATAATTTTTGTAGTATTTATATTCACTGCTCTAATTTCGAATAATCCTAAGGATTATATAACTCCTAATTTTTTCATAAGAGCTGTCATTTCTTGAGTTTGTTTTTCTAAGAAAGAAACAAACTTGCCTTCTGGATTATAAATATTAACCCAAGCATTTCTTGCTCTGACAGTTTCCCATTCAGGAGTTTTTTGTACATCGCCAAGCATTTTTGCAATAGCTGATCTATCAGCATTGCTCATACCTGGAGGGCCAAAGAAACCTCTCCAGTTAACGAATTGTACATCATATCCTTGTTCTTTAAGAGTTGGTGCATCTGGTGCATCAGAAACTCTTGAAGGCGCTGTTATACCAATAATTCTTACTTGGTCTCTTGCACCCATCAGTTCACCTAAACCTGTTGATATGATTTGAGTTTCTCCAGATAAAAGTCCAGCTAAAGCTTTTCCACCAGCATCATAAGGAATGTATTGAACGGCATTCGGATCTGCACCTGCAGCTTGGAAAGCTAAAGCACCAATTAAATGGTCCATACTTCCTCTCACTGATCCACCAGCCATTTTAACTGAATTTGGATCTTTTTTATATGCATCAACTACATCTTTAAAATTTTTAAAAGATGAACTTTTTGCAACTGCAATAGCACCGTAGTCACCAATTACACCAGCGATTGGCACAACATCTTTATAAGATAAAGTTCCACTTCCTTTTACATAACCTTTGTGTCTAGTAATTGATCTTAATACTAATGGTGTTGATTGAACTAAAACTGTATTAGCAGGTTTAGTATTGATCATGTAAGCTAAAGCTTTACCACCACCACCACCTGACATATTTTCAAATGATGCACTACTTAACATACCAGCTTTTGTTAAAGCTTCTCCAGTACCTCTAGCGGTTCCATCCCAACCACCACCAGCACCACCACCAATTACAAAGTGCAATTTGTCAATTGCTACTGAGCTTGTAGTTGTTGCTGAGAATAATAGGATTGCTGAAAATAATACTGAAACTATTTTTTTTAAGTTTTTCATTATTTATCCCTCTCTAATTTAAAAATGTAAGTTAATTATAGTCTTAATCTTTATTCAACCTCTAATTAAGTAACACAACCTTTAATTGAAAGTATTTTCTCAAAAAAGATATTAATAAAACTTAGAATTTTATTAATTTTAAAAATTAAATTTTCAATTTATTGAATAATACATTTTTCTTATCTTTTACATAGTTGATGATAGAAGCTTAATGAATGATTAAGCATCAAATCAAATTTTATCTCGAAAATACTAAACAAGTATTTTCAATTAAATTTATTTCTGTTCTGATAATTTCTTTTCCTAGCGCAATTATTGCTGTCTATTTTAATATTCCTCTAGCTTGGTTTTTAGGACCTATGATTGTTACTTCAATTGCTGCTTTATCAGGTCTTAAAATTGTTATGCCAAAAATTGTATTAAGTTTTATCTTGATAATTTTGGGTTTGCATATTGGAAATTACATAGACCAAAATCTATTTAATCAAATGCTTGATTGGATTTGGACTTCATTAATTATGTTAATCTACATAATAATTTGTATTTTAGTTGTTGCTAAATATCTCCAAAAATTTGCAAATTATGGAGAAAAAGCCTCAATATTTTCAGCAGCTCCTGGTGCATTGGGTCCTTTAATGATTTTAGCTGAAAATGAAAAAACTGATTTATCTCAAGTTGCAACTTCTCACTTAATTAGATTAATCATCATAATTACTGTTATTCCATTTATTATAGTTAATAATACTGACAACAGTGTTTTGTTAAATGATGACTTCAATTATTTGGCTCAAAATCATTTCAATTTAATTTTACTTATTATTGCGTCTTTGTTTTTTATATTTGTTTTTGATAAAATTAGAATACCTGCAGCTTTACTATCTGGAACGTTATTTGCGAGTGGTTTGTTGCAAATTACAGATATAGCCTCATATAAATTACCAGATGAAACAGTAAATTTTTGTCTACTAATACTTGGCTCTTCAGTTGGTTGTAGGTTTGCTGAAAAAACTGTTAAAGAGATAGCTAATAATTCTCTTCATAGTATTGTGGCTACTACTATTTTGGTAGTATTAGGTTTGTTTGCAGCCTATGTTGCAACATTCTTTGTAGAGACAAATATTTTAACTTTAATATTATCCTATAGTCCTGGTGGAATCTATGAGGTGGCAGTTATAGCAATTGCTTTTGATCTAGACCCAGATTTTGTTGCTTTTCACCATATAATAAGATTACTTTTTATACTTTTCACAGTTCCTGTATTTTTAAGAGTGTTAGAAAAAATTAAGAAATAATTTCAGAAAGTTTTTCAAAAACTTTTTCTGCTGAGAGTTTAGATAATTCAGGAGCTTGTATTGTTTTAAAATTTTCCCTTTCGATACTTACCTTAAAAGGAGTTGTGTGAGATCCAAATAAAGCAATTCCTTTTGAACCTAAATGAGCTGTCATATGTGCTGGTCCAGTATCATTTGCAATAACAAATGAACTATCTTTAATTAATGTTGCTAACTGAGAAATATCTAAAGCTTTACCATTATCTAAAACACAAAGTGCATTTATATTTGATGCTTCATTAATTTCACTCGGTCCAGGTGCAATAACTACTTTAAATTTGTTATCTGACTTTTCATTAATCATAGCAATTAACTCATTATAATAAGGCCATTTCTTTGAAGTTAAATGAGGCGAACAGAATGGAAAGAGAAGAATATATTTATCTAATTGATGGTGATTTTTTATTTGAGATATGTCTGTTGCGCTCCATGAAAAATCAGGTTTCAAAGTATGATTTGTATTTATGCCTGAACTTTTTAATTGATAATCAAATCTAAACAAAACAGAATCTTTATCAAAATCTTGTTTTGTAGTTCCTTCAGGTAATGTTGTATCAGTAGATGACCAAGTGTCTTTTGTTGCTTTTGGAAATAAAATTTTTTTATAAAAAGCTGTTCTGCTTGAGTTCTGAAGATCATAAACTTTAGAGAAATTATATTTTTTTATATTTTTCATTAATGAATATAAGTAAATCAGATTAAGTCTTGGTAATCGCTTATCTAAAATAACATCAGAAATATGTGGATTTTTTTTAAATAAATCAAAGTATGGTTTAGTTGTGAGCAAATAAATTTCATCTCCTTTATGATTCTCAGAAATATCTTGAATTGCACCACAAGCTTGAGCTATATCGCCTAAAGATCCATGTTTAATGATTAAAATATTAGACATATTTTTAACAATTTAACATAGTATAAAATTTAATGAATAAAATTATAGTAGAAGTTTCGGTTGGTGAGCTTTTAGACAAAATTTCAATCTTAGAAATTAAAAAAGAAAAAATTAAAGACCCTGAAAAACTAAAATTCATATCAAATGAACATTCGATTCTTAAAGATCAGCTAGAAAAAAATGTTAAATCTGACGATAAACTAAATAAACTATTCCAAGAGTTAAAAGAAATTAATGCCAAGTTGTGGGTTATAGAAGATGACAAAAGAGATTGTGAAAAAAATAAAGACTTTGGTGATAAATTTATAAAATTATCAAGAGATGTTCATTTTTTAAATGATGACCGGGCAAAAATTAAATTTGAAATGAATAATCACACTGGTTCAAGCATTAAAGAAATTAAAGAATATACTAGTTACTAAAAACTATAGGAAACCAATCAACTCTCATCAAATCTCCTGTTTTTAAATTAATTCCATCAAATGGAGGTGAAGTTGGCCCTCCTCTATCAATATACTTTATATCATCTCCTATAAATCGCATGGAAAATGCTCTTCGTGATTTAGAAGAATTGTTTCCTGTTGAACCATGTACAGTTTTAAAATTAAATAAAACAGCATCACCCAAACTTAATTCTGGAATTAAAATATTTTCTTCAAATTCTTTTAATGGTGGTAAATCCATGAAAGAACTATCATCATCATACCAAGATTGGTTATTCGACCATTTTGTAGGTCTAATTAACTTTGACCATTTGTGAGATCTTAAAATTAATTTCAGATTATTTTTCTGATCAACCTCATCTAATGGAATCCAAAAACTTCCAGTATCGTTACCATCAACACAATAATAAGGCATATCTTGATGCCAAGGTGTTTCTTTGTGAGTACCTGGATTCTTAATAAAAATATGTTCATGAAAAATTTGAGTAGATTTAGAATTAGTTGCTTCTGCAACTATTTGAGCTCCAAGGGAATTAAATAAACAGTTCTTAAATTCTTCTATCCTCTCCCAGTTACAATAATCCTCAAAAAATCTTCCATTATCATCAGTTACATTTTCTCTTCCATGCTTACTTGGTTTATCTAAAACTTTTTGAAATCCTTTTCTAAGTGGCTCAATCCAATCTTTAAATACATCTTTAATTATTATTACACCATCATTTTGATAATCATTAATTTGTTTATCTGATAAAAACATTTTTATTCTTGAAAGCTGTACTTTTTCTCCAAATATTTAATCACATTATGAATAATAAAGGTCATGAACAAATAAATTCCACCAGCAACAATAAATACCTCTATTGGTTTAAAAGTTGTTGAAATTATATATTTAGCAACACCAGTTAAATCCATCAAAGTTACTGTGCTTGCTAATGAAGTCCCTTTCATCATCAATATTATTTCATTTCCATACGCGGGAAGTGATTGTCTAATAGCTATTGGAATTTGGATTTTATAAAAGATTGTTTTATTTGATATTCCCAAGCTTTTTCCGGACTCGATTATACCTGGTTTTATTGTTTGAAATGCTGATCTTAAAATTTCAGAAGTATATGCACCAGTATTTAGAGTAAAAGCTATAATTGCACACCAATAAGGCTCTTTTAAAATTACCCATAGAAATGTTGTTCTTAAATATTCGATTTGTCCTAATCCAAAATAAATTATGAAAATCTGGACCAATAATGGTGTTCCTCTAAATATATATGAATATCCATAAGCAAATTGATTAATAAATATATTTTTATTTAATCTTAAAATTGCAAAAAAAAGACCTAGAAATAATCCAAAAAATAATGATGCAGATAATAATTTTAAAGTAACTACTGTTGCTCCTAGAAGTTTAGGGAAACTAGTAATCATTAAATCAAAATCCATTAATACCCCCTGCTATAATTAACTTCTAATTTGTTAATAAATTTCATACTCACGTAAGTAAGCAACAAATATAAAACTGCGGCAAATGAATAGAAGAATAATGGGTCTCTAGTAGATCCTGCCGCAATATAAGATTGTCTCATTATTTCAACTAATCCTGTTACTGAAATAAGAGAAGTATCTTTTAAAGTTATTTGCCAAACATTACTTAAATTTGGAATAGCTAACCTTAGCATTTGAGGTAAAATTATTTTATAAAACTGCCCAAACTTATTTATTCCAAGAACCTTTGCAGCTTCAAATTGACCTTTGTCTATTGATTGAATTGCGCCACGAAATACTTCTGTTGAATAAGCTCCAGAAATAATACCAATAGCCATTGAACCAGTAATAAAGGCGTTAATTTCTATGTATTCATAATAACCAAAAATAGAAGCTACATACATGATTGCACCACTTCCCCCAAAGAAGAAAAGATAAATAACTAATAGTTCAGGTACTCCGCGAATAACTGTGGTGTAAAAATTACCAACTAAATTTAAAGTTTTATATTTTGAAAGTTTTAAAGGCGTAAATATTAATGCAAAAAAGAAACCAACCAACATTGCTGTAATTGATACAGCAATTGTCATTAAGGTTGCGTAAAATAACTCGTCACCCCAACCTGTTTTACCAAATGCGAGAAGTTCCATATAGATTGGCGACTATATATTATAGTCGCCAGATCTGAAATGAATTACATAGAAGCGTCAAAACCAAAGTGCTTAATAGCAAGTTTGCTAATAATTCCTTGTTTTCTAGCTTTGTTAATTGCTTTGTTGAAGTCTTTTAAGATTTTGGCATCTCTTTTTCCAATCGCACTATCGCTAGCTTGTCTGATACCAACACCTACACCATTACCAAATGCACCACCTGAAAAAGTTGGTCCAACTAATACAACTGGTTTACCTGATTTATCTGCATAATCTGTAAATGCTACTGCTGCAGCTAAAGCAACGTCACATCTTCCAGAGGTTAGATCTAGGTTAACTTCATCTTGAGTTTTATAAGTTCTAACATTTACACTTCCTACATCACCAGACTCTAAAAAATTTTGGTGAATTGTTCCTGTTTGCGTACAAACAGTTTTTCCAGCAAGTGCTCCTGTTAAAGTTTTAAGAGCTTTTTTAACATCAGATCCACCTAATGATAAATTAATACCTTCTGGCGTATCCATACCCTCTAAGCTTGAACCTTTCATAACTGCAAGTGAAGCTACTTCATCAGCATAACCTTGTGAAAAAGTAATTGTTTTTTGTCTTTCAGCAGTAATAGACATACCAGCCATAATCGCATCAAATTTTCTCATTACTAAAGCAGGTATCATTCCATCCCAATCTTGTTCTACAATTGTGCACTCATATTTCATGATCGCACAAAGTTCTTGAGCAAGTTCAACCTCAAAACCAATAAGATTTCCTGAAGCATCTTTTGAATTCCATGGAGGGTAAGCGCCTTCAGTTCCAATTTTTATTTTCTCAGCAGAAACATTTCCAATGATAAATAAAGAAGCAAGAACTGTTAAAATAGTTTTTTTGAATATATTCATTATTTTCTCCTTTAATTAAGAAGAATTATTTCACAAATTTAAATAATAAAAAAGAAAAATTAATGATTAATTGATGAAGAAAAATTCCAAGAGCAATCAAAACTAGGTATGTAAACTCTTGATAATTTTGCGTTTCCAAAATTTTGATTAAAAACATTCAGCCAATTTTCAACCTGTTGTGGTTTTTTATCCTGACTTCCTACCTGAGCTGTGATAACTCCTTTTGGTTTTAATATTCTGACTAACGAGTCCATATTTTTTGCGGCTAAATCTATACAAAATTGATCGTCATTAAGATCAACAAAAATATGATCATAAGTATCATCACTTACTGACTTAATACTTTCAAACGCATCACCCCATACACATTTAACAGAATTTTTTTCTGTTGCTTTCTTACCAATATCCCCAAGGTGTTTATTACAAACATCTACTACTTCAGGATCTAGTTCGTACCAATCTATAAAGTTAAAATTTTTAGAAATACATTCTCTTGCTACTCCACCATCACCACCACCTATTATAGCAGCTCTTTCATTATCTTTATTTAAATTTAAACCAGAGCCAACGAAGGTAGAGCTGTATAAATGCTCATCGGTAGCAGCAACTTGTATTTCACCATCAATAAATAAAGATTTACCAAATTGCTCTAAATCTAAAATTTCAATATGTTGACCTACTTTAGATTTAAAATCTTCTAAAACATCATTTACTACATATGATTTTTGTAATCCTGGTGAGCTATAAATATCATGATAAAGTGATTTTGTGTCTCTATTAAATTCTTTTTTGACTATTCTTTTATGTTCAAATTCTTTTTTTATAATATCTATCGCCACTGATGGGTTTACTTTTCCACATGTAAAGAAATCAAAACTAATAATTCCTTTTTCAGGGAATGTGTGAAAACTAATGTGACTTTCGGCTAATAAAGCAAGAATTGTAAAACCTTGAGGTTCAAATTTATATTTTGAAATATTTAAAATTGTTACTTTTGCAGCTTTTGCAATATCATTAATTATTTTTTCAAATACTCCAGGATCGTATTCTTTTGTTGTACCAATAATGTCTAGAGTTATATGTTCTCCAACTTTAGTCATTAGCTATCCTTTTTTATAATCCTTTGCTTTGGATAAAACTTTTTTCATTTCATTAATTGAAAGAATCTTAGGCTTACCCAATTTAAGGCTCGTTATATACTGAAGCGATATATTTTCAACCTCTTCAGCAAGTTCGAATGCTTTTGATAAATTTTCCTCAAATGCAATCTGTCCGTGATTTGAAATTAAACAAGCTTTCCGACCTTTTAATGCATTCAAAATATTTTTTGATAATTCTCTTGTTCCAAAAGTTGCGTATTTTGCACATTTAATATCATGACCTCCAGCCATCGCGACCATATAATGAAACGGCGGTATTCCTCTCTTGTGAGTAGAAACTGCTGTAGCACACGTTGAGTGGGCATGAACAATTGCCTTTGCATCTTTTTTATTTTTATAGATATCTCGATGAAATCTCCATTCAGATGAAGGAATTCCTTTTTTTTTATCAAAGTATCCATTTAGGGAAACAAAAACTATATCATTATTCTTTAATGCTGAGTATTTTTTTCCTGAAGGAGTAATTAAAAAACCATCTTTGTACCTTGATGAAATATTACCAGATCTTAATGCTGATAATTTTTTCGAATTCAGCATTTTTGAATATTTTATTATTTCAGATCTTAAATTTTTCATTTAAATAATTTATTTAAATTGTCAAAAGAAGCTTCGGAAATCCCTCTTTCTGTAATCAGACCTGTAATATATTTTGCAGGTGTAACATCAAAAGCTAAGTTCATTGCTTTACTTTTAGTTGGGTATATCAAAACTCTCTTAATTTCGTTGTTCTCATCAATACCTTCAACGTAAGATAATTCCTCTGAATTTCTTTGTTCAATTGGAATATCTTTTGAATCTTTAATGTCCCAATCAATTGTTGAGCTTGGAAGAGCCACATAAAAAGGAACGTTGTTATCATAAGCAGCTAATGCTTTAAGATAAGTTCCGATTTTATTACAAACGTCTCCATTGGATAAAGTCCTATCAGTACCTACAATACACATATCAACTTCACCCCTCTGCATTAAAATACCGCCTGTATTGTCAGCAATAATTGTGTTTGGAATTTCCTCTTCGTTTAATTCGTATGATGTTAAGTTTGCACCTTGATTTCTTGGTCTTGTTTCATCTACCCATACATGAACGGGTATTCCTTTTTTATGAGCATGGTAAATAGGTGATGTTGCTGTGCCCCAATTAATAGTTGCTAACCAACCTGCATTACAATGTGTTAATATGTTTACTGTATCTTTCTTTTTATTATAAATTTCCTCAATTATTTTTAATCCATTAATACCAATATTTTCACAAAACTTTTCATCTTCATCACATATTTCTTTTGCCTCATTTAAAGCAATATTTAATAGTTGATCACTATTAATTCCTGTTAATTTTTTTATCATTCGGTCTACAGCCCACTTTAAATTAATTGCAGTAGGTCTTGATTGAATTAATTCTTGTGCGCTTTTTTTTATAAATTCTAGATCATTATTTTCTTGAACTGCCAAAGCTAGGCCATAAGCAGCTGTACCACCAATTAGAGGTGCGCCTCTTACCTCCATTATTTTAATTGCATTTATTGCATCATTTACGGTTTTAAGTTCTTTAATTAAAAATTGGTGAGGAAGTTTTGTTTGATCAATAATCTTAACAACATTATTTTCAAACCAGATAGTTCGGTACTCTTTTCCCTCTATTCTCATTTATTTAAAACTCTACCAGCCACAGTTTTTAATTTCTCTATAGTCTTTTTTGTTCTTTTTTCTGGAGCAGTAATAATTGCTATATCTAAACAATTATTTGTGGGATCATTTGGATCAACATAACTCTCAAAATTATCAATCAAATTTTTAATCATAATTTTTGCTTTTTCTGCGTTTCCTAATAGAACTTTAATAACTTGCTGAACATCAACATTTTCATGATCTGGATGCCAACAATCAAAATCTGTAACCATAGAGACAGATGCATATCTAATTTCTGCTTCTCTTGCTAATTTTGCCTCAGGCATATTTGTCATTCCAATTACATCTGCTTTCCAAGATCTATATAAATTTGACTCTGCTAATGTAGAAAATTGAGGTCCTTCCATAACAACATAAGTTCCATTTCTTTGATAGTCTATATCTGATGTTTTAATTGCCTCTTCGCATGCATTCATTAAACCATTTGAAGTTGGATGAGCCATTGATACATGAGCTACTATCTCATCGTCAAAAAAAGTTTTATTTCTTGCAAAAGTCCTATCTATAAATTGATCTACAATTACAAATTTTCCAGGAGGTAAATTTTCTTTAAGAGAACCAACAGCTGACACAGAGACAATATCTGTTACCCCTAACTGTTTAAGTGCATCTATATTTGCTCTAAAATTTATATTCGAAGGAGAAACAAAATGCCCTCTTCCGTGTCTTGGTAAAAAATAAACTTCCTTACTATTATATTTAGTTTTTAAAATCTGATCAGAAGGTTTTCCCCAGGGTGTTTGTAAATCAAGTAATTCTCTTTCTTTAAATTCCTCTACATCATAAAGGCCACTGCCGCCAATTATTGCTAATTTATTAGTTGTCATAATTAAATATTTATTTATTTATACTTTTATATTTAACTATTATGAATTTAAAAGATTATATTAGATCTATTCCTGATTATCCAAAAAAAGGTATTTTATTTAGAGATATAACTACTTTAATCAAAGATGAAAATGCATTTACTGAAACAATTAATCAAATTATAGAGAGATCAAAAAAGTATAATTTTACAAAAATAGCAGCTATAGAGTCTAGAGGTTTTGTATTTGCTTCTGCTGTTTCATATATTCTAAAAAAACCATTTATTATGTTGAGAAAAAAAAACAAATTACCTGCAGATGTTCATTCAATTGATTTTGAATTAGAGTATGGAAAAGCTACTATAGAAGTTCATAAAGACTCTATAAATGAGATGGACTCAGTTCTAATAATTGATGATTTAATAGCTACAGGTGGAACAGCTGAGGCAGCAGCTAAGTTAGTAGAAATTTCTAAAGGTAATGTAGCAGCATTTATATTTGTAATAAATTTATTTGATTTAGGTGGATCAGATAATTTAATGAAAAGTAATTATAAAGTAGAAAATTTGATAGATTTTCCAGGTCATTAATTTATGAAAAAAAATAAGTTTAATATTCATTATTGGCTTAGAAAAATTTATACAACTAAATTTTTTCAATCATTAACAGGAAATAGAACACAAATAAAAAAAAAAATATTTACTTCAATTTACAAATCTAAACATTGGGTTCAAAACTCTGAAAGTTTGCCAGAAAGATTTATTTCTGTCTCTGGTCACGGATCAAATATTAATACTGCGCAACATAAAAATTTAAACTTTAATTTTAATATAATGCTTGAAAAATATAATATTAATTCAATAATTGATATGCCATGTGGTGATTTTTTATGGATAAAAAATACTATTATAGAAAAAAAAATTAAATACCTTGGAATTGATATAGTTGACGAACTAATATCAGAAAATAATAAAACTTATAAAAATAACCATATTGAATTTTTAGCTGAAGATATAGTGGATTTTAAAACCGATGAAAAATTCGATTTGGTGTTAATTAGAGATTTATTTATTCATATTAAAAACTTAGACATAAAAAAAATAATCAATAACCTCAAAAAAATGCAAATAAAATATATCGCTCTAAACAATTATGAAAAAATTCAAAATAAAGATGTTGTAGTTGGTCAACATAGAAAGGTTAATATTTTGAATGAGCCTTTTAATTTGCCTAAACCAATTTTTTCATTTAAGGATTTTGAGGAAGATAAGTTTATATACCTTTATAAAATTGATCAAATAACTGCCTTATAATTATAATTTTATAAAAAAAACTTATCCACAGGGTATAAAATGTTTGAAATAAATTTTTATGATTATAACTTAATAGCCAATGAGAATTGAGGAAGAACTTAAATTAGATTATTCAGATGTACTTTTTAGGCCTAAAAGAAGTACTTTAAAAAGCCGTAAAGACGTTAATCTTCTAAGAACTTATAGATTCAAATATAGCAAAAATGAATGGTCAGGCATTCCAATAATGGCAGCAAATATGGATGGGGTCGGTGAACTAAGTGTTGCTGAAATATTAAACGATTATGGAATGATTACATCTTTAACAAAACAACACGATGTAAAAAAAATTAAACAAAACAAAAATATTAAAAAAATCTATTCTAATATTGCACTTAGTGTAGGTATAAAAAAAGAAGATTTTAAAAATTTAGATAAAGTTTTAAAAGAATTTAGTTTTTTTAAATTTATTTGTATTGATGTTGCTAACGGGTATACAGAGCATTTTACTAATTTCATTAAATCAGTAAGAGATAAATACCCAACTAAAACAATCATTGCTGGTAACGTAGTAACAGCTGATATGACTCAAGAATTAGTTTTGAGTGGAGCAGATATTGTCAAAGTTGGAATTGGACCTGGAAGCGTTTGTACAACAAGAATACAAACCGGAGTTGGTTATCCGCAATTAAGTGCAGTAATTGAGTGTGCTGATGCAGCGCACGGACTTGGAGCGCATGTAATAGCAGATGGTGGATGCACATGTCCAGGAGATGTTGCTAAAGGTTTTGGTGGGGGTGCAGATTTTGTAATGCTTGGTGGTATGCTTGCTGGACATGATGAAGGAAATGGTAAAATTGTTAAAATTAACGGAGAAAAATATATTGAATTTTATGGATCTAGTTCCGAAGTTGCTAATAAAAAGCACTATGGTGGACTATCGGATTATCGAAGTAGTGAAGGTAGAAAAGTTCGAGTTAAATATAGAGGGAAAATAAACGATACAATTTTAAATATTCTTGGTGGTGTAAGAAGTAGTTGTACCTATGTTGGCGCACCTTCCCTTAAACAATTAAGTAAATGCACAACTTTCGTAAGAGTATCAAATCAGTTTAATGATAGTTTGATTAAATAATTTATTTTTCAAACTTAAAATCTTTAACATTTGTAGTTTCATATTTTTCAAAAGGCATATGTATCCAAGGAGAGTCTTCTAAATAATCTACAGAATAATCAGGTTTAAATTTTGATGTTGATTTGTGCCAAATTACAGCTGTCTTTATTTTTTCATCTAAATAAAATCCATAAAAATGCTCCAACCATTTAATACTTTTTATTAAAGTTTTTCCAGAGTCTGCTAAATCATCAACCAATAAAACGTGTGAGCCTAAGTTTGGAGTAGTTTTTGCTAAATCTCTAGAAAAGGTAAATTGCCCTTGTTGGTTTTTAATATCATCACTATCACCATGGTAAGACTCAACAGATAAAATTGCTAAAGGCACATTAAAAAGTCTACTAAATACATCTCCTACTCTTAATCCACCTTTTGCAATGCAAATAATTTGATTAAATTTTAAATTATCATCATGAACTTTTTTGGCTAATTGCTCAATCTTTATATGATAATCTTCCCAAGTTATATATATATCTTTCATAAATTATGGTAGCGGGAAGTGGGATCGAACCACTGACCTCGGGCTTATGAGTCCCGCGCTCTAACCAACTGAGCTACCCCGCCTTAAAATAAAAGTTGGTTTATACTACTTTTAAATTTTGTTGCAAACAAGTTTTGACTAAAATCATTATTCTATAGGAATTTTAAAAGTTAAAAGCTCTGTATCATCTATACAGGTTTGTATCTGAAGCTCGTTATTCTTATTTTCAACTTTTGTTTCACCCATTACATTTTGTGAACAAGAAAATCCTAAACTTCCATGCTGAGGCATACCTTGACTAGTTTTGTATGGGTTTTTAAATTTACTATTTAATACTAATTCTGCGCCTTGGGATATTTTGTAATTTGTGAATCTATCAGAACAATTTATAGAATTTTCAATAAATTTAGTTTCACCTAAATTACATTTCTGTAATTCAGCTGAAAAATATTTTATTAATGTTTGATGATTGCTTTTTGCAGCTTGTTTTTTAGCGCCAGAAGTGTAACCACTATAGGCAACCACTCCTACTGCAGCTAATATTCCTATTATTGCGACAACGACTAGAAGTTCTATTAGGGTGAAGCCTTTATTTTTCATTAAACTATATATTAAAAATGTACTTATTAATTTATTAAATAAAAAAAATACCGATTAAACTTACGGTTACAGCTAAAACAAGTGTAAGTAATATTTTTTTTTGTAAGTTTTTTTTTCTGTCTAGTCTAACTCTGTTTAATAATATGTTGATATTGGTAGTTTTAATTTTTTCTGACTTAATATTTTTTTTTTTAACAAAATCTTTTTTTAAAGCTATTTCGTCATCATAATTTTTCATTTTGATATTTAATCAGGTAAAAATGAAAAGTTCAAACTATTTAAAACGGAACTAAATATTTTTGTAATTACTTACTTTTAATGGTTCTTTAAGCATATCAGCCTGATACTTCTTTTTTTCAACCTCTATATAAATAGTTTTATGATTAAGTTCATTAATAGGTATATTTTTAATGTATCCAAAAGACAGATTTTTTTTAAAGTTGAATGAATAATTTCCAGATGTTGTTCTTCCTATAATTTCATTATCTAGATAAATAGGTTCATCATGAAGAAGAAGAGGTTTTCCTGGTTTATTCTCTCTAAGAGAAAACATGGCAAATCTAGTGGTTGGTTTTTTATTTTTTAATTTTTCCAAAGCTTCTTTACCAATAAAATCAATTTGTTTTTTAAAACTTATAGTAAAATCAAGACCAGCTTGATACTGGTTTTCTTCAGGAGATATATCATGTCCCAAATGCAAAAAACCATTTTCCATTCTCATTGTATCTAATGCATGCATTCCACAATTAGAAATATTAAAATTTTTTCCCTCTTCTATAATTCTTTTATAGATATCTTTTGCATTTGACGATTTTACGTATAACTCATAACCCAGTTCACCAACATATGATAATCTTTGAGCCCATATTTGCGTTTCATCAATTTTAATATATTTTGAGGTTGCAAATTTAAAATTTTCATTACTAAAGTCATCTTTACTAAGTTTTTGCATTAATAATCTACTCTTAGGACCAAATATACCAAAAACACAATATTCATCTGTAACATCATTTAACTCTATCTCATCTGATAAATGTTTTCTAATATGGAATTTATCTCTTTCTCTAGTTGCCGCTGAACTAATAATTCTAAAATAATTTTCATTTAAACAAACTACAGTTAGATCTGTTTCTATTCCCCCATCTTTATTTAACATATGAGTATAAGTACATTTACCGACTTCATGTTTTATGTTTGATGTACAAATTTTTTGTAATTCTTCATGAGCCAAACTAGATTTAATTTCAAATTTAGAAAATGGAGTTAAATCAAATAAACCTACGTTGGTCATTGTATTATTAGTTTCATATTCAACAGATGGATACCAATTTTGATAGTTATAACTATATTCGTATTGAGCTTTTTCACCATCGAGCGCAAACCACATTGGTCTTTCATAGCCAGCTGAAACACCAAAACATGCTCCAAACCCCTTTAGTAAATCGTGATGTGGTAAAGTTTTAATATTCCTTGAGGTTACATGTTGTTTATAAGGCCAGTGCATTCCATATAAATCCCCTAATGACTCTGTAATTCTCTCTTTTATAAAACCTAATTCTGAATGAAATTTTTGAAATCTTTTAATATCATAATTAAAAATATCTTCATTTATATGACCTGTCATTAACCACTCAGCAGTAACTTTTCCAACGCCTCCACCAGTACCAATTCCTACACTATTTAATCCACAGCTTAAAAATAAATTTTTAATTTCTGGGACTTCTCCTACTAGCGAGTTTGTATCAGGAGTAAAAGATTCTGGTCCTGCAAAAAACTTTCTTATTCCTATTTGTTCTAAAATTGGAAATCTTTTCATTGACTTTTCTAAATATGGCTCAAAGTGTTCAAAGTTTTCTGGAAACTCACCAAATGAAAAATCCTCTGGTACTTTGTTTGTTTTATCAAATGCAGGAATAGATTTACCCTCAAAAATTCCTATCAAAAGCTTTCCTGCATCCTCTTTAAAATATACGCTGCTATCGAAATCTCTTATCACCGGCAGTGTTTTAGAGAGATTTTCAATTGGTTCTGTAATAACATAAAAATGTTCTGCAGGATAAAGAGGAATGCTAACACCTATTTTTTCACCTATCTGCCTTGACCACATTCCAGTTGCCAAAACAACATATTCACACTCAATTTCTTTGCCATTAACTCTTACACCGTGAACTTTTCTATTTTTGGTTAAAATTTTCTCAACTGGAGAATTTTCAAATATCTTAGCACCACCTTGTTTTGCTGCTTTAGCTAACATATGCGTAACACCGCTCGGATCAGCAGCCCCATCACCTGGCATTAAAACACCACCTTTTAAATCTTCAGTGTGCATCATAGGATAATTTTTTTTAATAGTTTCTTTGTTTAAAATTTTTATATCAACATCGAATAGTTGTGCTGTAGTCGCTTGCCTTTGAAGCTCTTGCCACCTAGGTTCAGTTTGAGCAATAGAAAGTGCACCATTCAATCTTAAGCCAGCAGAGTGACCAACTTCTTTCTCTAGTTTTTTATAAAGATCCAGAGAATATTTTCTTATTTTAGTTATTGAAGCTGTTGGTCCTAATTGACTTACTAATCCTGCTGCATGCCAAGTAGTTCCAGATGTTAATTGGTCTCTTTCTAATAAAACTACATCATTCCAACCAAATTTTGTTAAATGATAAGCAACTGAACAGCCTATAACACCGCCACCTATTACAACAACTTTTGAACTAGATGGATAATTTTTTTCCATCTTTAATGTTTGATAGCTTCTCCAGGTTCTACAAAATTATGTCCAAAAACGTCAGCAACTGCTTTGTAAGTTACTTGACCTTTATGAACATTTAACCCTGCTAAAAAGTTTTTATCTTCACTTAATGCTTTTTGATAACCTTTATTAGCAAGCTTAACTAAGAAAGGTAAAGTTGCATTATTTAATGCCAATGTTGATGTTCTTGGTACACCTCCTGGCATATTTGCCACACAATAATGAACTACATCATCCACTATATAAGTTGGATCACCGTGTGTTGTTGGTTTACTGGTTTCTACACAGCCACCTTGATCTATAGCAACATCAACAATTACAGAACCTCTTTTCATTGTTTTAATCATTTCTTTGGTAATTAATTTTGGTGCTTCAGCACCTGGAATTAATACTCCACCAACTAAAAGATCTGCTTCAGCAACTAATTTATCTAAATCAGTTTTATCACTTTGTTCTGGAATAATTTTATCTCCAAACATTTCAACAAGTTGTTTTAATCTAGCCTCAGATTTATCTACGATATGAACTTTTGCTTGCATGCCAGTTGCAATCACTGCAGCATTTTCTCCAACAACTCCTCCACCTAATATAACCACAGTTCCACCTGTTACACCTGGGGCTCCTCCCAAAAGTAAGCCTCTGCCACTCTGGTTTTTCTCTAAGCAATGAGCACCTGCTTGTACAGACATTCTTCCTGCAACAGCACTCATAGGTGCAAGCAAAGGCAATCTTCCATTATCATCTGTTACTGTTTCGTAAGCAATATTAATACTTTTAGATTTAATTAATCCTTCAGTTAATTCTTTTGCAGCAGCTAAATGGAGATAAGTATATACGATTTGATTTTCTCTAATCATATCTACTTCTACATTTTGAGGTTCTTTAACTTTAACAATTATTTCTGCATCATTAAATATGTCAGCTGCAGTATCAGCAATTTTAGCTCCTGCTTTTAAATATTGATCATTCTCAAAACCTGCTTCAAATCCACCATTATTTTCAACTAAAACTTCATGTCCTTCTGAAACTAAAGTTTTAACACTATCAGGTGTTAAACCAATTCTATTTTCCTGAGGTTTTATTTCTTTAGGAACTCCAATTTTCATAAACGAAAATTAATTCTTTTTACTTTTTGCGTAATTTGTTATTCCAGTTCGAAGTTTTTCAATAATTTCATCTATGTGTTTTTTTTCACAAATAAACATTGGAGCAATGATTAAACAATCACCTGTAGCTTTAAAATTTACACCTGCTTCATAACAATGTTTGAAACAAGTAAATCCTGCTGCGCCTGGTTTTTTGTCCATAACAATATCTATACCACCCATCATTCCGTATCCTCTAATGTTATCAACAACATCGATATCTTTTAAAGACATTAAACCTTCTTGGAAATATGGTGCTAAATTTCTAGCTCTATTGAAAATATCATCTTTTTCAATGATGTCTTGTACTGCTAATCCGGCAGCTACAGAAATTGGAATTCCTGAATAAGTATATCCGTGGAATAATTCAATTGTTCCCTTGGGAGCATTTTCTGCAATAGCATCATAAATATCTTCTTTACATGCAACAACACCCATCGGACTAATTCCGTTCGTAGTAGCTTTTGCCATTGTCATCATGTCTGGAGTTACTCCATACTCTTGAGATGCAAATGGAGATCCTGTTCTTCCCCAACCCGTGATTACTTCATCAAAAATTAAAAGTATTCCGTGTTTGTCACAAATTTCTCTTAATCTTTGTAAGTATCCTTTTGGTGGAACTAATGTGCCTGTTGATCCTGCAATAGGTTCAACAATACAAGCTGCAATATTCTCAGCTCCAAAGTTCATACAAATTCTTTCTAAATCTTCTGCTAGCTCAACACCTGTTTCAGGTTGACCACTTACAAATTTGTGTTCTGGTAAATGTGTATGTCTCATATGAACAACACCTGGCATTAAAACACTTGCAAAAGTTTTTACGTTATTAACCATACCTCCAACAGAAGTCGCACCAATATTCATTCCATGGTAACCTCTTTCTCTACCAACAAATCTAAATCTTTGACTATCACCTCTTGCTCTATGATATGCAATTGCAATTTTTATTGCTGTTTCTACTGCTGTTGAGCCACAAATTGTATAGAACATTCTATTTAAGTTTCCTGGAGTATGTTTTGAAATTCTAGTCGCTAATTCAAATGATCCACCAAAACCTTGTTGGAAAGGTTGACAATAATCTAAAGTTTTTAATTGATTTGTTATTGATTCAATAATTTCTTCTCTACCATGTCCTAAAGGATTACAAAATAATCCAGAGCTTGCATCAATTTGAGTTTGTCCTTGATGATTTTTTAAATACACACCTTTAGCTTCAACAATTAATCTTGGGTTCTCTTTAAAATCTTTGTTTGATGTAAATGGCATCCAGTGCTCATTTAAAGAATTTGGAATTGCTGTTTTATTTTGTGTGCTCATAAAAATTTCTTTCTATAAAAAGTGTTATTAATTTTCTAACTATTAGACTAAATCATATTCATTGCTAGAAATATTTTGTCTACCATATTTTGTATTAGATCTATACAACTTTTAATTGAATTATTTTTTTTGTTTTACATCCCTCTGAAATTGAATTTAAATGAGGTAATTTAATTAATTAAACATAGGGGAATAAATGAAAAAAATATTAAGTTTTATTCTAGGATCTATATTCGCGCTTAACCTATCGATCTCAGTTGCAAATTCAGCTGCAAACGAAGTTAGAGTTGCATACTTTCTAGAATGGCCTAGCCCAAATTTAGAGGACATGCAGAAGAAAAATTTTGCTAAAGCTCTTGGTGTTCCAGTTAAATGGACAAACTTCACAAATGGTGGAGCCATGACTGATGCAATGTTAGCAGGAGATATTGATATTTCTTACTCTCAAGGATTAGTACCTTTTATCAATGCTGTAAAATCTAATGCACCTATCAAATTAGTTGATATTGCTATGGAATACGGAATGGGTGGAACTACATGTGTTACATCTAACGCGTCTGGAATTACAAAAGCAAACGCTACTGAGTTAGAAGGTAAAAAAGTTGCTGTTCCATTAGGAACAATGGCTGAATACGTTTTTGATGAAAGTATGAAAGTTGTTGGTGCTGACAGAGGTAAAATGGATATCATTCAAATGGACCCTGAAGAAGGTGCTGCTGCATTAGTGAGTGGCGATGTTGTAATGGCATGTTTATTTGGTGGTAACTCTATCAAAGCTGCAACTGCAGTTGGTTCAAGACTTTTAACAGTACAAGAAGCAAGAGATGCTGGTATTTTAGGTATAGATATTACTTCTGTAACTGACAAGTTTATGAAAGAGAATCCAGGAATGTTAAGAACTTTTATTGAGGTAACTCATGAAGCAAATGCTAGATACGCTGCAGGAAAAAGTGATATGAATGCAATGTCTAAAGCATCTGAAATGAAAGTTGCAGATATGAAAGACACTTTAAGTGGATTTAAATTCTTAACTCCAGAAGAAACTAAAACATCTATGGAAAGTGGAAATCTACATAAGTTCCTAGAAGGAATGGGAACTCCAGGTGGAAACGTAGATACTAGTTTCTTACCTTTATAATTTCAAAGGTTTAAAACTTTTAAATAGGCACTAATTTAAAAATTGGTGCCTATTTTTTTTTAAAATTTCTAATATAAGACAGTTATGAGTGATCTAATTTCTCAAAATCTAAACATGATTTTTAAAACTCCGAAAGGAGAAACTGTTCATGCTTTAAAAGATGTAAGTTTTACCTTAAAAAAAGGAGAGTTACTTACAGTGCTTGGTCCCTCTGGTTGTGGAAAAACAACTTTATTAAATATTACTGCAGGATTTTTAAGACCTACATCAGGAAAAATAACTCTTAACAATAACGAAATTGATGGTCCTGGTGTTGAACGAGGAATGGTTTTTCAACAAGGCGCTTTGTTTGAATGGTTAACAGTTGCTGAAAATGTAAACTTTGGTCTTAGGATGAAAAAAGAAGATCCTGAAGTTACAGCTAAAAAAGTTGACGAATGGTTGGATATAGTTGGCCTTAAAGGTTTTGGTAATACTCCTACTTATCAATTATCTGGTGGTATGCAACAAAGAGTTGCTCTTGCAAGATGTCTAATAAACGATCCTGATTTAATTTTAATGGACGAACCATTAGGTGCTTTAGATGCATTAACGAGAGAAAAAATGCAATCATTAGTTTTAAAAATTTGGAAAGAGACAGGAAAAACAATTATCTTAATTACACACTCTGTTGAAGAAGCATTATTACTTGGAGAAAGATTATATGTAATGGCACCAAGGCCAGGCAGGATACATAAAGAGTATAATCTTCCATTTGCAGAAATGGGTCTCACACAAGACTTAAGAGAAATTAAAAAGAACAAGGAATTCTCTTCAACTAGAGAGGAGATCTTATCAATGATTTGGAATATGGAAGAAGAAATTATGGGAAAAGATAATTAAATGTTAACCCAATTTGTAACCATTTTAATATTTGTAGCTGTAATTGGATGTATTCTTTATGGAAGAAGATTAATCAGAACTGAAAAAGTGGATGCAGTCTTTGGTAATCCAGAAAGAGCTAGAGGTGGAACGCACTGGGTAATCGTTGGTAGCAGTGCAATTCTAATGCTGTGGCTTTATTATTCATGGGATATTGCAAAAGGTTTTTATCCAAAATCAGCAAATGAATTATGTCAAGTCGCTAAAATTAATGAGTCATTATTAGGTTTAAAATATCAGTTCCCAATTGAGGAAAGAGAATTTAAAAGTACATCCATTATTAAAATTGAAAATAAAAATCTTATAAAAGTTGCAAATGAAATAAAAGCATCTCCTGATCTAAATGACCAACAAAAAACAATCCTTGTAAGTTATATTGATAGAACTTCTAAATTAATTCCATTTTTAACAAGTGAAGAACTAATGGAAATGGATACCAAAATTAAACTTAAGGAAATAACTGAAGAAATAAAACTTCTAAGTTCAAATTTTCAAAAGAAAGATTATCCATTTGAGACAGATACACAAAAAATAGAGAGACAAAAACTTATTGATGAACAAGGTGGCTGGGGAATTACAACTATAGACTCTGGAACTGGTACAATTGAAAATACCATTGAAATACCTACTGCACCTCAAACAAATAAAGGTTTAAAATTTCATGCAGCTGCAGCAGAACTAAAAAAAATTGATGACAAATTTTTTAAATTAAAAAACCATAACCCACAATTTAAAAGCGCAATCAAACAACTTAAAGATGATATTAAAGCTTACAGAAAAGAATTAGATGATAGTGAAGAAATAGCATCTGACTATGCAAAAAATATTGTTAAAATTGCAAGAAGAATAGAGTTTGCAAGCATCTATCCTCCTAATGCATTAAATGAAATGCAAGCAGCAATAATAGAGTTTGATGAATTACAAAATAAAGAGCAAGGTGGATTAAGATTAATTGATATTCTTCTATTTCCAGCAGGAACAATTGTAGCAAGTGGACCAACATGTTCTGAACAAGGTTCAGGTAGATGGTTACCTAAACCATCAGATACATTTAATAAGTTTGCATTGATGTCTAAACCAAGTGTTGGATACAAAAATATTCCTCTTTTATGGATTGAGATGGTTGACGTAAGTAAAATGATTGGATTTATTTTACCTGATTGGATAGCCGATATGTTGCCTGGAGAATATCCAGTGCATACAAAAGATGGAATTGTAAAAGAAAACTTTAAAAGTAACGTTTTAAAAGTTGTTACTGGTGACTTTAAATTATTTAAAGTTCCTGTTCCATATGGACACATATGGGACTCATTCTTAAGAGTATTTTTAGGTTTAGTATTTGGAATTCTTATTGGGGTGCCATTAGGGTTGTTTATGGGTTTAAATCGATTTGCTAAAGGCTTCTTTGATCCTTTAATAGAATTATACAGACCTGTTCCACCGTTAGCTTGGGCGCCATTGATTATTTCAGTTCTTGGAATAGATAATACGGGTAAAATATTTTTATTATTCATGGTCTCACTATCAATTATGATAATTTCTGCAAGAGCTGGTGCATCAGGAACACAGCTATCAAAAATACATGCTGCACATTCGTTAGGAGCTACTAAAAAACAAATTTTAAGATATGTGATTTTTCCTAATTCACTTCCTGAAATTCTTACAGGAATTAGAGTTGCTGTTGGTATGTGCTGGGGAACACTTGTTGCTGCAGAGTTTCTAGCAGGTACAACTGGTATTGGTTTTGTTGAAAATGTTGCAAAAAAATACTTTCAGTATGAAGTTATTTGGATAACAATTTTCATAATGGGTCTGCTGGGTCTTTTATTTGATATATCTTTAAGAAAAATAATAGATAAGACTATTCCTTGGAGAGGCAAAGGTTAAGCATTCATTTTTTAATAAATTACACTTTTTTTATAAATCCAATAGCAGCACCAATCGTAGTCAAAAATCCAGCTAAAGGGAGGATAGCAACTGCATATTTTTTGGGCATATAATTAGGTTTGAACTCAATACCTTGCATACTAATTTCTAAGTACCACATTTCCCAATACTTCCCTCGCATACCCTCTACAAGTTCAATTCCATAAATTATTAAGACTACACCAATTATCATAATCATAATTTTCCAGAACTGACGTATGTATAATGAAACTCTCTCTGGTAATTTTTCATAAATTAAATTTAATGCTACATGTTCATTATCTCTTGCTGTTAGAGAAAGTGCTATAAACATCAACCAAATATTACTTAATACTGTTAGCAAATCTCCCCAAACAGGAGGATTATTAAAAACATATCGCATTGTAACATTGTAAAGAGTAAAACCAACCATAGCAGCTAACAAGAGTGAGCACATAGCTTCCAACGTACGATGAATAAAACGATCAATACTGTTTAAAAATTTTATCATTAATTACTCAATAAGTTTGGAAGAAACATTGTTAGTTCTGGTACAATAAGAATAAAAAATAAAAGTAAAAACAATCCAATCAAATAAGGAATTAACGCAATAGCAACCTTTTCAAGACGTACTTGCGCTATTGTTGCAGAGGTAAAATAGGCAACACCAACAGGTGGTGTTACTGATCCTATCAAAAATCCTACTATTACAACCATAGCTGCTTGTACCTCGGGAAAGCCTGCTTGAGACATAACATTTACAAGCACTGGACCAACAATAATAATGTTAACTGCTGAGTCCATTACCGTCCCAAGAAGAAAAATGAATAAGATTAAAGCTAAAATAAATAATATAGGTGAATCCGCTAAGCCTAAAAGCCAAGCTTCAAGATCACCAATTGCTCCAAGAGAAGTAAGTAACCAGCTAAAAGGTCCTGAAGCAGCTATTATAATAAAAACCATTGCTGAATTACGGAATGCTCGTCGAAAAGCTCCTGTACAATCTTTCCATTTGATAGTTCGATAAACAAATACACCTGTAAACAATGCAACCAAAGCAGTGATGGCTCCTGCTTCAACAACAGATGCGACACCTCCCATTACTGAACCTACTAAAACTAAAGGTATTAAAAGAGCAAACGAAGAACGATATAATTCTTTACCAGCTCGACGTACTGAGAATGGTTCATCGCTACGCTCGAAGTTATATTTAACTGCAAAATAATGGTTGATTACCATTATCACAACACCAATCAAAATCCCTGGTATAATTCCAGCTGCAAATAATGCTGCAATCGAAATCTCAGTTGCATTAGCAAGAACAATCATCATGATACTAGGTGGAATAATCCCTCCTATAGTGGAACTTACTCCTGTAACAGCAGCTGAAAATGCAGCGGGATAACCTGCTTTCTTCATTGCTGGTAAAACTAATGCTCCAACTGTTGCCGTATCTGCTACAACAGACCCATTCATGCCAGCAAAAAACATACTTACCAAAACATTAACTTGGGCTAACCCTCCTCGTATACGTCCAATTAATGCCCTACTCAAAGCAACTAAGCGGTCAGTGATTGTTGCACTTGTCATTAACTCACCTGTTAACATAAAGAATGCAATGGCGGTCAATGGAACCGAATCTATGGCTGTAAACATCTGACTAGGAATTAAAACAAGAGGAACAGCATCTGTTAACAGAATATAAACAAATGGTATAAGTATTAATATAAAACCAATAGGAGCTCCTAATAATATTAAAAAAAGGAGTACTACGAGTAAAATAATACTTTCCATAAATATTTATAAGTTATGATTTTTTTTTGATAAAGACCATCTAATTCTAAAATAGAACTAAATGGTCTTTACATAGTTTTCTTTGAAGATTTATAAAGCTCCAGCTGCTTCTAACTGAGCTACAAATCCATCCATACCTTGTTCAAGAAGTACTCTTTTAGCTACTTCTGGTTCAAAAGTACCCTTAGCGTCTAACCAAGCACCGATTGCACCTGCTCTCCACTTAGTCATTTCCGCTTCTGTTGGAACATACCACTCTTTAGCAGATGCTTTAATTGCATCTTCACCATTTTTAATCCAAGCGTTATCCAACTCGTTTACTTTTTCTCCATAAGCATCAGCTGCTTCGTGTAACCATTTTCTTTGTTGATCAGACAATGCATTGTACTGCTTAGCATCCATCGCTAAAATATTTCCAGACCACATTCCTCCGATCTCAGTGAAATATTTGGCAACTTCATGAAGTTTTGCTACATGCTGCCATGGGCTAGCAACATACTGACCTTCAACTACACCTGATTGTAGACCTTGATATAATTGACTCCAGTCATAAGGTGTTGGTGTTGCACCCCAATTTTTAACAAGCATGAACTCCACTGGACTTTTAGTAGTTCTCCACTTAAGTCCTTTCATGTCATCTGGTTCATGAACAGGTTTAGTTGCGTTTCCAAGCTGCCTAAATCCTCCACTTGAATATACAGAAAGGCAAATGTGACCAGCATTCTCAAGAGCTAGTTTACACTGTCTTTCAGCTAACCATTCATCTGAAATTCTTTTAGCATCCTCTAATGATTTAAAAATAAAAGGCAAATCGAAAATTGCTAATTCAGGCCCAAAGTTACCGTAGTTTGCGGTAGAACTAGTCCACAAAGCTATAAGTCCTTGGTTAGCTTGTTCACCACATTTTTGTTCTGCGCATAAGCTTCTTTGATAATGAGGTTCAATTTTCATCTTACCTCCAGATGCTTTCTCCATAGCTGGTATAAGCGCCTGATCTATTGCGTCACCAATTGGCATACCCAATCTACCAGTAGTTCCAAGCTTAAGAGTTATTTCTGCATAAGCAGCTTGTGCAAAGAAAATAATCGCAACCACTTTGATAAGTGTTTTGCTAATTGTTTTAATAAACATTTTACTTTTCTCCTCTTAGTTAGTTTAAAGTATCAATTTAAATTAATTTTAGCCTAATTAAGTTTCCAACGGAAGTACACACAAAAAAAACTTCTTTAATCAAAATGAGATTACAATTAAAAGTTGTATTAATAATTTAATAGTTAATCTATTTATTTTAATCTCAAGGTGTCTTAGATTAAAATTATAAAAAATAAAATAAATTACAATTTAGAGAAAGAAATTTATGAGTTCAGGTAACAAATATAAATCAATAGCCAATAAACTTAAATTTGAAGGAAGAGCATTTATTAATGGGAAATATGTAAATGCTATTGATGGCAAAAAATTTGAAACAATAAATCCAGCAACTGGTAAGAAACTATGTGCTGTTGCAAAATGTAATCACAAAGATGTTAACTTAGCAGTTAAGGTTTCAAGAAAAGCTTTTAATAGTGGAGTTTGGTCTAAAAGCTCACCTGAACATAGAAAAGAAGTTTTATTAAAATTTGCTGAATTACTTAGAAAACATGGTGAAGAAAATTCAGTTTTAGAAAGTGTTGATACAGGTAAACTTATCACGGATTGTATTAATGAAGTTGCAAATGATGCCCCAATGCACTTTCAGTGGTATGGAGAATTAATTGATAAAGTATTTGGAAAAGTTGGTCCAACAGAACCTTCAATTACTAGTTTAATTGTTAAAGAACCTATTGGAGTTGTTGCTGGAATTGTTCCTTGGAACTTTCCTTTAATGATGGCGGTATGGAAAATGGCACCAGCTCTTGCAGCAGGCTGTTCAGTAATAATTAAACCAGCAGAAGACACGCCTCTCACTGCAATAAGAGTTGCTCAAATTGGGAAAGAGGCTGGTATACCAGATGGAGTTTTAAATGTACTTCCAGGTTATGGTGATGTTGGTGAAGCTTTAGGTCGACACAAAGATGTTGATGCAGTTTCGTTTACAGGTTCAACTGAAGTAGGTGGTTATTTTTTAAAATACGCAAGTGAAAGTAATTTAAAGCCAGTTGCATTAGAGATGGGAGGAAAAAGTCCATTTATAATTTTAGAGGATGCTAAAATCACTGATGATTTGATTGATAATGCTATGAATTCTGCATTTTGGAACGGTGGACAGAACTGTTCAGCAAATATGAGACAGATAGTTCATAAAAAAGTAAAAGATGAATTTTTAGATAAAATTTTTAAAAAAGTTAAAAAATTAAAAGTGGGAGATCCATTAGATCTAAAATCGAATATGGGATCTATGATTTCAAAAGGACATTTACAAACTGTTGATGGATATATCCAAAAAGGAATCGATGAAGGGGCAAAACTTTTATCTGGAGGAGTTTCAGATAATAAGCAAAAAGGTTTTTATGCAAAACCAACTTTATTTGATGGATTAAAAGAAAATATGACTATTGCTCAGGAAGAAATATTTGGACCAGTACTTGGTGTTTTAACAGTTAAAAATGATGAAGAAGCTTTAAAAATTGCAAGTAATTCTAAATATGGATTACATGCTAGTGTGTTTACTCAAGACATAAATAGAGCATTTCATTTAGCTAAAAGTTTGCCTTGTGGAACGGTGTCGGTGAATACTTTTTCTGAAGGAGATATTAAAACTCCTTTTGGTGGATATAAACAATCTGGTTCACTAAGTAGAGATCAAGGTACTGAAGCTTTAAATTCATTTCTTCAAACAAAAACAATCTGGATAAGTCATAACTAATTGATGATCAAACCTTACAAGATAAGTGTACCTAAAAGTACACTCAATAATATATATAAAAAAGTAAGATCCTATCCATGGAAGATGATGCAAAATGTAAATGGATGGGAGTATGGAACTAATTATAATTATCTAAAAAAAATATCTAAGTATTGGGTTTCAAAATATAATTGGAAGAAATTTGAAAACAAAATTAATTCTTTTAAAAATTATAAGACTAATGTGGATGGTATAAATCTGCATTTTATTATTGAAAAAAGTAAAAATACTAAATCAAGACCATTATTACTTTTGCACGGTTGGCCTGGGAGTGTAATTGAATTTTTTGATATCATTCCAATGCTTGCTCACCCGGAACAATTTGGTGGAAAAATTGAAGATGGTTTTGATGTCATTGTGCCCTCTATACCAGGATTTGGTTTTTCAACACCTATTAAAAAAGCTTTAGGTCCAAGAAGGATTGGAAAAATTTTAAATAAATTTATGGTCAAAAATTTAGGTCATAAAAATTATATTGTACAAGGTGGGGACTGGGGAGCTACTATTGCTGCATGGATTGGTCTTGATAGTGCAAAAAATTGTAAAGGAATTCATATTAATTGCTTACCAATCAGGCATCCAAAGGGGCCAAAAAATAATAAAGAAAAAAAATGGGAAAAAAAATTCAATTTTGATCAAATAATGCAGGAAGGATACAGGACGCAACAAGCTACAAAACCACAAAGTTTATCTTATGCAATGATAGATAGTCCAGTAGGAACAGCAGCATGGATTTTAGAAAAATTTCACGGTTGGTCTGACCTTAACAAAGGCAAAATAGAAAAAACATTTTCAAAAGATGAATTAATTTCAAATATAATGATCTATATAATTACTAATAGTTTTAATACTGCTGCTTGGATATATTTTGGAAGAAGAAAAGAAGGAGGTCGATCTTTTCCAAAAAATTTCAAAAAAATAAAAGTTCCTACTGCTATAGCAGAATTTCCAAAAGAAATGCTTGAATGGCCACCAAAATCTTATGTGAACAGAATTTTTAATATTAAAAGATGGAAAAAATTCCCTAAAGGCGGTCATTTTGCAGCTTTAGAGGTTCCAAATTTATTAATTAATGATATTAAAAATTTTTTTAATAAAGATATAAAAATATTCAAATAAGTGAAAACACCTCTACTTAAAAAACAAATAATTAAGATTTTTCAAAAATTTGGTCTAAGTAAAGATCATGCTTTAGTTTCTACTAATGCATTAATTAATGCAGAATTAGTTGGTGCATATGGTCATGGTTTATCAAGACTTAAAATGTACTGTGATCGAATTTCTAAAAAAGTAATTAATCCAAAACCAAAAATTAAAATTAAAAAAATTTCCTCTTCTATTTCTCATATAGATGCAAATAATAGTATTGGTTTTGTTGCAGCTGATTTAGGAATTAAGACAGCAATTAAACATGCACAAAAAACTGGTATAGGAATGGTAGCGGTTAAAAACAGTGGTCACTATGGTTTATCTGGTTATTACGCAGAGCAAGCAGTAAAGAAAAATTTAATTACAATGATTTATACAAATGCTCCTCCAGCAGTTGCACCACATGGTGCATTAAAAACTTTATTTGGAACAAATCCAATTTGTTTTGGGTCCCCTACTGGTTCTAAAATTCCATTTATTTTAGATACATCAATCTCAATGATTAATAGAGGAAAAATAAGAGTTGCAGCAAGAAACAATCAATCAATTCCTGCAGGAGTTGCTTTAGATAAATTTGGCAAACCAACTACAGATGCAAAGAAAGCATTAGCAGGAGTACAATTACCAATTGCAGGTTTTAGAGGTTCAGGACTTGCTTGGATGGTAGATATATTAAGTGGAGTTTTAACTGGAGGAAATCACGCAGGAAGAGTTAAAGATCCATTTGATGATTTTTCAGGTCCACAAAATATAGGACATTTATTTATTACTTTTAAAGCAAATTTATTTCAAAAAAATTACAACCAAAGAATTAAAGATAATATTAAAACAATAAAAAAACTTCCTAAGATAAAAGGTGTTAAGGAAATAATGTATCCAGGACAAAATAAATTTAACCGTTATAAAAATAACTCAAAAAAAGAAATTTCTGTACCAGATATAATAAAGAAAGATTTGAAAACCTTAATAAGTTAACATTGTTAGAGCACCCAAAGAAACGATAACTGAAGATAAAATAATAGTTCTTTTAACCTTCTCTTTTTTTTTCTCTTCGTAAAGTCTTTGTTTTAAAATCTCAATGTTTACTCTTTTAGCTACTTTCGTAACTTTAGCTTGAACTTCAGGTGTATCAGATTTTTGCTTAAGAACATCCAATTTTACCACATTATTTAAATCAGCAGGTTGAGAGGGGTTCTCAATAACTTCGGATGTTCTATTTAAGCTTTCTGTACTCATACATTTAATTAATCATGCTTCTATTCATTTATAAATATTTCTAATGTCCAAAATGGGTAATCTTAATGTGACATTTGGCCAAAATGGTGTTTTATTGAACTAAAACATTTTATTGATTCAAATATTCTATTTTAATATCCAATTCCAATAATAGTTAAATCATCATCAAGAATATCGTTATTTGCTTTTACCCCTGTCTCTTTGTAGTCTTTTTTGAGACTTTTAAGTCTTATTTCCTCAGTAGAATTTTCAAGTTCTTTTTGTAAAGAAGAATTTTGATGATTAAGTAAAAGTTTTTTAACTCCATCAATACCTATTTCATTTTTATTTTCGTCCATACATTCTGAAAAACCATCTGTAAAACAATAAATTCTACCTCCATCTAATTTAAAAGTATCTAGCTTATAAACACTTTCATCTTTGTGTTTAACTATTGCAAGAGGAGTAGAAGAGGATGGATACTCAATAAATTCCTTTGCTTTTCTAAACAAAGCAGGTTGATGACCTGCGTTTGCTATTTCAACAATATCTGTTTTAATATTATAACATCCCACTATAGATGTAACAAATGTACCAGGGGGATTAGTTTCTTTTAAATCATTATTCATTTCAAGTAAGATTTCATTTGGTTTAAATTTCAATCTTGAAAAAATTTTAAATAAAGTAATAGCCTTAGCCATAACCATACCAGCATTTACTCCTTTGCCAGAAACATCTGATAATGTAAAATAAACAACATCATCATGTAAATAAAAATCATAAAAATCTCCTGAAATTTCTCTGGCTGGAATATTAAGTCCATAAATTGGATAATTAGACAAATCTCTATTTGGCATTAAACGTTTTTGAACATTCATTGCTAGTTTAATTTCAGATGAAACTCTGTTTTTCCATTTGTTTTTTTGTTTTTCGCTTTGTTCCAATTTGTCCATTAAAAAATTGTATTGTGTACCAATAATCCCACTATCAGTGAATGGATCTTGAGGCGCCCTTAATGAATAATCCTCAGTTTTTGCTTGATTGGTTAATACTTCGAGCAATTCATGAGTATCTGTTGATGCGTTGTGTTCTGATATATTTAAACCAAGCTCTTCCTGGATTTTTCCCACTCGAAGTGGAAAAATATAATTTATAGATTTAAAAATAATAAAAGCTGCAATAAAACAAAATCCGCCAATGCTAAATGTTCCTATAATCTGAATTGTTAATTGCTCTAATCTTGTTTTATCTAATCCCATCATTTCAAAATCGCCAAATATAGCGACCGATAAAGTTCCCCATATACCTCCTACTAAGTGAACAGGTATTGCGCTAACAACATCGTCGATTTTTAATTTTTCTAATAAAATAATTGTTGAGCCTGATAAAATTCCTCCAATTGCTCCAATGTATATTGCTTCAGATGGATTAACATAAGCACAACTTGCTGTAATAGAAACTAAACCAGCCAAAGGTCCTGTGATCATAAATAATGGCTCTGGTTTTTTCATTACGATAATTCCCATTGCACTAGAAAAAATTAAACCAAATGATGCTGATAAAAAGGTATTAATTAATATTAATGGAATTTTTAAATCCATTGCCCCATTGGCACCTCCATTAAATCCAAACCATCCAAACCATAAAATTAAAGCACCAAGAGCAGCAATTGGTGTATTACTTCCTTGAAACAATTTTTTATCTTTATCTTTTCTAAATCTGCCTGTTCTGCTTCCAATAATAAGTAATATCGCTAATGCTACCCAGCCTCCAACTGAATGAACAACGGAAGCTCCCGCAAAATCCAAATAACCCATCTTACCTAGCCATCCAAATTTAACTGTTGGATCAGTAAAATCAAAAGCCCAAGCCCAATGACCTACTATCGGGTATAAAATTCCTGAAGTTACAAAAGTAATTATGACATATGAGAAAAACCTAAGTCTTTCAGCAACAGCCCCTGATATGATAGTTGCTGCAGTTGCAACAAACATTGCCTGAAACACAAAATATGTCTGATAACCAGCAACTTTGGTTGTGAAAAAATAAAACTTATTTCCAAACAAACCCATAACACTAGTTCCATACATCAACGCAAAACCAAAGGCCCAAAAAGTAACTACAGCTATTCCAAAATCTGTAATATTTTTTAATGCTACGTTAATACTATTTTTATTTCTTGATAAACCAGATTCTAAACACATAAATCCTGCTTGCATCAAGAAAACTAAAATAGCGCAGACTAATAACCAAAATGTATCTAAATTTGCCTGAAGAACTGCCTCAAGTCTAAACTCTGTTGCTTTGATTGCTCCTTTACTTGTGAGCTCTAACTGACTTATTTTAGACTGTAGCTTATCAACCAAAATTTGGAGTTCAGCTACAGTCATAAAATTTTTTTTAATCTACAAGTTTTCTTGCTTCCTCAGCGTCAGTAATAATGCCATCAACACTAATTACTTTAACAACCTCGAATCCGGTTCCTAAAATTGCATTCTTGTATTCATCCTCAGATAAATTTGATTTATCAGCGAAAGAAGATACAGCAACACCTTCTGGCCAAGAAACTTTTACTGTAGCATCAGGACAAGCCTTTTGTAATGCTTCAGTAACCATCTTTTGACACTTAATACACATCATACCATTTACTTGTGCGATCTGAGTTTGAGCTGCAAACAAATTAGTACTAAATAAAAGAAAACCTAATATTAACATTATTTTTTTAAACATAAATTCCTCTTTATTTTTTAAAAAATCTACCATTTAAAATTTAAACTTGCATTATAAATTAGATCAAAATGGGGAAAAAAATATTATTTTCCAATTGAAATCAACGTTAAATCGTCACTTAGTTTATTATCACCTGCGGCTTTAACAACATCCTTTGTAATTTCAGAAAGTTGTTTTTTAATATCTTTATTGAAATTTTTCTCAATCATTTGAATTGAACCCTCTATTCCTATTTCTTGCCCGCTTTCATTTTCACTTTCGGATAATCCGTCTGTAAAAGCATAAAACCTATGTCCATTTAATTTTGTTTTATGTGTCTGGTATGCCGATTTATCTTTTTGAGGAACAACACCCATCGGAGGTGAGTTACTCTCAAATTGTTCGTATTCACCATTTTCATTTCTAATGACTGCTGGTTGATGTCCTCCATTAACCCATCTTATTTCATCTGTGATTGTATTATATTCACCAAGTATGCAAGTTACAAACATTCCACCTGTTTTTGTTAAAAACAAGTCATTATTCATATGAAACATCATTTCATCAGGGTCCACTTTATCTCTAGACATGATTTCAAATAAAGTTGACGCCTTAGCCATAACCATTCCTGCATGAATACCTTTTCCAGCGACATCAGCAATTATAAAATAAACACTATCATTATGAGGATAAAAACTAAAAAAGTCTCCTGACACTTCTCTCGCTGCTAAATTAATTCCATGAACAGGATAATTTTCTAAATTTCTTTTTGGTAAAAAGTTTTCTTGAACCTTAACTGCAAGTTTGACTTCATTTGAAATTCTATCACTCCATATTTTTCTATCAGATTCACTTTTTTCTAACTTGTTCATCAGCTTATTATAATAAAGTCCAATCACGCCACCTGCTGTAAATGGATCTTGTGGTCCCCTAATTGTTAAATCTCCACTGTCTGATTGTTTTTCTAAAATTTTGATTAAATCATGTTCAACAGATGTTGCATTATGTTCTGCAATATTTAATCCCAACTCTTCATGTAAAGGACTTACTCTTAAAGGATAAAAATAATTTAAAATTTTTAATAAAATATATGCTCCAAAAAAAGAAAAGGCGCCAATCGAAACTACTCCTATAAATTGAACTTCAATTTGCTCCAATCTTGTAAGTCCAGTGTCTAATAATTCCAAATCACTAAACAAACCAACTGCTAAAGTTCCCCATATACCTGCTGCTAGATGAACAGGCACTGCACCAACAACGTCGTCTATTTCATACTTGTTTAATATTTCATTTACAAAAATAGATATAATTGCGCCAATAATTCCAACGAAGATAGCTGTAACTGATGTCATCGAGTTACATCCAGCTGTAATTGCTACTAACCCAGCAAGCGGACCCAATATAACATAATAGGGATCTGGTTTTTTAAAAAAAGCGAATGAAATTCCAAGACCTGTTAACAAACCAAATGCAGCAGCAAGAAATGTATTAATTAAAATCAATGGTACAGTTTCATCCATTGCACCATTGCTTCCACCATTAAACCCAAACCATCCAAACCATAAAATTAAAGTCCCTAATACGGCTAAAGGGAAACTAGATCCTGTAAATTTTCCTTTATTTGCCTCTGAATATTTACCTATCCTAGGACCTAAAATTAATACAGCTGCTAAAGCAATCCATCCTCCTACTGAGTGAACAATGGTACTCCCAGCAAAATCAACAAAACCCATATCTGTTAACCATCCAGTTTCCTTAAGATTTCCTGTGACGGCTAATAATTGTCTAACAGCATCAACATTATTTAAGTAACTAGACGACCATGCCCAATGCCCGACTATTGGATAAATTATACCCGTTGCAAGGATTGTTATGATTAAATATCCATTAAATTTCATTCTCTCTGCTACCGCACCAGAAACAATCGTTGCAGCAGTAGCTACAAACATTGCTTGGAACACAAAATAAGTCATATATTCAGCATTTTCTGTTTTAAAAAAGAAAAGATCGGTTCCTATAATTCCATTCCAACTAGTTCCAAACATAAGTCCGAAACCAAAAATCCAGAAAATTACCACTGCTACACCAAAGTCAGCAGCATTTTTAAGAGCAACGTTTATACTATTTTTGTGTCTTGATAGACCGGTTTCCATGCACATGAAACCAGCTTGCATAATAAATACTAAAATAGCACAATCTATGACCCAAAGAGTGTCAACAAATGACTTTACTGATTCCAAATCTACATTGTCCATAATTTACTCATCTTTTTTTCTCCAGATAAAGTAAAAAATATAAGGTACTAAAGCTGGAACTATTCCAAACCAAAACCACTCATCCCATCTAAAACTTTTGTCTAATGCTAGGCTTTTTAAACCATTCCACCAAGTCAGATATCCTATAAATATTATCCAACTCAAACTTATAGTTGCAAATATCTTTGCTTTATTTGAAAGATCTATATTTGATATTTTAGAAATATAATTTTTAATATTGTCTAAATTCATGATGATTAAATTAACAGTTTTTGCCTTCAGGAGGTGTAAATCTTCCATTTGCTAATAGTGTTAATTCGCAGGTACCACCAACTTCTTTTGCAAATATTTTGTAATTTGATGCATCAGCAGCAACACAAATATTATAACCAACTTCTTCAGTAATACTATCCGAACCACCTAATAAGTTTGTTTCAATTGCATTCGATGTTGAATCTGATGGGCTACATGAAGATGAGTTATTTGGCACATAATAAGATCCATTATCAGAGTAATGTTCAGTTTGACCTAAAGAGATTTGTTGCATTATATTTTTTGCAGAAGTTTTTTTGGCTGATGCTACGTAACCGTTGTAGCTTACAATTCCAACGGCAGCTATAATTCCTAGAATTGCAACAACCACCAAAAGCTCAATGAGTGTAAACCCTGAGCTTTTGGTGGTCATAAAATAAAAGAGTTTTAAATTATTACTCTATTGTAATTTCGTTAGAAGTTACGTTACTACTAGTACCGCATGAAGTTGCAAAACATGTTGATACCGTAACTTTGCCTGTTCCCTGAATTACCCTTGTGTAACCAACATCTGAGTCATTATTTGTTGTTGTTGGGGTATGTGTTACAGCCGCATTGCTAGTAGAGTAAGGATTTTTAAAATCAGCTAGAGCTTTAGCTGCAGCCTCTGCAACATTCTTTGGTGTTTTTGCACTACAATCAAGTTCATCACTCATTGCTTTGCTCTCACCTAAATTACATTTTTGTAATTCAGCAGCTACGTATTTTGCTACAGCAGCTTGGTTTGATTTAGCTGCTTGTTTTTTTGCACCTGCTGTGTATCCTGAGTAAGCAACAACACCCACAGCTGCAAGAATTCCTATAATAGCTACAACAACTAGTAGCTCAATTAATGTAAAACCTTTATTTTTTTTATTTCTCATATTTAAAACCTCTTTTATTTTATAATAATTTTAAACTGTATATATTTTAATATTATTTAATAATATAATGCAATTAATCATTTTGGGTCAATCATAGATTGTATTTTTATTGATTTTATTAAAAAATTGTTAAATAAAGGCATTTATGACTTACAAAGTTACAGAAGAGGGAAATATATCTACAGTTCATCTAGATGGTGAAATAGACATGGATGTAACTGAAAAAGCAAAAGAGGTTATAATGCCTCTTATAGAAGCAAAAAAAGAAGTTCACTTAAATTTAAAGGAAGTTCAATACATGGACTCCTCAGGAATATCAGTTTTGATTGAAAGTCATCAAAAAGCTATGGAGCTAGGAACCAAAGTTACTTTAAAAGAAATAAGCAAATCAGTTCTTAAAGTAATAATGATGGCTAAACTAGAACAAATCTTAAATTTGGATTAATGGAACAAACAAATATTATTGACTTAGACGAAAAGAGAGATTTTGAAGTAAATTCCTCAAATCTTAAACACGTTAGATCTTTCTGCAGAGAGGTTTTTGAAAAGTTAAACATCAATCAAGAACTTAAAGATGAATTAGTTTTAGCCATTGCAGAAGCTGCGCAAAACATTGTTAAGCACGCTTACAATAATGAACAAACTGAAGATAAAATGGAAATAAAAATATCTGTTAGTGATGGTCATCTTGAAATAGGATTTTTTGACAAAGGAAGACCAGTAGAAAAAGATAAAATTAGACACCGAAAAATTGATGATATAAAACCAGGTGGATTAGGAACTTTTTTTATACAACAAATAATGGATGCAGTTGTTTTTAAAGAGGGTGAAAAACCTTGGATCAACCATCTAATACTTTCTAAAAATTTAAATAATTAATTCTTTTCTACGTAACAATCTAAATTATTGTAATCGTCAAAAAAAATTTCAGCTAATTCATTGCTACTAGTTACAGGACAAACTAATGGCTGATTAAAAGACTGAACCATGTGCTCACTGACATTTTTTCCTGTTTTATGTTTGATACCCGTATTTATTGTTCCTGATAAAAATGCTTGATTAACCTTACCAGTCGTAACAACAGTTACTGCTGGACCCAAAACTGCTACATTCTGTGCACATCCAGAGAGTAATATTAAAACAACTAAAAAGTGTAAATTTTTAATCACAACAAGGTGTTTAACTAAAGTTAATAAAAATGAAAGTTTTTTTTTAATAAAAGGGTTACAGATGTGTCCGATTTGATTTAATTTTAACCACCAATAATTGCACCAACGTTAAAGATTGGTGAGTACATTGCAATCATTAAACCACCAATCATAATACCCATAAATACAATCATGATAGGTTCAATTAGACTGGACATATTGTCCACAGCTGTGTCAAACTCTTCTTCATAGTAATTTGATACTGAAGTAAACATTTCGTCTAAATTTCCTGTTTGCTCTCCTACAGAAATTAACTGACTAAAAGTAGGTGGAAATATTGGTTCTTTTAAAAATAGTTTTGTAAGTGTGTCTCCTGAAAAAACTCCTTTTTTAACATTTTCTAAAGCAAGGGTAACCACATCGTTATTACTTACTGCTTTTGCAATTTCAATACTCTCAAGTAAATTTACACCAGCAGAACTTAAGTTACCCATAATTAATGAAATTCTAGCAATCAATGACTTTAAAATCATGTCACCAAACACTGGCATTTTTAAAACTCTTTGATGCCATTTGTATCTAATTGCTGGAATTTTTGTTGTGGTATATTTAAAGATTACAAATAGTATAACAGTGACAATTCCTAACGTTAAACCTCCTGAACCTCTCATAAAATTACTTGCTGTCATTATAACAGCCGTAGGTGTAGGAAGAGCAACACCCATACCTTCATACATCTCTGCAAAAACAGGAACTACTTTGATTAGCATGAAAACCATTACAGTAATGGCAACTGTAAACATAACCACTGGATAAGTTAGTGCACTTTTGATTTTCTTTTTAACTTTTTCTCTTTTTTCTAATGATTCTACCAATTTCATTAAAAAAACATCAAGTTTACCACTAGCCTCACCCGCTTTAATTAAGTTAATGTAAATACTATCAAAAATTTGTGGATATTTTTCAAAACATTTCGAAAGTGTTATTCCACCTTCTAAACTTTTTCTAATATCTTCAATAATTTCTTTCATTGTTGGATGTTCAATTTGATCTCTTAACATACTAAGTACATTAAGAATTGGTAGACCAGCCTTTACCATAGTTGCAAATTGTTTTGAAAAAATTACAACATCTTGAGGTTTTACTTTTTTCTTTCCAAAAGAAAATCCGCCACTTTTTTTTTTATCTTTAGTAACTTTTTTTTTTGTTTTAACTAAATTTGTGATGATAATTTTTTGCTCTTTTAATTTAAATGATGCTTCTTCTTGATTTAATGCCTCTATAGATCCTTCAACATATTTACCTGCTGAAATACCTTTGTAAGAAAAAGTTTCTGAAGACATTCAATTTAATCCCCTGATAAAACACGATCGTATTCTCTGAAATTTAAATCTCCTGTTAAAATCATTTCACGACCCATATCTTGCATTGTTCTAAAACCTTCATTAGTTGCTATTTCTTTAAGTTCAGGTGTAGTAGCCTGTCTTAAGATCGCTTCTTTAATTGGTTTTGTAACATTTAAAATTTCATAGATACCCATTCTTCCTTTATATCCAGTATCTTTGCATTTTGGACACCCCTTACCCTTTTGAACTTTTGCTCTTGAAGCTTGTTCAACTGTAAATCCAAGATCAGCTAAAGCTTTTGGAGTAATATCATCATCAGGAACTCTGCAATCTGGACATGTTTTTCTGGCAAGTCTTTGCGCTAAAACCAATGTGACAGCAGCACTAATTAAATAATCAGGTGTTCCCATATTTTGTAATCTTGTGATTGTACTTGGCGCATCATTTGTGTGGAGTGTGCTAAATACCAAGTGGCCTGTTAATGCGGCTTTTAAACCTATGTCTACTGTTTCTTTATCCCTCATCTCTCCAACAAGAATAATTTCAGGATCTTGTCTTAAAAAGGATCTTAATGCAGTTGAAAAATTAAAACCAATGTCATCTTTTATCTGAACCTGACCTACTCCATCTAATTCATACTCAACAGGATCTTCTGCAGTTAAAATATTCAAATTAGGTTTAGAAACTTCTTTTAGAATACTGTATAACGTAGTTGTTTTTCCAGATCCTGTAGGACCAGTTACTAAAACTAAACCTTGAGTACCATGTATTGCTTTTCTCAAATTTTTTAAATCAGTTTCTTCAAAATTTAATTGCTCTAGACTAATATCACCTGCATCTTTGTTTAAAACCCGCATAACAATTCTCTCATTGTTTGCTGTAGGTAAAATTGATAGACGCAAATCAACAACTTTACCATCTATTTTAAACGGAATTGCTCCGTCTTGAGGAAGTCTTCTCTCAGCAATATCAAGCTTACCCATTATTTTAAAACGAGTAACCACTGCACCATAGTTTGAATGTAAAAACTTAGAAAATTGTTCTTGCTCTTGTAAAATACCATCTAGTCGATATCTAACTCTAGAGTTAAATCTATAAGGTTCAATATGAATATCAGAAACTCCAGATTTAATTGCCTCTGCAACAACTGCTGTTGAAAATTTAATTACTTCAGATTCATTTTCTAAAGCCTCAATATCTTCTTCGGGTTTTTCATCTAAAACTTCTGTGTTATCATCTACGTCATAATCAAACGTTTGAATTTTTTCTTTATTTTTTTGTTGAATAGATTGCATTGTTGTTTCGCCATCTGCATGAAGTTTTTTAATAAAATCTGAAATCTCACTAATCTTAGCAGCATGTAATTCTATATCCATTTTGGTAATTGTTTTAAGATTTCTCATTAAACTAAGTTTAGAACTATCAGGAATAGCTATATGTAAAACTTTACCTTCTACTTTAAATGGTGCTATAAAATTCATATTAATATAATTTGATGGTAGAACTGATTTAATCTCATCAGTTACAGACAAAGATGTTAAATCTACTACCTCTAATGATTGTTCTTTAACTAATAAATCTAAGATTTTATTTTCATCAGTAAGGTTAAGTTCAAAGACCGCATCCAATTGGGACTTTTGTCCTTCGGTTGATACTTTTTTGATATTGATTAAATCTTTTCCAGAAATAATATCTTGATCAATCAAAATATTAATTAAATTTATTTCAGACTCTCTACTAATATTAATCATTACAAAATTCTTGGTGCAATAAACACCAATAATTCATCTAGATTATCAGAATTAGCCTTACCTTTAAAGAGATTACCTATCACAGGCATATTTCCTATACCTGGTGTTTGGTTTTTGCTATTAGATTGTACATTTTTCTTAATTCCGCCAATAACCACTATATCACCATCAGCAACTAATAATTTTGTGACTATTTCCATTTTATTTATCGGTGGCTCATCTGATGCAGCAGCTCTGTTAGGTGTGTCATTGTTTACTTTGATCGTTAATAAAACATTTCCATCACCAATTATGCTTGGAGTGACCTCTAACTTTAATGCTGCCTCTTTAAATGACGTTGAGGTAGTTCCGTCGGATGTAGTTTGATAAGGAATTTCCTCACCTTGAGTAACTGTCGCCAATTGGTTATCTAGAGTGAAAACTTTTGGATTAGATATAGTTTTACCCATACCCATGCTTTCAAGTGCTGTAATTTCAGCTTTTAAAACTCCAGTTGTGGTTCTTCTAAGTAATCCAATACCACTAGTTGCTCCAGTTACAGGAAAATTAGAAAAGCTATCTGTAGCAGAGCCTAAGTTACCCGTATCATTTAGACTTGTTCCTGTTGCACTTCCACTACTAGTGGCTCCTGTTCCTCCAATAACATTTCCAGCTTTTTGATAATAACCACCTAATCTTGTGCCTAAAGCTCTTTCAAAATCTGAGTTTGCTTCAACTATAAATGCTTCAATTAAAACTTGCTTAGTTCTTATATCAATTTCCTTAATTACTTTATCAACTACATCTAAATCTTTTTCTTTTCCTCTTACTATTATAGATCTTGTAGTCACTTCCTCTGTGATTTGAATTGGAGTAAATGAACTATCGCCTGATTGTTGTGTGAACAATTCTTCAATTGTTGCTTTAGCTTGTGCTGGAGAAATATAATATAATCTGAATATTTCAGAATATATTGGTTCAACACTATCTTCTAATTCTACTTTTTTCTTAACTGCTTGAGCTCTTTCAGATTTATAATTTTCTTGAGAAGTTAAAGTTTCTGGTGAATGAACTCGTATCAAATTACTTGACACATCAACATCGGATGCATAATTTTTCATATCTAATAAAGCTTGGAATGCCTTATCCCAAGGAACATCAATTAACTCAGCTGAAATTACTCCGGCAACTTCATCACCAACTAAAACATTAATTTCCCCAATTTTACCCATTAACTGCATTGTCTCTTTAAAGTCTAAATTTTTAAATTTTAAAGTTACTCTTTGCTTAAGTAGCGGGAAATTGTCAGAAATAATTAAATAATTTCTTTGAGCTTCTGAAGAAATTTTTTTTCTTTTACCTAATTTTCTAGTATCCCCTTCAACTGGCTTTGGCCCCATATCTAAAGTTTTAGAAATTTCAGATTTACCTGCTTTAGTAATATCGTTACTTTTAATTAATGGAGTGTTATGTTTAAAAGGTTTGTTATATTTTTTTGCAAACTGTGAATTGGCACATCCACTTAAAATAAAACCTAAAATCAGAACAACTGATAAATTAAATATTTTTTTAATAATCATCAGCCTCTCTAATTTGATTGTTAAAATCTAAAATTAAATATTTACCATCTTCTTTTTTAAAAATGGCTTCTGTAAGTCTTAAATCTATAAATTGATTTTTTCCTAAATATTGACCTAATGTTAGAGTGATTGCCTCTCCTGCAGAGCTAACAACTGAAATATAACTATGATCTTTTCCTGAAATTAAACCTGCAAGTTTAAAATTATATAAACTCATTTCATCTTCTTGTTCACCTTCTGGCATATTTGTCATTGAATTTGTACCTTCATTTCCAGCAAACGGATCATTTAGAGGTACTTCATCATCATCAGCTAATTCTTTTGTGATTTCTTTTACTTGCTCTATGAGTTCTTCTTTTTGATCGTGATTATCTGCCAAAGATATTTTGGCAAACGTCATTATAACTATAACCAATAAAATTTTAAAAAAATTCATTTGGTAATCCTACTATTGTTAATACTCCTGTAGCGACTATCGCTCCAGTTGAATCGTTTTGTACTACACTTATAGTCTCTTTGTCAAAGTTAAGCATTTTCTTTTGCTTGGATACTGCTCTTTTGAACTTTATATAGCCAAGAAATTTACCTTTTATCTCAAAATCAACAGGTATTTTATAATATGACACCATATCTTGAGTTAAGTTATTTTCTGATTGATTGGCTATTCCCTCTTTCATAACTGCAATTGGTTCTTTCTTTTCAATTTTTGAAATTACCAATCCATTTACACCTGCATGTCTACTTAAACTTTGATAAAGATCTTCTACCTCAGCTTTAGAATGAAATAATGTAGAGCTTTCTTCAAATTCGGGTTTTAATTTTTTTATCCTAGCTTTAAATTGAATTATTTCATTTTCAAATTGAGAAATTTCGTTTTCTTTTAATAGTTTATCTTCATATTTTGCTTTTCTCTCTTTAACCATTGGGTTTAAGATTGCATAATAAATTATTAAGAAGATTATTATTGCACCAAATCCTATACCAAATTTTATTAGTGTTTTTTTATCTGCGGCTCCAGAAAACTTGGCTTTCAAATCTGACATTGTTATATTTTTAAGATCCATTAAGCGCTCCCCAATATGCAAGCTATTTTAAAGCCTTTCATTTTTTGTGATCCCTGCTGTTCACCCTCAGGCAGTGTCATGCTTGCTAAAGATGCTTGAGATATCAGTTTTTTATTGTTCAAATTACTTATTAATTTAAGAATGTCTTGATCGCTAAATGCTGATCCTTCAATTACTATCTGATCAACCCCATTATATTCAATCGATTTAAACTTGACTCTTTTAGGTACGGCAGAAGCAATTTGTGCAAGCACTCTAAAACTTACTGTTTTGTTTGACTCGATTGATTGACTTAATTTTAATGATTTATTCATTACTCCAATCTCTTTAGCATACTTATTTTTTTCTAAAGTTTTAAGCTCGTGTGTTTGAACAACCTGATCATAACCAACAATTTTTTTATTTAGTTCTGTAATTTGCCAAAATGAAAATCCAAATAAAGTTATATAAATAATAGCAACTACACCAACTACCCCTTTGAAAGCAAAACTTGAAACAGCTTTTGCTTTTTTTTGCGCAATCATGTTGTCCCTATTTGGAAGTAAGTTTATGTTTTTTACTGCTGTTACAAATTTATAATAACCAAATACATCTAATTTTCTAAAAGCTAAACCCATGACAGTTGAAAAATACGATCGATTTTTCATATTGATTTCATTTTCAAGTTGAGCAGGAACTTTGATTCCATCAAAAGGATCAAAAAGTTGATAACCTGTGTTAGTCATATTTTTTCTAAAACTTCCTAAATATTCTTCAACATTAGGTAAGTTTGAAGTTACTCTTAAATTTCTAATTCTTTTTTCGTATTTTGTTTCAAAATCCTGGATGGCTTGCTTAACTTGCGTCATGTATCTTCTAACTAACGCATCCATTTCTTCTTGATTATTACTTTCTTCTAAAGTTTTTCTATCTTGGCTTCTAATAAATATATCAGTTATGATTGGATTGTTTTCATATAAAATCATTACATAATTTTCATCTAAACCAAATTCTAAAACAGCTGTTAAATTACTTTCTTCAATTGAACCTGCTATTTGATTTATTTGGTCTACTGCAGATTTTAACGCAAAACATTTAACATCGATGATAACAGCGTTAAGTCCACCCTTCTTTATTATATCTGTATAATTATTGATGTCTGAAAGCTTGGAGGCAACGAATAAAATATCCATCGTATTTCCAGTGGTGTCTTTATTTATCACTTGATGAAAAATTGAATAATCAGCTAAATTATCAGTTAGTTGAACTAAGTTTTCCCATAAAGAATCTGTATCAATTGCTTTTTTTAATTCCTCATCTGTCATTAGAGGAGCTGTAACAACTCTTATAATCGCACTGGTAACTGGTATTGCTATTGCAGCATTTGTTGTGTTTATTTTTAATTTTTGTAATGCAATTTTTAATTCATCAGCAACTTTATCAGGGTTTTCTAATACTGTTCCCCCTGATGGAATTCCCTCAAACTTATGCACATGAAATTTATCTAAAACCCACTGATTAGACTTGTTGTTTGAAACTTGAGATAGTCTTATTTCGTTAGGTGTAAGTTCAACACCAATTATCTCTTCTCCTTTTGCGGTTGATTTTCCTAATCTGTTTTTTAGAAACTTACTAAAGAAACTCTCTTTTTTATTCCCTGCCTCTGGTTTTGGAACAGGTGCATCACTTTTTGCTTTTTTTTTAAAAAGATTTGCAAATGGATTTTTCATAATTAGCTCTTACTTCAGCTTATACTCAACTTTTACTAGAATAAAAATAATTTTTATTCAAAATGGGTTTTTATAAGAAATAAAGTGACAAAAAATGCTCAATTTATATTATTAGTTCACAATGTTTGAAAAATTAGAAGATCTAGCAAAGAATAATAAAAAAATATCAGACTTTCACATTAGGGCTGGATCGCCTCTAGCTTACAGAGCAACAGGTGAAATTATAAAAGTTCAAGAAGTTATTGTTACAGCTCAAGATTTAAAAGATCTTTTATCAATGAACTGTAATGAAGAGGAGTTAGAAAAATTTGAAAGAACTCATGAACTTGATACAGCAGTAAGTTTAAGTGGATTAAGGTTTAGAGCAAACTTTTATAAAACAATCAATGGTCCTGCATGCGTTTGTAGAAGAGTAGAAAGTAAAATTCCTGATATGGATCAATTTAATTTACCACAAGCTCTTTATGATATTGTAGACTTTCATAAAGGTTTAGTTTTAGTGACAGGTCCTACAGGTTCAGGGAAGTCAACTACGCTAGCTGCGATTGTAAATGAAATTAATAAAACTAGAACTTCAAATATTATAACTGTTGAAGATCCAGTTGAATTTATTCACACTGACAATCAAAGTATTGTTTCTCATCGAGAAGTTGGAAAACAAACTCAATCATTTGCAGCAGCATTAAAAGCAGCTTTAAGAGAAGATCCTGATGTAATTCTTGTTGGAGAGATGAGAGATTTAGAAACAATTAGTTTAGCACTTACTGCTGCTGAAACAGGTCACTTAGTTTTTGGTACATTGCATACAAGTGGTGCACCAAGTACGATTAATAGAATTATTGATGTGTTCCCTCCTGAACAACAAGAACAAATTCGTGCACAAATTTCAACTTCATTAAAAATGGTAGTTACGCAAAGATTATTAAAAACAAAAGATGGTCAAGGACGAGTGGGAGCATTTGAAATAATGAAATGTACTCCACCAATTCAAAACTTAATCCGTGAAGCTAAAATTCACCAAATTCCCAGTATCATGCAAACTGCAGTAAGAGATGGTATGATTACAATGGATAAATCTTTAGAGGAATTGGTTAAGTCAGGAAAAATAGATCCAGGTGCAGCAAAAGCAGGACATTAAGGGTTTTACAATTTTAGAACTACTAGTTGTTATTACTATAGTAGCTATCGTCTCTGCTGTTGGTTATCCAAATTTTATGGAGTGGAGTGAAGATAGAAAAGTTAGAAAAGCCTCTGAACAAATTGCGTCAATGCTTACAAATATTAACACTCAACTTCAAAGAGGTAATTTTCAGTATGTTCAGTTTCAAATAATTCCCGGAGGTACCTCATCAACAACAATCAGAACTAAAGGAATTTATCAAGATAGTTATTCAGAAAAAATTAATTCAGGAGGTATAAAATGTAGTAACAATAATAATTATTGGGACGAAACTGTGCAGGAAATAGTGATTGATACTCCAGTCCATACAGACAAGCAAGGTTCAGTATGTTTTTCAAAAGATGGAACTAAGTTCTTACAAAATGGATCATTAGAAAATCAATATGGATTTTTTGTTAATGGTGAGGAGGTAAAAGATTATGCGCTTGTTTGTAGCGAAAGTAACGCAAAACAAATTGGTGGAAAATGTGATCTGAAAACTCTTGGTAAAAATGGTGGTTTGACAAAACCTGCTTATTTGGTTCTATGGTCAAGATTTGGTACAGTTACTAAATATAAAAGAGGTAAAAGTGATTGGACAATTAGATAAAAGAATTTACGAAAAAGGGATAACATTACTAGAAGCACTAGTTTCCACAGCTATTATTGGTATTGGCTTTGTTGCAATATTTCAAATGGTTAATTATTCCGTTCAATCTATCGATACTTCAGGTGAGAGAACAAAATCTAATTATTTAGTAGGGATGGTAGCAGAAGACTTAATTGCTGAAAAAAACTCAACTTCCCCTACAAAAGATGTTAAATTAATGGATTATTTAGTTTCAAATAAAATATCAGGTACTAAATCATCTTGGAGAATGGGTAGCTGCTCAACTGGAACCTCAACAACAGGTTCATTTACTAATACTGCTCAAAATAAATTTAAAAAATGGGATGACAGATTTTCTAAAAGAAGAATTAAATGTAAAGGATCACAAGATATAAAATTTTTAAAGGTTTTCGATATCTGTAACAACGGTGCATCTGGAAATAATTGTACTTATAATAACACGCAGCGTTATCAAAACACTGGAATTTATGAAAAATGGTATTTAGGAAAAATGGAAGTAAACATGAATGATGGTAGCAAGAAAAAATATCTTTATTTTCAAATTCATTAAATGAAAAAAAAATTAAGTACAATTGCTGGTGTAACTTTAATTGAAATTTTAATTGGTATTTTAATTTCTGTGGTGATGATGGCAGCAATGTTTACATCATATACAGTTGTTAATAACTCTTACTCTCAAGTTGCTGATCGAGCAAAAATTTCTACAGCTGGGAGAGATGTTATAGGAATGTTATTAAGAGATATACGACTTGCTGGATTTAAATATCATAATGATAATATTCCCACATCAAACGAACATGCTCCTATCGTTATTACCAAATCAAGTAACTTTGCTCAGTCATGTGATAAAATAGAAATAGTTTTTGGAACTATAGCAGGTAAACCAACTGGCAATCCTTTAAAGTACGAATATGAAAGATATAAAATTACTTATGAGTGTAAAAAATCAAAAATTCCAAATAAGTCTGCTCCACCCTTGCCAGGAAATAAGTATCCTCCAATTGATGCATTTGCAATTTATAAATCAAAAGAAAAATGGAACACTTCAAGAAATAATTGGGACAATGGTAGCACTGATAGTAATCCTAAAACTTACGGACCATCATTAGTTGCAGATTATATCAGTGATTTAGTTTTTAATGCAATTGATGACAAAGGTTTGTTAATCAAACCGCCTCCTACACCAACGAATGCAACAAAAGATAAATTATATAAAATTAAAACTATTGATATTGCTTTAACTGTAAGATCGACAAAAGATTTTTTTAGAACTTCAAAATTAAGAGAAATTCTTGCAATGACGGACACATCAAGAAATATAAAAAAAACTGATAAATTTTTAAGAGATACAATTGTTGTAACTGCTCACGCTAGGAATATTGGTCTATGATTAAAAAAAATGAAAAAGGTTTTGCGTTAGTCCTCTCTTTAGTTTTAATGCTAGCAATGTCTTTAATGGGTGGAGCGCTTATTGTTATGTCTGCAAGTGACCATCAAAGCAATAATAAGAGTGATGAGTATCAACAAACTTTTTATGTAGCAGAAACTGCTTTGTTAGAAGGTGAAAAATATGTGGTCAATCAATTTTTAGGTCCTTGGAATCCTTCCAATCATAAAAGAAATGTTGGAAGTAGAAATTTACCTACTAATCAGAAATCTACTTTTAATGGTCAAATGACAAAAGTTAATTACAGTTCATCTGATAAATATTATTTTAATACTTCAAATTATTGTTTTAATAGTTTTCCAGATAAACCAGACAATCTTAAAGTTGTTGTTGGTGAAAGTTGGAATTTTGGTGATGTCATTCGAGATAGTTTTAATAACAATGCTTCTCAAGCAGAGAAGGATGAGGCTGAAAGATTAAAGGGTTATTATTATGAATACTTTATTACCAATATAGGAGCTGCTCCATTTAAAGGATCAGGATCTAGTGTTAAAAAACAAGCAGGAAATAGCGGTCTAAATGGTATGGCTTATAGGATATTTGGCTGTGGAATAAAGGCTGAAGAGCATGGATTTAACAAAAATAACCAAAAACACTCTATTAATTCTGGGTCTAAAAAAAGAATAATTGTAGCCCTAGAAAGTGTAGTTGTTTTACCAAAATAGACCAATTTGAACGGTTTTAAAGTCTAATTAAATTTTGTTATATTATAAATTAAAGAATGAAAATTTTAATAAAATCTTTTTTAATTATAATTTTATCAATTAATCTTGCCTATTCAGCTTGCGATCTAATAGCAGAATTTGGGGAAAAAAAAGAAGTTTTTGAGAAAAGAGAAATTGCTACAAGACCATTTCCAATGGAATATGCTGAATTAGATGTTTATCCTATTTTAGCAAATGATGTTTGCCCTAACCAAAAATTAAACGATGTAGGCATTGAATATAGATTTTTAAATGACGAATTGGTTGCAGTTAATTTTGTTGCTTTAAATGATGATCGAAATTTAGTAACTGAAAAATTGACATTAATGAATTATGTAAAAAAAAATTATCAAAAGTTTGATACTGGAAACAATCCAAACTCTTATGAAGGAGTGGAGGTAATTGAAAAATCAAATTTATTTATTGTATATCAAAGATTAACTGGTGATGACGGGATTAAAAATGAGCAGATCTATATTTCAACACCTAAGCTAGATGAAAAATTGTCAAAATTCTATGCTAAAAAAGAAATTGAAGATTTGAAGAATTCACAATGAAATTAAAAAAAATAATATTTAGTTTTTTATTTATATTTTTAACAACTGAAAATTTATTTGCTAAAGCACTGCCTCCTGGAACTGGTATTGGAGATGTTCCTGCAAACGTATTAATCTTACTTGATAAATCTGGAAGTATGGGTTGGCGAATGAGTGGGGGAACCGCAAGTATGAGATATCCTTATGATACAGATGCGGATAGTAATGGTGACATTCTTGTTTCACAATATAATAGAGATGGTGTTAAAAAGTTTTTATACAATACAGCCACAACAGATAGTGGATTTGGAAATAATGGAGTTTCAGGAAAAGGAAATCAAAAGTATGAAGGCAATAGGAATTGTAGAACCTCCTATTCTTATAGCGGTGAAACACATAACGATATTTATTACACAACCGCTCTTTATGAAAGAGCTGTTGTTGGAATAAGAGCTAGTGATGGAAGGTGTATGGTTAAGTATAACGTGGGTGGTTATCCTTATAATATGACAATAGACTCTGGAAAGATATTTGTGGGGGGTTCATTTGGCTTTAAGGTTATAGATATAAATTCTGGCTCAATAAGAAATTGTAATGCTAATTATCAATTAAGGTATAGTTACGGAACCACAATTGATGCTGGAAATATATTTTCATACAGAGGTAATAGAATTTATAAATTCCCATTAAATCAATCTGGAATGTGTCCTTCAACATCTGGTCAAAGTTTTTATTATCCTGGAGGCAGTTATGTTGGATTGCAACATGTTGGGGGAAATCAGATATGGACTCTTTCATGGAACGGTAGCTGGATAAGAAAAATTCAAGTTAATAATTCAGGGACTGGATATAGTATTTTAATAAATAAAGGTAAGAGAAGTAGATCAGCATCATCTACTAGCAACTTGTATTTTTACTATCCGTGGGGATTAGGATATGATGATACAAATAATAGATTACTTGGTGCAAACTTAAATAATGGTCAAGTTCATGTGATGGATCAAAATGCTGGTTGGATTAAGTCTATCGGTGGAGCTCCAAAAACAAGAATGCAAGCAGCGTATGAAGCTATTGAAGCAATAGTAAAAGACTCTTCATTAACCTCTGGGGTAGATTTTGGATTTGCTTACTGGTCTGCCGGAGCTTCTGGTTTTAATAGATGGCATGGAGACCATAAAACAGGGCAAGGATATTCAACACCTTGTAACTATTATAATTGTCTTAAAGTCCCTATTTATAAAGGCGGTGCTGCTCAAATTGCTAAAATGATAAGGACAGTTAATCCGGGTGGAGGTACGCACTTAGACTCAGCAATGAGAATTGCATCAAGGTATTATAAAAATACTACTTATTCACCTATAGATAAAAATCTAGATTGTCAAAATTCTTATGTAATTTTAATTGGTGATGGAGATTGGTTCAGTCATACTCATAAAAGAGGTTTAAAAATAGTTAAAGATCTTTACAGTACTAATAAGATTAAAACTTTCGCAATTGCATTTGGTACCGGTATCAGTGCAAATGGATACAGATATTTCCAAGACGTTGCAAAAGCAGGCGGCACAGGTAAGTCAATTGTAGCTACGACTGGAGCTGCATTAACTTCTCAACTTAAAGCTAAAATTGGAGAAATCATTGCTGAAAAACTTTCGTTTACTGCTCCTGCAATTACAGCAACAATTGAAAAAGGTGGATCTTTATACCAAGCTCAATTTGATTACCAACAAAATAAAGAATGGATAGGAACACTTACCAGAACAAAAATAAATCCAGATGGAAGTATTGATGAAAATCACGTTGATAACTGGTCTGCGGCTGATGTAGTTCCACAACCAAGCTCAAGAAAAATCTGGAGCATAATTCCAGGTACTGATTATAAAGCAGATTATAATAACTTTAGAGATACATATGCTACAGAAATTGGAAATGTATTATCATTATATGAAAATGATATTCAAGATTACCATAGAAAAACAGATTCTCCTGGTGGGTCAAGTTTAAATAGAAGGTGTGCAAGTTCTGCTGGAGTTCTAGATGGAACAGATGATGATTTAAAAGGATTAATAAATTTTATAAGAGGAACAGACTATTTTGACTACGATGGGGATTGCAATCTTACTGAAAAGAGAACACAAGACGGAAAAAATATTTATCTAGGTGATATTTATCACTCACAGTTAATTGTAATAGGTGCGCCTTCTGCAGAAACGCAATTTCAAAATATAAATCAAGAAGCTTACTTTAGAAATGTAAATGGATATACTGCATGGAAAGACTCTCTAAAAGCAAGAGATAATAATCCTGTTATTTATGCTGGCTCTAATAGTGGAATTCTTCATGCATTTGATGCAAACACTGGAAAAGAAAAATGGGGATTTGTTCCACCATTAGTTGCTCCATATTTGCCTTTGGTTATGAATAACAATTTAAATCTTGCAAAAGGGGGAGGATCAAACGCAATCTTTGGAGTTGACGGTTCAATTGTTGCACACGATATGTATTTTAAATCTCCATTAGATACTTCTAAAAAATGGCACACAATTTTGTTTGTTCCTTATGGACGAGGTGGTGCTGGAATGAGTGTATTAGATGTAACTAATCCAGACAAACCTTTACACTTATGGTCAATTTTTAATGATAAAATTAATCATAGAGTATACAGAGTAGATCATAATCAAGTTATTTATAATTATGATTATATTGGTAAATCGTATTCTCTTGCTTCATTTGCTGAAGCTATAGAAGTTACAGATAAATATAATGATAACAATAGTGTATCTAATACATGTAACACATCGCTAACGACATCATGTTATAAGGGGAAAAAATGGACTTTCCCAGTTCAAGGAATTAAGAAAAGCGATATTACAGTCACCTTTAACGATAAAAATTATACTAATTTTAATGTAACAACGAATTCAAGTGGTGATACGGAAATCACTTTTGGAACTGACATGACCTACTCAGCAGATCCTGGGGATACAAATACAAGTTCTATGCTTGGTGTGTTTATAAAAGCAGGATCAAAGGCTACAGGTGTACAAACAAATCCAGAGTTTGATTATAGTGAGTTAGGTGAAACATGGTCAGATCCAAGAATATTCAGAATTCCAAATAATGGTGCTGGAGATAATAATATTCTTGATGATGTATATGTGGCTGCTATGGGTGGTGGTTACGGAACTCAGTTCGAGGGTGTTGGATCTAATTTAACTTTAATAAATTTAGAAGATGAAACAAACCCTGGAAGTTTATATAAAAGAATACAAATAGAAGACACTGACGCTAGTGATATTGTAAATTCAGTTCCTTCATCTATAGTTTTAGTAACACCTGATACAGCATCTGGAGTTAATTATTCTGGAGGTTTAGCTTATGTTAGTGATCTAGAGGGAAAGATAACTAAAGTGAATCTAACTAATATGAGTGATGATAATAGTGGAAATCCAATTAAAATTTATGACACTACAACATTGTTTAACGCTGGTTCAACAAAAGCAAACGGAAGATATATGTATCACGCTATGGATGCAACCATTGGGGATACGACAAATTCCATGTGGTTGTTTGCTGGAACTGGTGATTACGAAAGAATAAATGATACTACTTCTGGAGTACAAAACTTCATGCTAGGAATTAAAGATCAAAATTATCCATTCTTTAAAGATGTAGCAGTGCCAGCAAAAGCTGATACCATTACAAAATGTAAAAATACCACTGATGATACATCAGGAGCTAATTGTCCTCAAAATGCTGACAAAGGTTGGTATATAAATTTAAAAGATTACGCGAAAGTTTCTGCTGAACCGACTGTATATCGGGGTCAAGTCTACTTTCCAATATATGAACCAACAAAATCTGTAAACAAATGTAGCTTAGGTGACGCTTATATCTGTGGTGTTGACGATGAATGTGGAACAAATATTTCATCTGAGCTTGGACAAAGTTTGGGTAAAAAGAATAAATGTGCGTGGGTTGGGCAAGGAGTATTATCTAAAATCGTAACATTTGGAGATACTCTTTTTGCTAACATAGCAGGTAAAGTAGATTGTAGTAAAATAACAGATCAAAAGAAAAAGAAAGAATGTGAAGACAGTAAAAAGAAAGATTTAATAAGTATTAAAGCTGGTTCAGGCCAGGTTAGTACTTATCGAAATTCTTGGAGACATAACTTTTAGTAAAAGTTAATTTTTACACCAACCGTCTTTATTGAATAATAGACTCTATAACTTTACCATCACAAAGAGTTCTTATTCTAAATTGTGTTGCGGAAATATCATGATAAAAAGTTTGACCCTCAGTGGTTGGTGATGAACTATTACCCATCCAATCATAACCCCAATGATTATTTGGCGTATAGGGATTTTTTAAAATATTAGTCATGTGAATTCCTACTTTTTGAGCTAAAGATATGAATGTTCCTGAACAATTAAAATCATACTCCGCTCCTTCTTTAAATCCAGAATACCAATTTTTTAATTTGATGGTTTGATTGAATTCGCAAAATGCACTTTTTTCTAATATAGTTTTTACAATTTTTTTATGATTATCTCTGCACGCATTATGTTTAGCACTACTCGTATATCCACTATAAGCAACTACTCCAACTGCAGCTAGAATACCGATGATTGCTACTACGACTAGGAGTTCTATTAAGGTGAAGCCTTTTAACTTGCTTGGCATATTTCTTCCTTTAAAACTAAAGTGTCAATATTCATTGATAAAGTTATACAACCATTTCCTGTTTGATTTTTTCCCTTTAAATGAACTACGCCTTTTGTTGAATTTGATGTTGCAATAGAACCACTTCTACAAGTGGTATCACCCATTGTTAAATTTTTTGTTGAACTAATATACGGTGATACATACTTGTCTCCATAATATAAATCTGAACACTTTCCTTTATCAAACCAACCATCCATCATATTTCCCTCATTAAATTGGAAGCAAGATAAATTATATATGGGACCTCCATTATAACTAGCAAACTTTAATCTATCTGATGACTCCGTTTCACATTTTATGTAAGTTAATTTTATTGATTTAGATACGTTTTTAAATTGTAGCTCTGATGATGTCCTTTTTGCCGATGCTGTATACCCATTATAAGCAACTACTCCTACTGCAGCTAAAATACCTATGATTGCTACTACGACTAGGAGTTCTATAAGGGTGAAGCCTTTTTGTTTCATTCGAAATTATAATTCTAACTTAATCTTATTGAAATTCTATTTGCAATATTAAATAATTAATTATGAAATTTAAAATTAGTATTCAACCAAAAATTGCATATTATTTATCAATAGTTTTAACTTTAATTTTATTTTTTTATTTTTCATACAAAGGTGTAATTGCATATTTTATTCACAAAGAGCTCTATGGAGGTGGAATAGATATTCTCGTAACCTTAAGGGCAACACTGGCAGGAGTAATGTTGTTTTTATCTTTATTACTTTTACAATTTTCTAAAATCAAAGATTTAAAAAGTCATAGAACAATTTTAAATGGAATTTTTATTGGTTGGTCTACAATAATTATTTTATTAATAATATTAAATCCCAATTTAATCTATTTTATAATTATGAGTGGACTTGGATCAATTTTTTCATTGATAACTTTATTAAGTTTAGCCGACCAAATTAAAGAAGAAAAAAATTCTCTTACAGATAAAGAGATATATCTTTTGCAAAAACTAGCTAATAAAAAATAAGTTAAGTTAAAATTTAAATAACTTTAAAAAGCTTAAATATTTATTAATAAAAATTGATCCATTATTTAATCAATTTAATTCATGTTTTTAATTAATAACTTATTTTCAGTTTTTATTTTTTGATTTTCTTTTATCAATTGAATAATTAAGTCTTTCATTGCCTGATTTTCTTTATTTAATTTGTTAGCAACCAATGCAAGTCTTTCGTTTTCTCTTACAACCTGAAGCTGATCAAAGAGGCTCTCAAGTTCAGGATCTAATTTTTCATCTTCTTTTCTTTGCATTGCTCTTTTTTTAGCAACTCTTTGAAGCTTTTTACTAATAGATAAATTTAAATTATTATTAATTATTTTATCCATATTACTATGTTCAAAATTTAGGCTTAAACTAATATCCTCTGTATTTTTAGTTAAAGAAAATCCAATTTTTTTTGTAACAGCTCCATTCATTGTATGATTTTGCGATATATCTTCTTTTAATCCTGCACCATTAATATCATTTATTTTAATTTTACCACTCAATGTTTTATTAAATGCTAAACCAGCATATGGTTTTAAAATAAAGCCATTCTGGTTATTTATTGAAAACTCAACATCAAAACCAGCACCTAATACTTGATCAATTGCTTCATCAACTGATAAATCTCCATGGGTAAAATTTGATATATATTTTGGTAGTCGATGAGCACCATATTCACCAATTATTGTTAATGATAAATCATTATTATTTTGAATTTTTCTATTTAATTTATAATTAGAATGCAAAGCAAAAAACTGACTTAAAAAATTATTTCTTATTATTTGATCAGACTCAGTTTCTACATCAGTAATTTTATTACTAGAAATACCAATCAATGGCTTGATTGAAAGATTGCTAAAATTTGTTTTTATATCATAACCAAAGGCTAAGTGTTCACTTTTACTTTTTTCCTTACTATTAAACTTAGCATTTTGCTCAAAATAAGTTAAAAAAGTTCTTGTCTTTTCTTCCTCGTATTCGTTTTTTAAAAAATAGCCAGAAACACCCTTTGTGGAATTTTGATAAATATTGTTTCTTTTCGATTGAGTATAAAATATTGATCTTTCTTTTATATCACTTAATGACTTAAAAATGTTATTTAAAGTATTGCTAAAAATTTCTGTTCTGTATTTTTTGTTATTACTAACAACATCTAATTCTTCTCCATAAATTCTTAAATATCCATTTGTTTCAGAATTATCTGGATCTGGATTTAAATTTGAGTCTAGAATTTCATAAGTATCGTTTCCACATAGGTTATTAATTACCCTCACATTTTGTTTCTCATGAATTTCTATGGTTTGATCTCTTGAAATACTACAATCTAAAGTAAAGTCGAAAAATGTTACACCGGTTGTTTCGTTTTGATCACTAAGTAGAATTTTACCATCATAATATCCTTCTCCTTTTGTTATTAAATTAAATCCTGAAGTTACATTGTTATCATCGCTAATATATATTGAATTTCTATCGTTATGAGTTGTGCCAGCAATCAAACCAGAATTAATAATTGTAGCATTATTTAATGAGCCATGACCTTTACCAAGTCTAATTCCATGTCTTAAATTTGTAATTGTTCCAGTGTTTGTTATTGTTGCATTTGTACCATTGGTAAGGTAAATGGCAGCAGCAGATGTATTATTTGCAGAAATAGTACCACTGTTTGTAATGGTTATATCGCTAGTTTCTAGACCTTGTATAGCATATTTTCCACCATGAATAGTTCCACTATTAACAATCTCAGTGTCATCAGTTTTCTGAACTAAAACAGCAATGCTACTGCTAGCATTTTCATTTTGAGCTGTATTTATTGTACCTGAATTAGTAATTTTATTTGTTCCAGGGGCGCTTTTCATATTTATGGTATCACCCGTTGCACTTATCAAACCATGGTTGATTACGGTTGTATTTGATGCACCAACACCATTATTTGCGCGGACTGCTTTACTTCCACTAAATACTATTGAACCAGTTGACTCAACAGTCAAGGTTTCACTTGCTCCACAAGTTTGCTCATTAGTTATTGCGGTAGTTATTGTTGTATTACAAGTAGCATGACCTAAAGATCCGAGTGAAAAAAGAAAGAATATAATGAATAAAATCTGTTTCATAAAATGTCTATAAAAGTTTTTTTATTTACATATATTTTTAAATTAATTCAAATTAATTTCCTCACTGCAGACATGATTAGGCATTGTGCATTGGGTACCAGAACATGGAGTTTTGACACATGTCATTACTTTAATTTTATTTTGTGGAGATCTCATTCTGATATGACCAACATCTTCGTCTCTAATAATATCACCTCCGTGTGTTAAAGCTATTTTTGATGGGAAATACGGATTTTTAAAATCTTTTAGTGCTTCAATTGCTGCATCTGCTACTACATCTTTCCAGGTATTTAAATTTTGTTTACTACAATCTAATTCATCGTTCATTGCTTTTTCGTTACCCATTGAACATTTCATTGTTTCTGAAATTATATATTTTACTACAGCTTTATGATTTGAAATGGCAGCTTGTTTTTTAGCACCGCTTGTATACCCACTATAAGCAACAACACCTACAGCTGCTAGAATACCAATAATCGCCACAACTACTAGAAGTTCTATTAGAGTAAAACCTTTTGTGTTCATAATGGTAGATAATATCTAAATAATTTTTAAATTAAAGATTTAAATATCAATGAATATCTTATTTCATTATTTGAATATTTTACAATTTCAAAAATTTCAAATAGATTTTTGTATTTATTTTGTTCTCTTACTGATAGCTTGTTTAATATTTGTTGATGAGTATCTGAATAGAGTAAATTATATTTTTTTCTTAACCTCCAAATCACAAAATTAATTACTAATTTAATAAATTTTTTTTTATTAAATAAAAATAAAAATCTTACAAATAAAATTGATAAAATAGGAATAAATATCCAATAAAATGTTTTGGAGAATGTAAAATTTGTTAAATCTTTTATAAAAGATTTTCTTTGTGCATTGTCATACGATAAAAGATGTTGTGTCCAAACAAAATCAGTATAATTTAAATAATAACCAACATATTTAAAAATTTTCAAACGTATAGGACTATCTGATGTATTTTTTTTATAATTAAATAAATCGTTTAATGTATTTCTAACATTTTCTTGAGGAATATACTTTGTAGGATCCACCCTAACCCATCCTTCTTCTTCAAACCATACTTCAGCCCAGGCATGAGTATCTTTTTGTCTAAACACATAAAAATCACCAATATCATTTAAGTCTCCGCCTAAGTAACCAGAAACAATTCTACTAGGTATCCCCCCTAATCTTGCAAGTAAAACAAAAGTACCTGCAAAGTATTCGCAATAACCCTCTTTGCTTTTAAAGAAAAAGTCAGCGTAGTTATTCCCAGATAAATTTTTAGGACTTAAATTGTAAAAGTAACTACCATTTGCAAAAGTTTTAATAATGGTATTTAAATATTCTTTGTCTGTTTTATTTTTTTTATTTTTAGTTGACCAATCTACCAAATCTTTAGAGATAGTATTTGGTAATAGCGTATAGTAATCTATTAATCGATCATATATTTCTTGATTATTGTTATACCTAAAGAACTCTACTTTTTTCTTTCTATCAATTAAATTTTTAATTGTGTAAGTTTGATTAAATAAATTTTCCTCGATCTTGCTATCAATTGTTTTAAGTTTAGAATTATCTAATGAAGGTATCCACTTACCTTTATGAGGTTCTAGGATTATTTCATAAGTTTCCCCTAGGTTTTGCCCTTTGTAAACTTTGGTATGATTTTTAAAAGTATTATACATATATATATTTGAAGTAGGTCTCCAGGATCTGTTCTTTTCCATGTAATCAAATACTTTCACTCGAAAATAAAGTTGATCTTTTTTATAATTTTTATTTATTAATGTGAAAACTGGCTCCTCAGAATTTGAAAATTCTCTGAACGAACCAAGATTAATATTGTCAGGTATACCTAAAGAACTTGCAGAAGGATCAAAAATTCTAAAATTTATGTCTGCTCGTGGAAAAACTAAATAAAAAATAATAATTATTGGAAAAATGCTAAAGCTAAAAGCTAAATATTTAAAAATGTTTTTTAAGTTAAAATCCATTAGCTCTTTTTGTTGAACCAAATACATATAAACAACTGATAAAATAATAATTGTTAAAGAGGTAATTGAACTAAATAGATCCTGACCTTTTATTAAACTTGCTACTGCTATAATCATAGAAATCATTGAAAAAGATAATTGATTATTTTTTGTTAATAACTCTGAATATTTTGCAATAATTAAGATAGCTAAACAGTTTAAGAAAAATTCTTCTGAAAAAACAAATTGATCAAATCTTAGCTGAATGTAAATAGCAATTAGAGCATAACCACCTATTAATAAATTTTTAAATTTAAAATTAAATTTTAATAAAAAATAACTTATGAAGACTAAAGTTATCCAAAAAATTTTGTTTAAAAATGTTATTTCACTACCAATTGAAACTAAACATAAAATCAATATTAAAATTGGAAGATTTTTTATATTTAAAATTTTAAGACTTAACATTAGAAAAATATTTTAAAATTTCATTTAGAGAACTTTGATTTGAACTAAGATGAAAGCTATTTTCATTATGCTTTAAAATTAGATGTATTTTTTTTTGAAAAAAATATTTAATTATATAAATGGAATAACTTAATAGTAGCTCAAAAGGTATATTTTGATATCTATTTAGGTCTAATATAAAATTTTGATGCTTTTTAGGTTCTTTGAATTTTTTTACATTTTTTTTTTCATTAATTGTTGATTTTTTCCAAGCTATCTTTGATAAACTATCTCCTCTCCTGAATTCCTCAATTCCATCAAAGTCATCATTCGCACTATTGGTGTTTGAAATATTAAATTCATACAATAAATTTTCAGGGGGTCTTATTGCTTTTGGGTATACATAAATTAAACTTCTTAAATGAAAATAAATTTTAGTTCTTATTATACCAAAAGGATAAATAGATTTGATACAGAGTCTTTTGAATGCAAATACACCACGATCTTTAAATTTCATTGGATGAGAAAAATTATTATATTTGTTAGTAAAATTAAAATTTCCAATTGTTTTGTTATCGTAATCGATATCAATATTTAACTTTTTGTCATTTGATGAATTAATAATAATTATGTCTATATTTTCATTTTTTTCAGACTGAATGAAATATTCTGCATTCTCGTTAATATAAAGATTATTCAGATTTTGATGAGAAATAAAAATAGAAATAAAAAAAATAAAAAATATTATTATCGATAATAAAAGCCCAAAATTATTTTCATAAAAAACAGCAATTAAAAAATTAAAAAAAATAAATAAAGCTAGTCCTAAACCATTGAAATTTGGATAAATATATATTTTGGTTTGATTTTTATTCTTTAGGTTTTGAGTTAATTTACTATTAAAAAAATCTACAAAAGCTTTTGCTATCATTTCTTAATTGCAATTTTTTCTAATATTTCTTTTTTAATAAAATCAAATTTTTCATCTTGATTTAAAAACTTTATTCGATGTCTTAAGATAAAAGGTAGTATTTCTTTAATATCTTGATGTGTAACATATTCTTTATCATTGATCATTGCCCACCCTTTAGAAAGATCAATTATTTGTTTCAAACACCTTGCAGAAATATATATGTCTTGCTCAAGAGATTTAATTGTTTGTTCTATTTCAATTATATATTGATAAATTTCATCATTAATATTTATTTTCATTCTTTTGTTTTTTAGATTATCCCAATTTAAAGGATTTGAATTATTTTCATTAAAATTAATATTATTTTTCAACATTTTGATCTTTTCATTATCTTGGAGATCTGACAAAGAAAATGAAATCATAAATCTGTCTAATTGTGAGTCTGGTAAACTGCTAGTACCAGATGCATCCATTGGATTTTGTGTTGCTATTACAAAAAAAGGTTCGGGTAATTTGTATGTAGTTCCATCAATCGATACATTTTTTTCTTCCATTGCCTCTAAAAATGCACTTTGAGATTTTGGACTACCTCTATTTAATTCATCAGCTAAAACAATATTAGTAAAAATGGGTCCTTTTTGAAAAGAAAGTTTATCTTTAGAAAAAATATTAAACCCTAAAATATCGCTTGGTAATAAATCAGAGGTAAATTGAATACGTTTAAAATTAAATCCTAAATTATTAGTTATTGATTTTGCAAAAGTTGTTTTCCCTGAGCCTGGGAAATCTTCTATTAAAATACTTCCTTCAGAAATAATTGCAGCTAAAGTTATTTTTATTTTTTCCTTATTTCCTATTATTACTTTAGATATATTCTCAATTATTTTGTTAAACATATTTTTAATTATAAAGGTTTTCTTAAGTAAATTGAAAAATTATTATTAAAAGCATCATCAGTACTTCTATAATGCTCATATGATGTATTTATGGTTAATTCATTTTTAAATTTTGCACCCATTCCTAAATTAAATAATAGATGTCCTGAACTTTGGTCGCCTATGGCATTATTATAAATTTCAGATATGTTATTTACATAATATGCCTCTGATACTGAATTAATTGTTTTATCTTTCCCTAATTCAAATTTTATTGATGGTTCTAATATAGCTTTGTTAGTTTCTATAATTTTACTTAAATTAAAACCTGCAGATAATGATGCACTTTTAACATTTTGCTTTTTATAACTTACAGCTGTACCATCACCAGTTTCTGTATATGCCTTTAGTTGAGTAAAGCCTAAATCAAGTCTCGTATAATAATTTAAATTTCTGCCTACGATTTCGACATCAGGTTCTAATAAATAAGTAAAGCTTCCAAAAAGTTGATTCCCTTTTCTTTTACCAGTATTTTTCCCACCTGTAACATCTCTACTTAAATCAATATCCATTTCTCCAATTCCAGCGACCATTTCAAAATATCTTTTGTCCTCAATTTTAAAACTTGTATAATTCATGACACTTATTGCTTTAGCGTCCATATTTGCTTCATTGCTTCCTACTTCTGTATCTTGCCAAGATTTATTGACTGCAAATCCAATGGTCTTATCTTCATTTATTCTCTTATCTATTCCAAAAGTTATTCCATCACTATGAATATCCTGACCTAAATTTCCATCTTGCTGACCTATCCTACCGAATGATATATTTCCTTCACTCCATACTCCCCATTTTTCTGTTTCTTTTTGCTTATTAATGAGTTTTGCTGAAAGTGAATTTAACATTTCAGTTACTAAAGGATTATCAAAATTCATTGCTAATCTAATATTTTGATTTGAGAAATTGTTATTTGTAGATCTAATATAATTCATACGTCCAGAAATTCTATTTAACGATTGATTTAAAGAATTTATTGCAGCTACGGTTTGATTTTTTGTAAGAGTTTTAACAGTCTCGTTAAAAACTTCACCTGGTTTTGTTGAAAAATTTAAAGCAGTTGTACTTGAAATACCTGCATAAGAATTCCCAGCAGTATCATCAAAAGCAGTAGCGTCTATTAAGATATAATAATCAATATCAGCTGTTAAATCTGTATCAGGATTAATAGTAATTTCTGTTGAACCACTACCACTAACTTTAGCTCCTGTTACATCAATTGTTTCAATGGTACTATCATCAGAAGTTTTTTTAATTGTAATATTTCCACTTTCAGCATCAACAGCCTCACTAAAAGTTAAAACTATATTTGAATTTATTGCAACCTCTGACGCATTATCGGATGGACTTGAAGATGATAAAGTTGGAGCATCATTATCAAAATTTGTAACAACTAAATTCCAATTTGTACTTCCTGAGGATGTCTCAGTTAGTGTCCAATTAAATTTTCCATTTGTTACAGTTACTGTACCTGTTGATCCAGCAGTAAATCTACTAGACGATACACCAGTTATAATACTAGAATAAGTTCCTGCTGATAAAGAGGAGTCTGTGCTAATACTAAAAGTAGTTGCACCATTTTGATTATCTACGGCAAGTTTTCCATAATCAGTTGTACTGTTTGCAAGAAATACATAATTAACAGGAAGATAACCATCTAATTTTAAAGCATCATTTCCTCCTTGATCATTTGTTAGTGACTCAAGACCTACATTTGATGTCACTTCTAAATCATGGTTGCTTGATCCGCTAGATATGGTTCCTTTATTTACAATTATGTTTCCATTAGAACCATTGTGGCCAATATTAAAAATTGCATCCCCTGTAGCAGATATAGTACCAGTGTTAGTAATAGTGACATCGTTTACATTATTAATTTCAAAGCCATCTCCACCTGTTGCACTAATTGTTCCAGAGTTTGTAATAGTACCAGCTGAATAGTCTGTTCCTGATGAATATATATAAAGAGTGTTTGCTCTACCCGAAATAGTGCCAGAATTTATTATTGTTCCAGCATTAGCTTGTTGACCAAAATTGATTGTTCTATCTTTGGAGGAAGTAATACTTCCAGAATTATTAATTGTTACTGTTCCAAAGGAAGGATGTAATTTAATAGTATCTGCACGTTCAGATTCTAAAGTACCACTATTTACAATTGATACAGTTCCCCTAGATTGTAGTAACGAAAGTGCTGAACCAGGACTGTTAGCGTTGTCAGTCACTGATACGGTACCGGAATTATTTATGCTAAAATCTGTAGTTTTATCAGCCTCAATTCCTTTAGTTGTTCCAATAATTGTACCATTGTTTGTAATAGTAGTTGAGCCAGTGGTAAAGGTATGGCTTTCTAATTCTACTGGTTCTGCAGCACTGGTATCAACTGTAACACCACTTTCAACTGTAAGTGTATCGTTATTTGACATTACAATTTGACTAGAGTGATTAGAAGAAATAGTTATATCTTCAGTTTTTGCAATATTTAAAAATATTTGATTGTAAATAATTAAAAATAAAAATATTAATAAATATCTCATATATAAATACTAAACATTTTTAAAAGAATAGTTCTATAGACTGTTTGTCTTCAAATCTTTAAAAAAGTACTAATTTAAAGCTGTTTTCAAAAAAAAGATAAATTAGAGTACCTATAATAATATAGGGTCCAAAAGGAATTTGAGAAGACATTGTTCTTGAATTTTTTAACAAACTTGGAACTACACTTAATAATGCTATGACAGATGATAAAAAGATAATAAATGGTATAGCTAACCAACCAAACCAGAAACCTATAACAGCAAAAAGTTTCGCATCCCCTAAGCCCATTCCTTCTTTTTTTCTAACTTGTTTATAAAAATAAATTATTGACCAAATTATTCCATATCCTAACAAACCTCCAATTAATGAATTAATATAATTTGGAAAGATAGAATTTAAATTTGGATCAAAAGATTTTAAAAATCCTAAAACCATCATAGAAAATGTAATTTCATTTGGAATAATGAAATGTTTTAGATCAATAAAAAATATGATGATGAATGATAAACTTAATATCATTAATAAAAGAGTGGTTAAAGTTATTCCGTATAGAAAATAAATAATTGTAAAAAAAAAAATACTTAAAAACTCTACTAGAGCATATTGAGAAGAAATTGGTTTTTTACATTTTCTACATTTTCCACTTAGCAATAAATAGGAGATTATAGGTATATTATCTTTCCAAGTAATTTGTTTTTTGCATTTGGGGCAATACGATCTTCCAGAAACTACACCTCTGTCTAAAGGCAGACGATAAATACAAACATTTGCAAAACTGCCCCATAAACCTCCTAAAATGATTACAAATAAATAATCCACTAATGAAAAAATTATATTTTAAAATTTGATGTCACTTGAATAATGCCATCAATTAAGAACTGAACCATTAATACAGCATCTTGAAGATGTAAGTAAAAATTTGGACTATTAATTATAATCTCCATAGTTGTAAAATTATATAAAATCAGGATAAAATACTAGATATAAATGTTCTTATTTAAACCCAAAAAACCAGAAGAAGAAAAAAAACCAGAGGTATCTCAAGCAAACATTGATCTTGAAATCATTACAAACATGAATCAAGAGTTTGCTTTATCTCTTGAGCTTAAAGAAACTTTAAATACGGCACTTAAAGTAATTATTAATAGAATAAATGCTCAAGCTGCAAATATATTTCTAATTAATGATCAAAAGAAAAAATTTGAGTGTATTGCATCCATTAATCAAGATTATCTAGATGAATATGAATTAGATTTAACTGATGGAGTAATGGCAAAAGCAGTAGAGCAAAAAAAATGTATCAGAGTTGGAAATGTTCGAAAAGATGTTAGAGAAATTGCAGAATTTTATTTTGATTTAGATAACAAAACAAACTTTACAACTTATTCAGTTTTATGCTCTCCACTTATAGCAGCAAATGAATGCATTGGGGTTATTCACTGCTTAAATAAAAAAACTAATGATAAATTATTTATCGAAGAGGATAGAAAATTACTTGAAACTTTATCTGCACCTGCGGCACTTGCAATCAGAAATGCAAAAATGGCAAAAGAAATGGTAGAAAAGAATAAAATTCAAAAAGAAGTAGAGATTGTTGGAGAGATTCAAAAATCTCTTTTATCTCAAAATAAAAATGAAGATTTTCCAATTGCGGGAATAAATATACCTGCAAAAGTAGTTTCTGGAGATTTTTATAATTTTTCAGATTTAGGTGATGGAAAATATGGTTTTGGTGTTGCAGATGTATCTGGAAAAGGAATTAAATCATCATTATTAATGTCTAAAGCATCAAGTCTTTATCGTTGCTTAAGTAAAACTAATTTTTCTGCTGCTGATTTATTAATACAACTCAATAATGAAATTTGTGAAACTATTTCAAGAGGAATGTTTGTAACTATGTTGGTTGGTATTTATGATAGTAATAAAAAAGAATTATTACTGTCAAGTGCAGGTCATGAGCCTCCTATTATTTTTTCAAAAGATGGTTCATTTACAAATTTTAACGAGGCAGGTCCTCCTTTGGGGATTATGCCTAATACAAAATATACGGAGCATACAATTCCTTTTGTAGACAGTTCAATGTATATTTTTACAGATGGTATAACAGAAATTAAAAATCCTAATGGAGAAATGTTGGGTTCAGAAGGGTTTCAAAATTATATAAAACAGTATCAATCAACAGTTAACAATGAAAGATTAAAAGCAATGATTGATGATATATTAAATAAAGGTCATATTCAAAAAGATGATCTAACAATAGTTGTAATTGATTCAAGATAATTTGTCAGATGATTTAAATTTATAAATTTTATGCTAAAATAATGTTATGCTTATAAATGAAAATATAAAATCTATTTCCTGTACTGACTTTAGAATTTTTTTAAAAAAATTAGTTAAAGATAAAATAGAGAAAGAATGGACTGAAGATTTCGTTGATCAAATAAATTTTATAAATATTCCAAGAATGACTATTAGAAGAAGATATGAAAACAAAGGTATTGACCTTATAAAGTTAATCAAAGATATCAGTTACTACAAACACGTAAAAGATAATGTAAATTCTAGAGGAAGTTTAGAATTTGATAAAAAAAAGTAATTTATTCTCAAGAAAAAATTAAAAGATTGACAAATAAAAATATTTGTTCAGATTGGGTTTTTTTAAATCAAAATGGGTTTGTTTAAAAAGCATGAAAACCTTACCTAGTATATCAGCACACATTGACGAGAAGGTAATTAATAAAGTAATTAAAGATAATTTTGCTGCACTGGCACCGGCTTATTTTACTTTAACAAGCAACTGGTTTATAAGAGCCTATGATCATTATAAAGATATAGATAAGTTTGTCCTCATTATATATTTGATACATCAAGACCTTATATATTTCAGACAAAATGGTGTAAAAATTGACTACGACACCTTCTATAAAAATAAACCAATCGAAATTGATAAAATTAATATTTCAGACATCTCAAAAGATCTAGGGGTGCCTAAAGAGAGTATTAGAAGAAAAGTTTTAGAATTAGAAAAAAAAGGAGTAATTAAAAGAACTGGTAAGAAAATCTTTGTTGTTCGAGATACGCTTTACAAAGCTAAAGCGGTCGATACTCTTACAGAGGTTGCAAATATCTTACACGAATTTAATAAAATTTTAAAAAAGGAAAAATTGGTAAATGAAGTTTATTCTCTGAAAGAAATAATATTAGCAATAAAAGAAAATTTTTCTTATTGCCTATATCAGTTTAATAAATATTGGTTTATTTATATTAAAAGTTGGAGAGAAGAATTAAAAGATTTAGAAGTTTTTGCAATCGGCATGGTTGTACTGATAAATACAATTAAAAATCCAAAATTTACTCCGAAAAAACTAAATTTAGATTCATATGTAAAAGAGATTCAGGGATCGGATAAAAGAGGAGTTAATGCCATGTCAATTTCTGAGATAACAGGTATTCCAAGACCAACAGTTGTTAGAAAACTAAAATATTTAATTGATAGAAAATATCTTCGTATAAATGAAAAAAAATTAATTACATTCGATGCTAAAGATAGTGCGTTTCAAAAAACAGGTAAAATGGTAAATCAAAATATGCTCAGCTTAAGCCATTTTATCTATAAAGTTTTTAATCAAATAAGAATAATCAATCCTTAATTAGATTTTTTTAAAAAATAAATAAAAATAAATCCTGTTATATACATGATCAGCGCATAAGCACCTGTTGGTAATGCATATAATATATCCGTACCGAATATTTGCGTAGAAACAAATAATGCTAAAGTACCATTTTGCAGTCCACATTCTAAAGCAATACACTTCATTTGTTTAACGCCCGAAGTAAAAGCTTTTGCAATGTAATATGCAATAACCATCATCGATATATTTAATATTAAAGAAATTAAACCTGCTTGTTTTATAAAGCTTAGAATATTTTCTCTTTCTTCATAAAACGCTGCTACGAAAAAAATAGCAAACAAAACTATGTTAAGTTTATTAAATATTTCAACTTTAGAGGATATGAAATTTTCAGCAAATTTTCTGATAATCATTCCTACTATTACAGGTACCGTTACCACTAAAAACATTTTTAGTGCTATTCCAGTCATTGAAATATTTCGAGAAACTTCTGTTATCCCTAACATGTCTGCAGAATTAAAGATTATTAAAGGAACTGTAATTATACTTAATAAACTAATAACAGCAGTTAAAGATATAGATAATGCAACATCACCATCAGCAAATTTAGTCATTACATTGGATGTTACTCCCCCAGGTGCTGCAGCTATGATCATAACCCCTATTGCTATTTCAGGCGGTGTTTTTAAAATTAAAATTAATATGTATGCTACAATTGGAAGAATTATTAATTGAGAAATAAAACCAACTATAAAATCTTTTGGTGCTTTGAATACTCTTCCAAAATCTTCTAGTTTTAATCCTAGGCCTAAGCCTAACATTATCAAGGCCAATATAATTGGTGCTATCTTTGTTACTATCTCCATATTAATGAAAGTTATAAACCTATAAAATTATTATATCTATATTTTATGGTAATTTTCTATGTACATGATCATTTTTTTCACATATTTGTAACAAATGCTTTCAAACAAAGAAATTATCTGTCCAAACAACTTATTAGATTTAGCTCATAAAAAAAAAGGAGTTAAAGTTGCAGTTGTAAATGCTGGTAAACCTTTACCCATGTTATCAGTTCAAGATGCGGTAAATGAAAATTTAATTGAGCCAATATTTATAGGTCATGAAGTAGAAATTCAAAAATGTGCTGAAGATATTAAATGGGATATTTCTAAATATGAGCTTATCCATGAACCTATAGAAAATGATACTGCTAAAATTGCAGCTAAATTAGCAAGCGAAGGTAAGGTGCAAATAATTGTGAAAGGTCATATTCATACTGATGTACTTATGAAAGAGGTGCTTAAACGTGAATATAATTTGTTGGGAAAAAAAAGGTTGAGTCACATATGGCATATGACTATTGATAAAGATGATAAACCACTAATAATCACTGATGGAGCATTAAATGTTTTACCAAATGTTAAAACAAAAATGCACATTCTTAAAAATGTAGTTAATTTTTCAAATAGAATAGGAATAGAAAGACCAAAAGTATCTATATTATCTGCAACTGAAGAGGTTTTAGAAAGTGTACCTAGCTCTATTGAGGCTGCAGAAATAACAAAATTAGCCAAAGAAGAAAGTTTAAATGCCGATGTTTTTGGTCCTTTGGCTTTTGATAATAGTATTTCAAAAAAATCAGCAGCTATAAAAGGAATTAAAAATTTAGTTGCAGGTGAGGCAGATGTTTTATTGGTACCAAGTGTTGAGACTGGTAATGCTTTGGTTAAAATGCTTATATATTTTAGTGGAGCATGTGCCGCAGGAATTGTTGTCGGAGGAAAAGTACCTGTGGTAATTACTAGTAGATCTGACGAGGCTCAGGCACGATTGGCCTCTATTGCTGCAGCAGTAGTCGCTTTGGACTAAATGATTCATTGAATTTCAAAAAAAATTCATTTAAATAATCTGAAATTTTAAAGGAGAGAAATGGCAATAACATATCTTAAAAGATCACCTAAAACCTCATCTACAGATGATACTAAAACAAGAGAAATAGTTGAAAATATTTTAAAAGACATTGAGAAAACTAAAGAAGAAGGATGTAAAGAGCTTTCTAAAAAATTTGATAAATATGAAGGTGATGTAATTGTTTCTAAAGAAAAAATAGAGGAAATTAAAAAAAATTTAGATCAAAAAACAAAAGATGATATTCAATTTTCCCATGAAAGAGTAAGAAAATTTGCAGAAGCACAATTAAAAAATTATGGGCAAGATTTTGAGGTTGAATTATCTGATGGTTTGTTCGCAGGTCAAAAACTAATTCCAGTTAATACAGCAGGTTGTTATGTGCCTGCAGGAAGGTATGCCCATATAGCTTCAGCCGTTATGAGTGTGACAACAGCAAAAGTTGCAGGGGTTAAAAATATAATAGTCTGCAGTTCTCCTAAACCTGGTGTTGGTGTACATCCATCAATTGTTTATACAGCAGATTTATGTGGTGCAGATGTAATTATGAATTTAGGTGGTGTTCAAGCTATTGCAGCAATGACTAACGGATTATTTGGAAATGCACCAGCTGATATTTTAGTCGGTCCTGGAAATCAATTTGTTGCAGAAGCAAAAAGACTTTTATTTGGAAAAGTTGGTATTGATTTATTTGCAGGACCTACAGAAATTGCAGTAATTGCAGATGAAACAGCTGATCCTGAAATGGTTGCCTACGATTTAGTTGGACAAGCTGAGCATGGTTACAATTCTCCAGCATGGTTATTTACAAAAAGCAAAAAAATTGCTGATTATGTATTGCAAAGGGTTCCAGAATTAATTGAGGATCTACCAGACTTGCCTAGAGAAAATTCTGGGGCAGCATGGAGAGATTATGGTGAGGTAATATTATGTGATACTGATGAAGAAATCGCAAAAGTAAGTGACGATTATGCACCGGAGCATTTAGAAGTGCAGACAAAAAATTTACAGTGGTATCATGATAGACTTAAAAATTATGGTTCTTTATTTATCGGAGAAGAAACAACTGTAGCTTACGGGGATAAATGTTCAGGTACAAATCATATTTTGCCAACTAAAGGTGCTGGAAAATATACGGGTGGTTTATTTGTAGGAAAATTTATCAAAACACTTAGCTTCCAAAGAATGAGTAAAGAAGCAACTAAAGAAGTGGGAGCAGCTTGTGCTAGAATTTCTAGATACGAGGGCATGGAAGCGCACGCTCGAACAGGTGATGTTAGATTAAGAAAATACGGTTTTTCAAACTAATTTTTATTAAGTTTTAAGTCTAAGTATAGAGCTGCTGACCAAGAAAAATTTTTTGCCCCCATTGGTTGACCGCTCTTACAGCTAAAATATTCAAAAAATCCTTTTTTTTCAAGTATTTGGATAGTTTTGTTTTTTATTTTGTCAGAAAATAACCTATCTTTATTTTTTAATCCTTTATAAATAAACCAATTGCAATTAATCCAAACAGGGCCACGCCAATATCTTTTCTCCTCAAAACTTTTGTGGTTTGATTTGATTGACGAAAAAAAATATTTTTCTTTTAAGTTATGTTTTTTAAGATTTTGAATTAGTCTTTTATTAATTTTATCATTATTTAAATCAGCAAATAATAAAAAATAATTGGTTATTGATGGAATATAGATCTTTTTATTATTTTTTATATCTTTTGAAAAAAAAGTTTTTCTTTTTTTATCATATAATTTAAGAAAATTTTTTTCTGTCACTTTGATGTAATTATCAATTTTTATTTTGTTTAATCCAAATGTATCCAATAATTCAACGAGATCTTTGTTTGCTTTTAAAAAAATTGAATTAAAACCAACATCTACAACATTAAAAAATGAGGATTTATAAACCTTTTTTGGATTATATTTCAATTTTCTTAAATTGTTTTTGATTGTTACATACCTATCATAATCAATATCTAGTGGTCTAAAATCTGGATTTACAACTTTATTATCAGCTCTTTTATATTTTATATTTTTCTCAATTTTTACTTTATTCATAGGTTCATCCCATATAGGAGAATTATCATATCCGCTTTCCCAAGGATGTAAAATAGATACTAAACCAGTTTTTTTTGGATCTCTAAATTGAATAAACCATTCATGAAATTTTTTAATTTTTTTAGTTATTTTTTTAATATTTAACAATTGTTTTTTATTGATTTTATTTTTATTTAAAATTTCTTTTAAAATTGTTGCTAATATTGGTGGTTGAGTTATTCCAGATGAGTGGATTTTATTACCACAATTCCATGCTGTATAATTTGGGTAATAATTTGTTTTTGTGTTATGAAATAAAATGTGAGGAACCATTCCATCCCTCCATTGTCCATCTAACAATGTATTTATTTCTTTTAATGCAAAGTTTAAATTAAAATAAGAATACCCTAAAGCTATAAAGCCAGAATCCCAATTCCACTGAGCAGGATAAAGTTTGTTGTTGGTTGGTAAAGTATAACCCTTTCTTCTATTACCAATTAAAGTTTTTTTTGCTCTATTGATTGAGACTTTCATTAGCCTTTTACACTCCCCGCTGTTAAACCACTAACTAAATATTTTTCAAAATAAACAAATATAAACAGTACAGGCAATGTTACTACAACTGATCCTGCCATTAAATATTGCCTTGGGGTTTCGGCATCACCACTTAGATATTGAATTGCTCTTGATAATGTAAATGAATTTGGATTATCCAAAAACATTAATGAAAACAAAAACTCATTCCAGGCAATCATAAATACATATAATGCAACAGAAGAAATAGCTGGAATACTCAAAGGTATTATAATTTTTGTTATAATTCCAAACCAACTTAATTTGTCTAAAATTGCAGCTTCTTCTAATTCTTTTGGTATACTTTTGAAGTATCCTTGCAACATATAAATAGCTACTGGGAGTGTTGTTGCTGTATACACAATTAATAAACCCTCTATTGAATTACGTAAACCTAATTGACTAAATATTGTATACAACGGAATAACAAGGACGATTGCGGGAAACATGTATATTATAAGTATGGATGTAGATAAAAATGTTTTTCCAAAGAAATTTAATCTTGCAACTGCATAAGCAGCAGGTATTGCAAAAAGAAGAGTGATAATAACAGTGCCGACAGAAACAATAGTACTAATCACAATATATTTTCCAAATTTATAAGATTTAAAAATTACAAAATAAGATTTAAATAAATCTTTTATATCTTGGCCAAAATTTATACTAAAATCTAAAGGATTCACTAATAATGCTATTTGTGTTTTAAAACTTGTTACTAACATCATGTAAAACGGAAAAAGTATTACAAATGAAAAAAATAAAATTCCAAATAAAGTTAAAAAATCAAATAAAATTACTTGCGTAGAGTGCTCTTCTTTTAAACCTATAAAAGTATATTTGCTAATTTTATTGGTAAAAAAATATAATATTAAAAATACGCCAACATTATACCAAATTGGTAATTTTTGTATTAAGTAACCATCACAAAAAACGAATATGGCAGAAAAAATGATTGATTTATAAATTGATTTAATTTTGTCACCTATTCCTAAGTGAGCTAATGATATTAAAAGACCAAATATAAAAATTATTTCTATATTAAAACTATTAATACTTAAACCTTGCAATGTTGCTAATATTTTCCAAATCGAAATTAAAAAAATTAAAAAAAAAGTAGATATCAACGAAAATAATATTGTATTTTTAGTTCTCATCTACTCTTTTTCCTAAAAGTTTAAAATAAAAAAACATAAAAATTAAGAGCAATACAACGATTACTATTGAAACAGCTGAGCCCATTCCAATGTCTGATATTGCAAAACCTTGTTGATAAACATTTATTGGTAAAGTTCTTGTTCCTGATGCACCTCCAGTTAATAAAAAGACATCCTCAAATTTATTAAAATTCCAAATAAATCTAATCATAAATAAAATCGAAATTACTGCAGTAATTTGGGGAAGTGTAATATTAAAAAATTTTTGAAAGGGACTGGCCCCATCAACATCAGCTGCCTCATATAATTCTTTTGGAATAGCTTGAAGTCTTGCGAGAATAAATAAAAAGGCTAGAGGGAAATACCTCCAAATTTCAAACATTATAACTGTTGTAAGTGCTAACCTTAATTTAAAATCAAAACCCAAAATACTAATTTCAATATATTTTTGTCCAAGAAGGTTTATTGGAGTTTCAATAACTTGATAATTTAATAATAAACTATTTAGGGTACCACTATTAGGGTCTAGTAAAAGTTCCCAAGTATAAGCTAAAGCAACAACTGGGGCAACATATGGGAAAAGGAGAACACTTCTCATAAATGTTCTTCCATAAAATTTTTGATTTACCATTTGAGCTGTTAAAATACCAAATACTATTGAGCCAACAGTTCCAAAAAATGTGTAATAAAAAGTTGTTAGTAGTAAATCTATAAATTCATTTTCAAATAAAACTTTTTTAAAATTTTTGAGAGTAAAGTTGGTATTAAGTAATATATTATCAGATTTCCCATCCAATTTTGGTTTAATTGATTTAAGATTTTTTTTGTCTATATTTGATCCATCATTTGTTGCAAATATTACTTGAAAATTTTCCCTATATTTGGCTGGCCAATTTCCAAATTCACATTTTAAGTTATACTTTTCGTAAGAACATCTTGGATCTAAATTTTCAATTTCAAAATTTTTTGGAAAATTATCTTGAAACGAAACATCTCTAATTTCTTGAATTAATGAACTATTTCTTAACTTATATAATATTTTTATTTTAGTAGGTTCATCAGAAATAGATTTTACAATTTTTTTTGCTCTTGGTTCTGGAATTCGAATATCTTTTAATTCAACTTCTTTAAAACTAATCCAAATATTAGCAAAAATTGGAAATAATATTATTGAAAAAACTAAAAGAACTGCAGGTAAAGTTAGTATGTATGCAGTTTTTTTTTCTGTATTTGCTAGAGTGTCATTCATAAAAAAAGCGGATAATTCATATTATCCGCTTTTTTATAAAATTAAAATTATTTGAATTTAGTTAATGATTTGTTAATCATATCAACAGCTTCATCGACATCAATTTGATCATCAATATAAAGTCTAGTAATTCTATTTATAAATTGAGAATTTATGACTTTTGACGCTCTTGATAGTTCGCCTTCTTTAACACCCCATCTATTTGCAGTATCTAAACCAGCTACGATGTTATTAATAACATCTGGGTCATATAGATCTGACAAAGGAGCTTTTCTATCAACTCCAACAGGTAGTTTACTCCAAGCTTTTGTGAAAGCTTCAGGGTCACTCGAATTTCCTCTTCTTACTGGAAATTTACCTTCTGGAGCAATCGATAATGTGCTTGTGTAACCTTCATCCATTGAGTACATGATAAACTGTTTAGCTTCATCTGTGTCAGCGTCGGCTGTTATACCAAAATATCTAACATCTGCCCATGCAGCACCTTTTTTGTTACTAGGTCCACTAAAATTAGTTATGAAACCAGTTTTAGAAGCTAGTTCAGGTGATGTAGGATCACTGTTAATTGTTGGTGGAGCTGAGTCTCTTAAACCTGCAAGCTCATCCATAATAAACGGAGACCAAATAATCATTGGAGTTTTACCTGCAAAATAAAGTGCTCTAGATTGCTTCCAATATAATTCTCCTGGAGGACTAGCTTTAGCAATTACTTTATAAAACTCTAATGCTTCTTTTAATTTCTTACCTTGTTTCTTGATACCGCCTTTTTTAACAATATTAACTCCATTTGCTAAAAGAACGTGTTCTAAAACTTGGCTCATGAAATTTTCATCAGTCTTGGTAGCAGCTACAAACCCAAACATACCGTTTTGTTTTGAAAGTTTCTCAACAGCAGCTACAATATTTGCATAGCTTGTTGGTGGTGCCAAATCTGCATTTTCAAAAAGGTCTTTTCTATAAACAACCATTTGTGTCCATCCATCAACGGGAACAGCTGCAATCTTTGAACCTTTTTTTGCCATGTTTAGTGCACCTGGTGCAAATGTATCTTTACCTAATTCTTTAACAACAGCGTTATTAGCGTCTACATCTAATATTCCTGCTTCAGCCCATGGCAATACATATTGTAAAGTATGATAGATCACATCTGGTAAGTCACCTGCTGCCGCTGCAGCTGTGGCTCTAGTTCCCAAATCTTTTTCTTCTACTGGGATCACATCTACTTTAATACCGGTTTTAGCTTCAAAAGCTTTAGCCATTTCCTCTTGCTTAGCCATTCGGGCAGGCTGAACTTCTGTAGTCCAAAACTTTATGTCTGCGTAAACAATATTCGAAATAAAAAACGAAATTACGCAAAACATTTTAATTATATTTTTCATTTCCCCTCCTAATTTATATTTAAAACTATATTAAAATGATTCTATTTAGCAAAGAAAAGACTGACACATATCAGGTATGTGGTTGATTCATGATGATTATTCAAAAAAATGGGAAAAAATTGAAATTAGTCAATTATAGGTTGTGTTATGATTTTAATCTTTTTCCATTTTCATCAAAAATAAAAATGTCATTTAGATCAAAACCTATGGAACTACCTATTTCTACATTGCTCGGAATTTTTGCACTTAATTGGTGTTCATCTTTTTTCATATAAACAATTTTTTCATTACCAAGATTTTCAATTAATTCGATTTCAGGATTAAAAGTAAATTTTGTACTCTGAATTGCTTTTAAATGTTCAGGCCTAATACCCACAAAATGTTTTAATTTTTTTAATTTTAAATTATTAAATTGAATGTCGTTACCTAACAATTTAATTGTATTTTCTGAAACAACATTTTCCTCGCTTACTTCTAAAATATTCATTTTGGGTGTGCCTATAAATTGTGCAACAAAAATATTTGCTGGATCATTATAAATTTCCTCAGGAGTACCAACCTGCTCAATATTTCCCTGATTTAAAATAACTATTCGATCTGCTAAAGTCATAGCTTCAACTTGGTCATGAGTCACATAAATCATATTAGTTTTGATCTGGTTGTGTAATTTAGATATTTCAACCCTCATTTCAGCTCTCAATGCGGCATCTAAGTTAGATAAAGGTTCATCAAATAAAAATATCTTTGGATTTCTTGTAATAGCTCTTCCTATCGCCACTCTTTGTCTTTGACCTCCAGATAACTGTTTGGGTTTTCTCTCTAAAAGCTCCTCAATTTTTAATATTTTTGCAGCTTGCATTACTTTTGTGTTGATTTCTTCCTTTGGTCTTTTTTCAATTTTTAAGCCAAAAGACATATTTTCATATACATTCATATGTGGATAAAGAGCGTAAGATTGAAAAACCATTGCAGTTTGACGTTTAGAGGGATGAAGTTCATTAATTTTTTGATCATTAATAAAAATTTCACCTTCATCTATTTTTTCTAATCCTGCAATCATTCTCAGAAGAGTTGATTTTCCACATCCAGATGGTCCAACAAGAACAAGAAACTCATCCTCTTTACCTAAAAGATTAAAATCTGTGATTATTTTATTAGATCCAAATGATTTATGTACTCCAGTAAATTTAATGTTGGCCATTTTATTTTTTTATACTTTCTAAAACATCAACTCCAATTTGTTTTAATATATGGATTATATCAATTGGAACCCAATTTTCACGAATTTTTCCTTCATCATGATGATAAAAATCCATAACTCTCATGGATACTTTTTGGTTTTCAGATTTATATCCTAACCAATCCTCAGTTCCATATATTGCCTGAATACTATTCCATCCTGCTGTCAAAGAAAATTTTCCATCCCCTAACTCACAATAATGGCCAAGTTTCCAATAATTTCTTTCCTTAAAAGTTTTTCTAAAAGGTAATTGGTGATTGTCTACAAATCCCTCTAAAGATCTGGCAGTTCCAATACCACTTGGTCCATACCAAATCATTTTTTCATGCCAAAAATCTTTTTGTGGATGGTTTATTAATCTTTCCTTAAGATCTTTATCAGAAAAAACCTCTAATTCAGGTTTTATATTTAAACTTCTCTGCATGATAAGTGATTGCTCTAAACTAGCTTTAGAAATTTCCATGTCTTTTTCAAAAAAATTTACACCATCTGTGTTAATTGGATTTAACCAATTTCCTTCAGATCCTCTTGAAAGATTAACTGGATTTGATCCAGTTTGTATTAATAGATCTATTAAATCGATCAAAATATAACTCTCAATAATTTTATCATCTTTAAGCTGATGAATTTCACAACACTTTAGATTTATCATTTTGTTATTAGGTTGAATGCCCAACCAAGTATTTTTAAACACTCCTGATAATGAAGAAATTGAGCCTACTTGAATTTTATCCCTAAAAGCACCACTAATTACTATTTGCTCTCGTCTCTCAAGATCAGGAAATGAATTAAAAAGAGGTTTCCAAAATTTTTCCTTGAAATCATCAACTCCTACAAATTCATTTAATGGATAAAAACAATTAACATTAATATTGTGAGAGAACACATTTTTAAGATTTTGATCAAGTTTAGAGATGCCATCATTTACTATTGAATTTAAATATTTTCTGACAACTTGTTTGTAATTATAATTTTCTTTGGGTGAGATTACTATTTTTTCCACTTTCTCTTGACCCTTAAGACCTGTATCAAATTGTTCAATTTGCATATATTTTTTATTAGATAATTTTACTATCACAAAATATAGTTTAAAAAAATATGAATAATCGATTAGCTAAATTTAAAGATCTTGTTCCAAGTACTTTGCCATTTGTTGAGGGCAAGATGGATGGTCATAAAGAAAGAAAAAATTATTCTATTGTAGGCCCAGGTGTAGCAGAAGATAGAAAACAATTTGTTAAAATAGCGATGCCACATAGTTTTAATCTAGGTGCTGTATCTGCTATGCCTAAAAATGGATCCGGTTTACATAGCCATACAACTGCAGAAGTTTTTATTATTTATTCCGGCAAATGGAAATTTTATTGGGGAGCAGAAGGTAAAGATGAAACGATATTAGGTGCTGGTGATATTATATCTATGCCCACAAATATGTTTAGAGCATTTGAAAATGCGGGTGATGAAGAAGGTTTAATTTTTGTTGTTTTAGGTGGAGATGATCCAGGAATAATAACTTGGGTTCCAAGTGTCTTAGAAAAAGCAAAGAAAACAGGTATGGCACTTTTAAATGATAATTCATTAATTGATTTATCTTTAAATGAAATTCCAAAAGGAAAAAGTATTCTAGAACCAATTTCTAAAGAAGAAATTAAAAAATTTGATAACTATAAACTGGATCAGCTTGAAAAATTTATATGTAAATACAATGAAAATACAAAACAGGTTAATAAGTTAAACGATAATTTTGATTTAATTCAAATTCTTGGAAAAAAATTTGAAAATAAAGAATACGCTCCATTAATAAATCAAGATACTGGATTTAACCTTTCAATTTTAAAATGTAACAAGGGACAAATAACTAATTTAAAGTTTGAAAAACCTACAATATTGTTTTCAAGAACTGGTAAGTGGGAAATTATGATTGATGATTTTCAATGTATTTTAAATCCCAAAGATACAATTTCTATACCAATCAATTCAAATGTTAATATAAAGGTAAATGAACAAGAGGATTGTTACTTAAATTGTGTAACACAAATCTAATGAAAGGGTTTGATCCGAAGTATAAAAATTTTCCTGATTACATACTTAAAATAACTAAACAAATTTGGGAAAACAAAGATGTAGAGTCTATTGCTCAATTTTACACTGATAATATTCTTGTTAGATCTCCATTTGGAGTTACTTATGGAAACAAACCTGTAATTGATGCAACTTATGCAACCTTAAAAGAATTTCCTAACAGACAGTTGCTTGGTGAAGATGTGATCTGGAATGGAAATGATGATGTAGGTTATCATTCATCTCATAGAATTTTAAGTAAAGGAACACATCTTGGTGATGGTTCATATGGCAAACCAACTGGTAAAAATATTTACTATAGAGTAATTGCTGATTGTGCTTGCAAAAATAATCAAGTCTATGATGAATGGATTGTCCGTGATCAAGGTGCAATGGTAAGACAACTAGGATTTAAACCAAAAGAATTTGCCCAAATGATTATTGATAAAGAAGGAGGCGCCGACAATGCACAACAATTATTCAATTCAAGCTCTAGGATGAAATCAGATTATAAACAAAGCGTTGTACCTGATGACACAGCTGGGGGTAAATACTCAAAAATATTGAAAAATATCTTTAAAAATAACTATGATTTTTCTGAGTATGCAAGAGCTGCAACTATCTATTGGCCTGGAAATAAAATTGGACATGGAAGAGAGGATATTGTCAAATTTTGGAATAATTTAAAAAATACTTTTAGCGAAATAAATTTTTCAATTGAACATGTTGGTTATTTAGAAGAGCCAGATAAAAATCCCAAAGCGTCAATAAGATGGTTTTTCGAAGGTAGTCATTCTAAAGACACTTTAGATTTTGGAGAAAAATCAAATAAAAATATTTTTATAATGGGTATAAACCACGCAGAAATAATTGATGGTAATGTTATAAGAGAATGGGTTTTATTTGATGAGGTTGCAATTTGGAAACAAATTTTAATGAAATAAATAATGAGTAAAATTAAAACAACACATGTGGGTAGTTTGCCTAGATCAAATGAATTATCTGAACTTTTGTTTAAAAAAGATAAAAAGGAAAAAATAGATTTAAATCAATTTGATAAAGTCGTTCAAAAAGATGTGAACAACATCGTTAAAAAGCAAATTGAGGTTGGAATTAATTATATTAGCGATGGTGAGATGTCTAAGATTAGTTATGCTACTTATGTTAAAGATAGAATTGATGGATTTTCTGGAGAGAGTGATAGAAAAGCACCAAAAGATTTAGATGACTTTCCTTCTTTCAAAGAAAGAATTGCAAGAACAGGTGGGACACCTACTTACTCAAGACCATGTTGTACAAGTGAATTAAAAATTAAAGATAAAACTTCCCTAACAAAAGATATTAATAATTTTAAACAAGCATTAGAAAAAAATAATCATAAAGATGGATTTATGAACGCTGCTTCGCCAGGGGTTATTTCAGCTTTTTTACCAAATAAATTTTATAAAAATGATGATGAATATTTAGAAAACTTATCTAACCTTATGAAAGATGAGTATGAAGAAATTACCTCAAATGGATTAAAACTTCAGTTAGATTGTCCAGATTTAGCTCTTGCTAGACATATGACTTTTAAAAATTTATCAGAAACTGAATTTCTAATTAGAGCTGAAAAACAAATAGAATGTCTAAATAATGCTATCAATAATATCGACAGCTCTAATATAAGACTACATATCTGTTGGGGAAATTATGAAGGACCTCATCTTCATGATATTCCGTTAGAAAAGATAATGCCAATTGCATTGAAAGCTAATGTTCAGACTTATCTAATTGAGTCATCAAATCCAAGACATTCTCATGAGTGGCAAATTTTTGAAAATTTAAAAATTCCAAGTGACAAAATAATTGCCCCAGGAGTAATAGATTCTACAACCAATTTTGTAGAACATCCCGAAGTTGTAAAAAATAGAATTTTAACCTTTTCTAAAGTCATTAATGCTGAACAATTACTAGCTGGGACTGACTGTGGGTTTAGTACCTTTGCTGGCTTTGGTAATGTAGACGAAAATATAGTTTATAAAAAACTTGAGTCTCTTGTGAGGGGTGCGGAACTTGCGTCAAAAGTGATTTAATTATCACTTTTATTCTATTTCAGTAGTAGATATAGTTTTTCTAACTTAAATTATAATTTAACTAACTAAATAGAGAGAAAACATATGAGAAAAATACTAGTTACTTTATTGTTTCTGCTTTTTGGAACTTCTGCATTTGCAGATTGTAACATTAAAAGTGGTTCAATAAATATTTTGGCAAATGATTTTCCTGCATTAAGAACTTTCGTTGAAACTTCTAAACAATGTAAAGGAAGTGCTAATTTTAAAGTGACTCACTCATCTGAGCACAATAAAATTGCTGTGCCAGCTTTAACTGCAAATCCATCTGAGTTTTCAGCAAGAATTGCAGCAAATAGCTCAATTGTTCCTTTGATGAACCAGGATTTAATTAGACCATTAGATGATCTTGTTAAAAAATATGGAAAAGGAATTCAAGACTCTCAGTTAATTACAATTGATGGAAAAGTAATGGCTGTAGCTTTTATGGCAAATACTCAACATTTGTATTACAGAGAAGATGTTTTGAAAGATCTTGGTATAGCAATTCCAAAAACTTATGAGGAAGTAGTTGCAGCATCTGAAAAAATTAGAGCTTCAGGTAAAATGCAATATCCTTACGCAGCTGCATATAAAGCTGGTTGGAATTTAGCAGAGGAATTTGTGAACATGTTTATTGGTCACGGTGGTGAATTCTTTAAATCTGGAAGTGCACAACCAAATATAAATAATGCTAAAGGTGTTGCTACTTTAAATATGTTAAAAAAATTATCTGAATTGAGTAACCCTGATTACTTAACTCATGATAGTGAAGCAATTAAAGTAGAGTGGGAATCTGGAAATGTTGCATTGATGACATTATGGGCATCTAGATCAGGAACTCTTCTAGATGATGAAGGTGATCCTAATATTACTAAAGCAACTAAATTAACTGGTCCTGCTACTGTAGGTGGAGGAAATATTCCAGCTGCTACATTGTGGTGGGATGGTTTCACACTTGCAAAAAACAGACCTGATGCAGATGCTGAGGCAACATTTAGATCTTTAGCGCATGCAGCATCAAATAAAAAGATGGTTGCTGACGCTGCTGATCAAGCTGTTTGGTTAGTAGAAGGGTTTGTGCCAGGACCAAAATCTATTGGTGTTATCGAGGCTGTAAAAATGGGAGCAAAACCATATCCAATGTTACCGCAAATGGGTTTGATGCATGGAGCATTAGGAAGTGAGATTGTTGAGTTTTTACAAGGTAAAGAGTCAGCTGAACAAGCATTGAAAGATGTTGAAGCTGCTTACATCAGTAAAGCTAAAGAACAAGGCTTTCTATAAAATCTAAAACTTCTAAGTGGGGATTTATTCCCCACTTAATCAATATTTAAATGCCTAATAAAACTTTTTTTTGGTTTTTTTTACCAACAGGTTTAGCAATGATCCTGTTCATTGGGTTGCCAATTATATCTACTGGAATTCAATCATTCTATGCACAACATGATCAAGTAGTAAAGGAAGTTAAAAAATGTGACCCTTTTGGTTGTACTGTTTCAATTGTTGTTGATAACGAAGAAACATCGAAAATTAGAGAAGCAAAGCCTCTTGGAAAATTTAATGGTTTTGGCACTTATACTGATCGAAATCATTTAGCAGTCGATGAAATAAAAAAATTTTGGAATGAAACTGAAAATTTTGGTGCTTTTGTAGACCAAGTAACTAATCTACCCTTTTATAAAGCTCTGATTTTTACATTAACTTATTGTTTATTTGTTACACCAAATGTACTCCTCTTAGGATTTATTATTGCATTAAGTTTAAATGCAGTTGCTAGAAAAATTAGAGGACCTTTAATCTTTGGTACAATTTTACCGATGATTGTTACACCGTTGGTTGGATCATTAGTATTATTTTGGATGATAGACTCTCAAGGTATAATTGGAGCAAATATTCAAAATTTGATGAATGACCCATATTTATCACTTAAATCCTCAAAAACATTAACTTGGATAACGATTATTATTTATGGTATTTGGCATCACTCCCCTTTTGCCTTTGTGGTTTTTTATGCGGCACTTCAAACAGTCCCTCAAGAACCAATTGAAGCTGCAATTATAGATGGAGCCTCAAGATTTCAAAGAATTAAACATATAGTTTTACCTCATATTTATCCTGTAGTCACATTTGTTGCTTTAATTTCTTTAATGGATAACTTTAGAGTATTTGAACCCATTATTGGTTTTAGCGCTGAAGGAAGTGCACAATCTTTATCTTGGTTAATCTATGATAATTTAGTCAATGAGGAAGTGATATTGTTTGGTTCTGCTGCAGCTACTTCAATGATGACTATTATTGGTATAGCTATTCTGCTAGCACCAGTGTTAATTAGAACTTGGAAAGAATTTAAAACAGCGAGATAATTATGGATTATGGACTAGATACAAAATCAACTCGTTTAAAAACTTTTAATACTATTTTTATAATCACTTGGTTGTTAATTGCTTGTTTTCCTTTTATTTGGACTTTTTGGGGATCATTTAAAGTAAGAGCCGATTTCTTTTCTAGATCTGATTGGTGGTATGCAATATCAGCATTTAATACCTTAATTGAAACAGGTGGAAAATTTACAACTAATGCTTATACACAAGCTTGGACTGAAGGTGAATTTTGGAAAGCATCAAAAAATACAATTATAGTTACAGTATTTGTTGTAAGTATTTCTTTGTTTTTAGGAACTTTAGGAGCATATGCTCTTTCAA
>CACCGK010000002.1 GCA_902545555.1 uncultured Pelagibacteraceae bacterium
AATTCTCCTAATTTTGGTCCAAAGTTTTTTTCAAATTCAACTTTTTGACCTAATCCATAAGGAAGCATTAATATATCTGAAAATATAATTGCAGCGTCTAGATCAAATCTTCTTAAAGGTTGCAGCGTTATTTCTGAAGATAAATTATCATTTAAACATAAATTAATAAAATTAGGATTGTTTTTTCTTATTTCTCTAAATTCTGGCAAATATCTTCCTGCTTGTCTCATGATCCATACAGGATTAAAAGAAGTGTCTTTATTAATTATTATTTTGTTTAAAGGTTTCATAAATAAACAATGTTAATTATTGTAGTTGTAATATATCTTGTGAATAAAGGTGATTATTTTTTATAAACATTATATCTACAGTTTACCAACATCTAGCGTGGTTAAAATTGTTTAAAATGAAGCTTTTTTATCATATCAATTTTTGTGGATTGTTTTACCCTATTTATTATTAATGTTAATAAATAGCAGTTTTTACAAGGTAAATTTATTAAATTTTAAATTGTTTAATTTAATTAAAATAATACAAATTTATTAACAATTTATTCATGAGCAATACATATCAAATATATCTAATCTCCGACTCAACTGGTGAAACTTTAGATAGAATATTTTTAGCCCTTAAGGCACAATTTTTAAATATAGAATATAAAGTTCATTCTTATTCTTTTACAAGGACAGAAAATCAAATTCTAAAAATTCTAGAGAATGCAAAAAAAAATAAAAATTCGATAATCTTATATACAATTGTGGATAACAGCTTAGCAAAATATCTTGCGAATGTAAGCGAGGATAAAAATATTCCATGTTTTGGAGTCTTAGGAAATTTAATTCTAAATTTTTCAAAAATATTAAATCAAAAAGCAACACATGAGCCAAGCGGGCAACATATATTGAATGAGGAATACTATGATAGAATTGAAGCAATTCAATTTACAATGAACCACGACGATGGAAATTTAATAAGCGAAGTAGATAAATCAGATATTATTCTTGTAGGTGTAAGTAGGACGAGTAAGACACCAACATCCATTTATTTAGCCAACAAAGGTTTTAAAACATCAAATATTCCTTTGGTAAATGAAAATTCGTTACCAGAGTCCCTTAAGAAAAATCCTAAAATAGCCTGTGTAGTTGGATTAAGCACGGAGCCAGAAAGACTTGCTGATCTTAGAAAAAATAGAATGAATTCTTTAAAAGAAACAGAAAATATTCAATATACAGATTTAGAAAATATTAAAAAAGAGGTTCAAGACGCAAAAAAAACATTTCAAAAATACAAATGGCCCCTAATTGATGTAACTAGAAAGTCTGTAGAAGAAACAGCAGCTTCTATAATTAAAATTCACGAAATATATTTAAATAATGTTAAATAGAATTATTCTTGCTTCAAAAAGCGGGGTCAGAAAAGATATTTTAGATAAAAATAATATTAGATGTATTGTTGAGCCTTCGAATGTAGATGAAGAGCCTGTTAAAGAAAGTTTATTAAAGGAAAAGGTAAGCTCAGAAGTAATTTCAAAAAATTTAGCTGAATTAAAAGCAAACAAAGTTAGCATGAAAAAAAATGACGAAATAGTATTAGGAGCAGATAGTGTGATAGATTTGGAGGGTGAACTGATATCTAAACCAGAAACCAGAGAAGAGGCAATGGAAATATTAAGAAAACTTAATGGTAAATCACATTTTTTAATTAGTTCTGTTTGTATATCAAAAAATGGATCTATGATTTGGAATTATACTGATAAAGCAAAATTAACTATGAAAAATTTTACTGATGATGAATTAAAAAATTATTTATCTAAAATACCTAATGAAACTCTTTATGCATACAATGTCTACCAAATAGAAGGTGAAGGTAGAAGTTTGTTTGTAAGTATAGAAGGTGATGAAGATACAATTATGGGTCTACCTGTTAAAAAAATTAAGGAATACTTAAGCTCATTGTGATGAAAAAATATTTTGTAATTGGCAATCCTATCTATCATTCTTTATCACCCAAACTTCACAATTATTGGCTCAAAGAAAACAACATTGAAGCCGTTTATGATAAAAAAAAAATTGAAGAGAAAGATCTACAAGATTTGATTACCAAGTTTAAAGAAAAACAAATAAACGGCATTAATGTTACTGTTCCATTCAAAAAAATAGTAATTCCATATTTAGATAAATTGAGCCTAGAGGCAGAGCAAACACAGTCAGTAAATACGATAATTTTTAGTAATGACAAATTGATAGGCCATAATACAGATATTCTTGGTTTTGAAAAAGCAATTAAAAATTTAAATTTCGATATGCAAGGCAAAAAAATTTTTATCCTAGGTGCTGGTGGCGTTGTTCCTTCAATAATTTTTGCTTTAAACAAAATGAAGGTTTCAAAAATACTTATTAGCAACAGAACTAAAAAAAAAGCTGAAGATTTAAAATCGCAATTTCATAATTTAGATGTATTGGATTGGGGCGATATAAGTGATTTTGATGTAATCATAAATGCTACCAGTTTGGGATTAAACAAAGAGTCTATTAATTTAGATTTTTCAAAATTTACTAATAATAAACTGTTTTATGATGTGATTTATAATCCTTCAGAAACAAATTTTTTAAAAGTAGGAAAAAAACTTGGTAATAGAACAGAAAATGGTAAATTAATGTTTATTTATCAAGCATTTGAAGCCTTCAAATTATGGCACGGAATAGAGCCGCAGATTAATAGTGATACACTTGAAATTTTAAATAATGATTAGAATTGGGATTTTAGGGGATATAGGTTCAGGGAAAAGTTACGTTGCTAATAGCTTCGGATATCCAGTTTTTAGCGCTGATAAAGAGGTATCAAAAATTTATAAAAAAGACAAAAAAATATTTAAAAAGTTAAAAAAAAAATTACCAAAATATATTTCATCTTTTCCAATAAATAAAAATCAAGTAACAAAAGCAATATTAAGTAACAAAAACAATTTAAAAGAAATTATAAAACTTATTCATAAAGAAATTAGAAAAAAAATGAACTTATTTCTAAAGAAAAATAAGAATAAGAAAATTGTAATTTTAGATATCCCGCTATTATTAGAAAATAAAATTAATAACAAAAAAGATATTTTGATCTTTGTTAGCTCTAAAAAAAAAGATATCGAAAAAAGGTTGAAAAATAGGAAAAATTTTAACGTTAAATTGTTGAATAAATTTAGAAAAATTCAATTTACACCAAATTATAAAAAAAAAAAATCCCACTTTATAATTAAGAATAATTTTACAAAACAGTCTGTAAATGACAGTATAAGAAATATATTAAATGAAATTTTATAAATGAAAGAAATAATTTTAGACACAGAAACAACAGGAATATCCGTTAAAGAGGGCCACAGAATAGTTGAAATAGCGTGTATAGAATTAGAAAATTTAATACCAACAGGAAACAAATTTCATTATTGTTTAAATCCCGAAAGAAAAGTTTCAGAAAAAGCCTTTGAAATTCATGGTTATACTGATGAATTTCTCTCAAAACAAAAGAAATTCAAAGATATAAAAGAAGAATTTTTAAATTTTATTTCAGATTATTCATTAATTATTCATAATGCAGAATTTGATCTTTCACATCTAAATAATGAACTTTATCTTTCAAAAAGTGAAAAAATTTCAAACAAGATAATTGATACTTTAATTTTAGCAAGGAATAAGCACCCAGGTTCACAAGTTAGTTTAGATGCTTTATGTAACAGATACAGAATAGATAATTCTACTAGAACAAAACACAACGCTTTACTTGATTGTGAGTTACTAGCAAAAGTTTATATAAATTTAACCGACCAAAAGGAACCAATGTTAAACTTTAATGAAAATCATAATGAGATAATTGAAAAAAATACTTCAACAATAAATTATTTTAAAAAAGTAGTTTTTCCTTCAGCTGAAGAAGAAAAGAAGCATCAAGAATATTTAAAAGAAAATTTAAAAAAGAATTTTTTTAGTTGAATCGTTGATTATATAAATTTTCAAAGTCGACTTTTTTCTCAAATTTTACACCAGGATAACCAGAGTTATGTAAGAGATTTAAAAGCGATTTCTCTAAATCCGGATAAATTTTGATCTGTAAATCACATAAAATAATTTTTTCTAATTCTTTTTTATCCTGAACTTCTTCATTTATTTTTATTATTGTTGAATATACTATTTCGAAGTATGATTTTTTTTCGTTATTCTCTCTGTCTTCAAATTTAAATGAAGTATTAACCTCTACCATTTTATTTTTTAGAGCTTTAGAATTAATGTCGATGCCAAGTTGATATTTAGCAATTCTTTCTTTAACAAATAAATATGTTTCAATATTAGGTGTTTCGCTTGATAAATCTTTAATATATTTGCTTAATATTTTAAATTTTTCTGTCATTATCGTCTTCTATATCTTCAAAATCACCTTCGATGAAATCATTTTTTTTTTGCGGTTTTTTTCTAAACTTATTTCCAAATAAATTAAAAATAAACTTTCTACTTAAAGGAAAAATTAGAAAAAAACCTATCACATCAGTTAAAAATCCAGGTATAATTAAAAGTAAAGCGGCAAAAGCTATTGCTGCTCCAGATATAACTTCGTAGGCTGGCATTTCGTTTTTGCTTAATTGTGCAAAACCAGACCTTAGTGTATTTAAACCCTCGTATTTAGCATAATAAATTCCAACAATAGCAGTTGTAAAAATGAGTAAAATTGTTGTAATTGCTCCAATTTGAGAGCCAATTTTAATTAATAGATAAATTTCTATAGCTGGAATTAATATAAACAATAAAATTGGGTTCATTTGTCCTTAATCTAAATTGCTAGTTGAAATTAATCAACAGAGTAATTACTATTAAGCCATGAATTACAGTTTTGAATATATCGATATCATTTTATTAGCAATGATAGCAGGTTTCATTTTTTTAAGATTAAGAGGGATATTAGGAAAAAGGACTGGTTTTGAAGGTAAGGCAGCACCTCAATTTAATGAAGTATTAAAAAAACCAAAAGTTGAAAATTTTAAAAATTTAAATCTTGAATTTGATGATAATGCAAAAAAAGAATTTATAAGTGGGGCTAAAATTGCCTACGAAACAATAATTACAGATTTTAGTGATAATGATAATAAAATTACAACGAGCAAACCTCTTTTAAATAGAGAAATATATAATCAATTTAACCAAGCTTTGTTAGAAAGAAGTGAAAGAGGACACCACGCAGAAATTACTTTTATCGGAATTAATTCTGCAAAAATTAAGGAACACAAAAAGATTGGCAAAATTTTAAATGTAACTGTAGATTTTATAGCTGAAGTAATAACCTGCATACGTGATAAAGATAAAAAAATCGTTTCAGGTGACCCTGAAAAAATTAAGAAGATATACGATACCTGGGTTTTTTCTAGAGATATAACATCCTCTAATCCTAATTGGCAGCTTGTAAACATTCTAACATAATTGAACAAAAATATTTCAGACAAAGACAAAAAAGATTGGCAAAAGTTTATATCTGACAACGAAAAATTACCTGACAAAGATAACTATACGAGTCGAAGAAAATCAGCTAAGTCAAAAACAATAGATTTACATGGATATAGCCTTGAAGATGCGAACAAAGTAATTGAAAAGTTTATATTAGAGTCATTTAAACAAAAAGTGAATAAATTGAGAATAGTAACTGGTAAAGGTTTACACTCACAAAATAATAAAGACCCTTATGTTTCAAAAGATTTTGGAATTTTGAAATATTCAGTTCCTGAATATATTTCGAAAAACACTTCATTGATGAAAGTTATTAATAAGTTTGAAGATGCAAAAATTGAAGATGGTGGCTCCGGTGCTTTTTATATATATTTGAAAAAAAAAATATAATTTTATGATAATATGGTTAGCATCTTATCCGAAAAGTGGTAACACATTATTGAGATCTATTCTATCAGCTTATTTTTTTTCCAAAGATGGTAATTTTGATTTTGAACAATTAAAAAATATTAAAACATTTCCTAGAATAGGTTTTTTCAAGGATTTAGGCATTGATACAAACAATGAAAATGAAATATTTAAAAATTATATTAATGCTCAAAAAAATCTAAATTTTGGTAATGAAAGAAAAATAATTTTTTTAAAGACTCATAGTAGTTATTGCAAAATTAATAATTTTCCTTTTACTGATTCAGAGAATACACTTGGAGCAATTTATGTAGTAAGGGATCCAAGAAATATTGTTAATTCTTTATCAAACCATTTTAGTAATAGTATTTCTGATGCTACCAATAATTTGTTGGGAGAAATGTATCAGATAGAGGAAGGTACAAAATGCAGAACACATATAGGAAAATGGAATTTTCATTATAATTCGTGGAAAAATTTTCCTAAAAAAAATTTTTTGTTTATCAAGTATGAAGATTTAATTTTAAATAAGAGGGATATATTAAGGAAAATTTTGAATTTTTTAGAAATTCTTACAAAAAGTAAGTTCCCTGTAGACAATACAAAATTACAAAAAGTAATTTCTACAACTGAATTTAATCATATGAAAAAAATGGAAAATAAAAAAGGTTTTCATGAGGCATCTGTAAATACTACTACTGGGAAAGTAAATAATTTTTTTAACCTCGGACCCAATAATGATTGGAAAAAATTACTAAATACTGAATTAAAAGAAAAAATAGAAAAGAGTTATAAAAAAGAAATGATCGAATTAGGATATATTAAAAATTAAAGAATAAATTTTGAAAGATCTGTATCCTTAATTAAAGTGTCTAAATTTTTATTAATATAATCTTTATTAATAATAATTTTTTCACCTGCACGGTCAGTAGCTGTAAAGCTTATCTCATCTAATATTTTCTCAATTATAGTATGAAGTCTTCTTGCTCCAATATTTTCTACAGTAGAATTTACCTCGGAGGCAATATTAGCGATTGCATCTATACCATCGTCAGAAAACTCTAGATCAACATTTTCTGTTTTCAACAGTGCCACATATTGTTTAATTAAACTAAAATCAGGCTCTCTTAATATTCTTTTAAAATCTTCACTAGTTAAAGCTTCTAATTCTACTCTGATTGGTAGTCTTCCTTGTAATTCAGGCAGTAGATCAGATGGTTTTGCAAGTTGGAATGCTCCGGAAGCAATAAATAAAATATGATCAGTTTTAATAGGACCATGCTTTGTATTAACAGTTGTTCCTTCAATTAAAGGTAATAAATCTCGTTGTACACCTTCTCTTGAAACATCTCCACCAACTCTATCTGTTCTTGCAGAAATTTTGTCAATCTCATCTAGAAAAACTATTCCGTTATTTTCAGTTGAAAGTTTTGCTGCTTTAATAATTTTATCTTGTTCAATTAATTTATCTGATTCATCATTAATTAAAATTTCATGAGATTCTTTTACTGTCATTTTTTTCTTTTTTTCTTTATTGCCCATAGATTTGCCAATCATTTCGCCTATGTTTATCATGCCAACATTAGCCCCAGGCATCCCAGGAATTTCGAAAGAAGCACCACTCGAAGCATTATCGCTCACTGCTATTTCAATTTCGTTATCATCTAAATCACCGTTTCTAAGTCTTTTTCTAAAACTTTCTCGTGTAGCTAAACTTGCTTTTTTACCAACCAAAGCATCTAAAACTTTTTCCTCAGCTGCTTTTTGAGCTTGAGCGAATACTTCTTTTCTCTTTTTCACTTTTTCCATTGAGATTGCAATTTCAATTAAATCTCTTACAATTTGCTCAACATCTCTTCCAACATATCCAACCTCTGTAAATCTTGTTGCCTCAACCTTTACAAATGGTGCTTCTGCCAATTTTGATAATCTTCTTGAAATTTCTGTTTTTCCAACACCAGTTGGCCCAATCATTAAAATATTTTTTGGTAAAACTTCATTTTTCATTTCACCCTTAAGAGCCTGTCTTCTCCATCTATTTCTCAAGGCTACAGCAACAGCTCTTTTAGCTTTGTTTTGTCCAACAACAAATCTATCTAATTCTGAAACTATTTCCCTAGGAGATAGAGAACTTACTAAAGAAGTTTCTTCTTTTTTATTTTTATCTTTTGGGTGCAGCTGTGTTACGTTTGAGTTATCCATTATATTTTTTCAATTTTAACATTATCATTTGTAAAAACACATATATCCGCAGCAACTTTGATTGCTTTTTTCGCAACTTCTTCAGCAGTCATATCTCCTTCCATTAAAACTTTTCCAGCTGCTAATGCATAGTTTCCTCCAGAACCAATTCCAATTACATCTCCTTCAGGTTCTAAAACATCTCCTGTTCCAGAAATAATATAACTGTTATTTTTGTCTCCAACAGCCATTAAAGCTTCTAGTCTTCTTAAATATTTATCTGTTCTCCAATCCTTAGCTAATTCAACAGCGGCTCTTGATAAATTACCAGCATGTTTTTCTAATTTTCCTTCTAACCTTTCAAATAAAGTTAAAGCATCAGCAGTTGAACCCGCAAATCCTGCAACCACATCTCTTTTTTCAATTTTTCTGACTTTTGAAGCAGTGCTTTTAACAACAGTATTTCCCATGCTTACTTGTCCATCACCAGCAACTACTACTTCGTTATTTTTTCTAACTAATATAATTGTTGTCATTCATAATAAATGGTAACTATTTTTGATACTTCAAGTGTCTAGACTAATATTGATATAGTGGGATTATGTATGTATACCATTAAAAATATATGGCTAGAAAAGGAAAAGTATATCGAAAAACAAAAGAAACCAGCATCAATGTTGAAGTAAATATTGATGGTAAAGGTAAGTACCAAATTGACACTGGTATAGGTTTTCTAGATCATATGCTGGAGCAATTATCCAAGCATTCTCTGATTGATTTAAAAGTTAAAGCAAAAGGGGATACTCATATCGATCTTCATCACACAACAGAAGATACAGGTATTGCGATTGGTGAAGCTCTAAAGAAAGCTGCTAAAAAGTTTGTAGGAATAAAAAGATATGCTCATACAGTTATCCCAATGGATGAAACATTAACTAGAGTTGCAATTGATGTTTCAAACAGACCTTATTTGATATGGAAAGTAAAATTAAAAGTTGAGAAACTTGGAGAAATGGATACAGAGCTATTTAAAGAATGGTTCCAGGCCTTCTCTCAATCAGCAGGTGTTACGATGCATGTTGAAAATATTTATGGTGACAATAGTCATCACATAATTGAGTCTTGCTATAAAGCATTAGCAAGATCATTAAGAGCTGCACTAGAGATGGATCCAAGAAACAAAAAGAGTATTCCATCCACTAAAGGCTCATTATAAGTTTAATGAACGTCACAATTGTTGATTATAATTCGGGCAATATAAGCTCGGTAATAAATTCTTTTAAGGAAGTTGCTAAAGACAAAGTAAATATCGAGGTAACTTCAAATTTAAATAAGATTAAATTTTCGGATAAAGTTGTTTTACCAGGGCAGGGTTCATTTAAGAGTTGTGTTGATGCGCTTAATAAGATTAATGGCTTAGTTGATGCATTAAGTGAATTTGCAATAACTAATAAAAAACCACTTCTTGGAATTTGTGTTGGGCTACAAATGTTTGCAGATATTGGTTATGAAGAAACAGAAACCAAAGGACTTGGTTGGGTTTCTGGCAAAGTATCAAAAATAGATAATCAAAATGGGAAATATAAACTTCCTCATATTGGATGGAATCAAATTAATATTGTTAAGGATAGTAAAATTTTTAAAGGCTTAGAAAATAAATCTCATATGTATTTTGTTCATAGCTATGAATTTGTTCCAGAGGATAAAAAAGTAATTTCTGCAACAACAGATTATTCATCAAAAATTGTTTGCTCTGTTGAAAAAGAAAACATTTTTGGAACCCAATTTCATCCTGAAAAAAGTGATAAACTTGGTTTAAAAATTATTACCAATTTTATTAATTTATAATTTTTTAAATGTTAAATTAAAATAAAATGATCCAGTTTATTTCAAAATTACCAATATTCAGAAGATTAATCCCTTCACTTGGTATTAGATTCTTAAGTTTTTTTAAAAAAAATAGAGGCTTCTTTAAAATTGGTGATATTGATTTTTACTTAGATTTTTTAGATCCTATAGATAGACAAATTATAATTCATAAAAATTATGAGAATGATCAAGTCTCATTTTTTAAAAATGAAATGGATAAAATTGAATTTGAATATTTTTTAGATATTGGTGCTAATTCTGGCTATTACTCATTTTATTTTGGTCATTTATTTAAAAAATTAAAAGTTAAAGCTTTTGAACCAAATTTAGATCCATATAATAAATTTTTAAAAACTCTTAATAAAAATTTATTTAAAAATATTGAGGTCTTTAATTTTGGTTTATCAAATCAGGAAAAGAAAGTACAAATCAGTTCAATGATTTCTCATAAGTATATCCACTCAAACTCAACTATATTAGAAAATTTTAAAAAAGAAGATAAAAATACAATCATATCTAATGCATATTTGAAGGTAGGAGATGAGTTATTCAATTTTTCCAATAAAAAAATAGCAATAAAAATAGATGTAGAGGGGCATGAAATTTTTACCTTAAAGGGATTGACTAATAACTTATTAAACAACCAATGTTTAATGATGATTGAAATCAGTGATAAAAAATTCGATGAAGTAAATCAATTTTTAATTAAATGTAAATTTAATAAAATATTTAAATCTAAATTTAGGTCAGATTATATTTATGCAAATTTTTAACTTAGTAAAAATTAAAAAAATATTTAAATAATATGAAGATACTTCCAGCAATTGATATTAAAGATAAAAAGTGTGTTAGGTTAGTAAGAGGAAATTTTGACAATAAAACCGAATACGATATGTCTCCAATAGAACAGGCTGGCAAATACAAAGATGTTGGTTTCAAAGATTTACATATAGTGGACTTAGATGGCGCTTTAACTGGTCAAATGGTAAATATAGATATTATTGAGGAGATAGTAGTTAAATATGACTTAAATATTGAAATTGGCGGAGGTGTTAGAAACTTTGAAAGTATCAAAAAATATTCAGATGTTGGTGTAGAAAAAGTAATATTAGGAAGTGCTGCTATAAAAGATAAAAACTTTTTAAAACAATCTTGTGAAAAATTTCCAGATAAAATTGCTTTAGGTTTAGATGCTAAAGATGGTTATTTATCTGTTTCTGGTTGGAAAGAAAATTCTAATCAATTAACTTTAGATTATTTAAAAGAAGTGAATGAATATGGTCTAAGTAGATTGATTTATACTGATATTAATAGAGATGGTATGAAGCAAGGTCCTAATTTTGAGGAAACGGTTAAAGTTTCTGATACTTCAAATTGTCCGGTGATAATATCAGGTGGAGTTTCATCCATAGGTGATATTAAAAAAGCTAAGGAATTAAATAATAAAAATATCGAGGGCATAATAGTTGGAAAAGCTATTTATGATGGTGATATTAAATTAGACGAATTGGTGAAAGAATTAGATGCTTAAAAATAGAATAATACCTTGTTTAGACGTTAAAAATGGGCGTGTTGTTAAAGGAATTAACTTTGTTGATTTAAAGGATGCAGGCGATCCTGTTGAGCAAGCTAAGATTTATTCTGATGGTGGAGCAGACGAAATTTGTTTTTTAGATATTACAGCATCAAATGAAAATAGAGATACTATTTACGATGTAGTAGAGAAAACCTCGAAGAAATGCTTTGTTCCCCTTACAGTTGGAGGTGGTGTCAGAAGTGTTGAGGATATCAATAAATTGCTGAACTGTGGTGCAGATAAAGTATCAATCAATACTGCTGCAGTTCAAAACCCAGAAGTAGTTGTAGAAAGTTCTAAAAAATATGGATCACAATGTATTGTGGTAGCGATAGATGCTAAGAAAAATGGAGATAAATGGGAAATTTTCACTCATGGTGGAAGAAACAGTACAGGAACTGATGCAATAGAATTTTCCAAAAAAATGGAAGATAGCGGGGCAGGAGAGCTACTAGTTACTTCTATGGATCGAGATGGTACACAAGTTGGATATGATATTGAGCTTATGTCTAAGATATCCTCTATGGTAAATATCCCTGTTATTGCTTCAGGTGGAGTTGGAAATCTGGATCATTTAGTAGATGGAATTAAATTAGGAAACGCAAGTGCGGTATTAGCAGCATCAATATTTCACTATGGCAAACATTCCGTAAAAGAAGCTAAGGAGTATTTGGATTCAAAAGGAATTCCTGTTAGAATTTGATATGCTTAATGCATTAGAAAACTTAATAAAACTTGCAAGAGAAAGGAAATTTTTACCTCTTGAAGGTTCGTACACTAATAAGTTGCTCACTGACAAATCATTAAGCAAGGCAAAAGTTTTAGAGGAAGTTAATGAATTGATTGAGGCTGTGGAGGAAAATTCTAATAAAATTCATGAAGCAGCAGATGTTTTTTACCACTTGCTAATGTATCTTGAAGCTAATGATATAAAAATTGAAGAAGTAATGTCAGAGTTAGAAAAAAGAAAAAAATGAGTTACGACGATAATAATATTTTTGCAAAAATTTTACGTGGCGAAATACCTTGTAATAAAATTTATGAGGACGATTTTATTTTGTCATTTCATGACATTAATCCTCAAAAAAAAATTCATGCACTAGTTATTCCCAAAGGAAAATATATTGACTTAGATGATTTTAGTTTAAATGCTTCTTCCGAGGAGATGGTTGGGTTATTAAAAGGTATTAATATAGTTGCTAAAAAGCTTGGTATTTCAACAGAAGCAGGACAAGGCTATAGAGCTTTAGCCAATATAAGCGATCATGGTGGTCAAGAAGTGCCTCATTTACATTTCCATTTATTTGGAGGTGAAAGAGTTGGGAAAATGGTTGAGTGACAGAAGAAGTAAAAAGAAATTATCTAGAAATAAGTTCACTAAACGATCTGAAAGAAGGAAATAAACCTTCCGAAGATTACTCTTTGAATTTAATTGATCCAATTAATTTTCAATTGAATAAGTTTTTTTATAAAAATATTGGTAAAAAACATAAATGGGTAGATAGATTAATCTGGGATGAACAGAAATGGATTGATTATCTTTCAAGTGATAAAGTTAAAACTTATGTACTCAAAAATAAAGATGATCTTGTAGGATTTTTTGAATTAATTCTACATTTTGAAAAAAAAGAAGTTGAGATAGCATACTTTGGTATTCTTGAAGAATATCAAAATAAAAAATTGGGATCTTTTTTATTATGTGAAGCTATTAAAAAATCATTTACACAAGATATCAGCAGAGTTTGGTTGCATACTTGTTCGTTAGATCACAAAAACGCTCTTAACAATTATATATCTAGAGGAATGAAAATATTTAAGTCTGAAATTGTTAAAATTTAATTTTGGACTGGTAATTTAAATAATTTTTTTTTAACTTTTTTATTTTTTGAAATAGAGCTTATGAGTGTTAAGGTGGTGTTTTGATAAATATCTTTTGTTTGCCAGCCAATTAAATCAAGTGAAATAATATCGAAAAAAACATCTATTTTATTTTCATTTTCCATAATCGTATATTTAATGTAAGAGTTATCTATAATGCTTTCTTCTAAACTATAAATTTTATTAATAAGAAAATTTTTATCTAAAATTAGGTTTAAGGGAGTTTTTTTCAGAGGATAGCGATAATAACTGGAAATTGTTTTAATTACTAAAGACTTACCATTTGAAACTAAAATTTTTTCATTCTTATTGTAAACACAATAAATTTTTTTTGGATACTCAATTGTACAATTTCCATTTTCTATTTTTCCGTTTATATTTTGTTCAAATTCAAAATTTAAATTTGAGGTACTATTTAAATTTTTGATTATTTCATCTCTATTATCAGCTTTTGAATTAAATACTAAACATGTGAAAAAAAAAATTAATAATAATCTGAACATCAAAGCACATCTCTTTTGCCAACATGATTTGCTTTACTAACAATTCCATCAGTTTCCATCATGTCTATAATTCTTGCTGCTCTATTATAACCAATTTGGAGTTTTCTCTGCAAAAATGATGTAGAAGCTTTTCCCTCATATCTTATAATTTCAACAGCTTGTTGATATAAATCGTCTTTGTCTCCTAAGTTTTGATTATTACTTATTTCTTTTTCGTCAGCAAAATTTAATATTTCATCTACATAATCAGGTTCTGCCTGTGATCTTAAAAAAGTATTAATTTTTTCAATTTCATTATCAGAAATAAAAGGTGCATGGATTCTTATTATTCGATTAGCTGAAGACATATACAACATATCTCCTTTTCCCAGAAGTTGTTCAGCTCCATGCTCACCAAGAATTGTCCTACTGTCAATTTTAGAGGTGACTTGAAAAGATATTCTAGTTGGAAAATTTGCTTTAATTGTTCCAGTTATTACATCAACGCTTGGTCTCTGCGTTGCCATAATTATATGTATTCCTGCAGCTCTTGCCATCTGTGATAATTTTTGAATATAATTCTCTATTTCTTTTCCAGCAACAAGCATTAGGTCTGACATTTCATCAACAACTACCACTATGTATGGCATTGGAAGTTTGTGTTTAGAGTTATAGCTATCAATATTTCTAACACCCTCTTTGGTCATTAATCTATATCTACTCTCCATTTCTTTAACCACCCAACCTAGAACAGATGCTGCTTTTTTTGCTTCTGTGATAACAGGACATAACAAATGAGGAATCCCTTCGTAAGTTGATAATTCTAGCATTTTAGGATCAATTAAAATAAACTTACATTTTTCAGATGTATGACGGTACAGAAGAGAGAGTATAATTGTATTAATGCAAACAGATTTACCCGATCCAGTGGTTCCAGCTATAAGAAGATGAGGCATTGATGATAAATCTCCAACTACAGGTTTTCCAGAAATATTTTTACCTAGGGCAATTGGTAATTTAACTTCTTTTTTTTTAAAGTCAGAATTACTTAAAATTTCACTTAAATAAACATTTTCTCTAGAATTGTTTGGTAACTCAATACCAATTGTATTACTTCCTGGAATCGTAGAAATTCTTGCAGACTCTGAGCTTGTATTTCTAGCTAGGTCATCTGACAAATTAATTATTTTTGAAACTTTTACCCCAGCAGCTGGTTCAAATTCATTTAAAGTTACTACAGGACCATGACTTACTTTTTTAATTTTACCGTTAACACCAAAATCTAATAAAATTTTTTCAAGAAATTCTGGATCATGAGTCTCATTTTTGATTGAACCATCTCTTTCATTTTTAGTGGGTGCTTTTAATAAATCTAATGATGGTAATTTAAATTTGACTTTATTATCATTTTTATTTTCTGTCTTTATAAAGGGCAAGTCCTCCTGAATAAGATTTTTTATTTCTTCCTGAGGAATATATTCACTAATTACTTCACTTTTATCTGTATAATTTTTATTTTTTCTTTCATTAAATATCTGTATTTTTTTTCTTAAAATTTTATAAAATTTAATTGGATGAAAATTAATGCTTATCAAAAATAAAGAAACATTTAAAATTATTAAAAAATAATAAAAAAATATTTCATTAGATAATATTAATAAATTTAAAAATGTTTGATTAAAATAATTTCCAACAAATCCACCATTTCCATTTATATAAAGTGAAAAACCTTCAAAATAAAAATGCGCCAGGAATAAGGTTCCAAATATCGAATAAATTATTGCAAAAAAAATATTTTCAATAACCAAGAAAAATTCCTTAATTCTAAAAATATTGATACCAGTAATTATTAAAGTAATTGAAAACATATAAGAAATTAGGCCTATAGACTGGAAAAATAAATCAGCTACAAAACTGCCCTCAAAACCTAAAATGTTTTTAATTTCTGTATTTTCTGGGAAGATAAAATTAGGATCCTGAGGAGAATAGGTTAATAATGACAAGAATAGTAGTAATCCTGCAACAAAAATTAATATACCAAAAATTTCTGCAAGTCTTTTAATTGTAAAGTTAGTTAACAAACTAGCTGTTTTTTTAATATCCATATTTATGAATCAATTTTATCACTTTGTATCATCTAATTTTTGTTGTTAAAATTAAAATTAATATGAAAGTCTGTATACTTGGATCTGGTTTGACTGCTTTAACTTTGGCAAAAGCTTTAGTTAATCAAAGTATCTTTGTTGATGCTGTTTTTGATGTTGAAAATTACAAAAAAAATCAATCAAGAACTATTGGTATATCTAAGAGCAATTTTGACTATATTAACTGTAATTTAATTAATATCTCAAAAATTGCTTGGAAAATAAAAAAAATTGAAATTTATAGTGATAACTTAAAAAATGAAAAAATATTGAATTTTGAAAATCATAAAGATCATTTATTTTCAATTGTAAAAAATTACGAGTTATGTGAAATTATAAATAAGAGTTTATCTAACAGTAAATTTTATAAAAAAATAAAATTAAAGAAAAAAAAGTTTAATTTTAATGAATATAATTTAATTATAAATACTGATTACTACAGTTTATTTACAAAAAAATTTTTTAACAAAAAAATCATAAAAACTTACAATAGTCTTGCATACACAACTATTATTGAACATGATAATATCTGTAATGATATCGCTGTTCAGATTTTTACTAAGAAAGGTCCTATGGCTTTTTTACCAATTTCAAATAACAAAACATCAATTGTTTATTCAATTCATAATTCAAAAAATAATATAAAAGAAGATTTAAATCAGTTAATAAGAAAATATAATTTTAAATACAAAATCAAAAGAATTAATAAAGTAGAAACTTTTGATTTGAAGTCATGTGCTTTAAGAAATTATTATTATGAAAATATTTTGGCATTTGGTGATTTACTTCACAGAATTCACCCTCTTGCGGGTCAAGGTTTTAATATGACTATAAGAGATATAAATACATTGATGAATATAATAAAAGAAAAAATTGATTTAGGTTTACCTATTGATATTTCTGTAAATAGTAAATTTGAAAATAAATTAAAACATAAAAACTATATGTTTTTAAATGGTATAAATTTAATTCATGAATTTTTTAATTTTGAAAGAAAATTCGATAATAGCTTTTTTAGTAAATCAGTAAAATTGTTAGGTAGGAATACCTCTATCAATAAATTTTTTATTCAAATCGCTGACAAAGGAATGAATATATAATTTACTGTATTGTTGTGTTGTCAAAATCATCAAAAGTATAAGTACTTAAAATTTGAGAAATTTTGTCTTTCCTTATATCTAAATTTTTTGCTTCTAATAAAATTTGTTTTTCCTCTAAAGAGAAGGGAGAGGCCATTGCAAGTGCATTTATTGTTTCATCAAGACTTTGTTTTTCAAGTGCTTTCCAATTTATTATGAAGCCTCTTTTTTCAAACAATGATTTTAAGTCTTTAAAAATAAACTTAAGATCTGAGAAGTTCAATTCCTCTTTTTTGTTTACTAAATCTTCATAAAAATTTTCGAAATTTACTTTTAAAACTCTGTATTTCTTATCAGTAACTATTTCATCAACTTTTTTAAATCTTATTAATCCTTTCAATTCAATCAAAAACCTACCATCATCCGTTTCTCTAAAACTTGTAATTTTTCCCATACAACCAACATCGTGTAGTTCTGGTACAATTTGATTTTTGTAAGAAGTTTTTGGCTGTATCATACCAATTAATTTATTTAATTTCATACTGTCATTTATCATATCAATATAACGTGGCTCAAAAATATTTAGTGGAACAGTTGTTTTTGGAAAAATAATGAAGTTACTTAATGGAAATACTGAAACTTGATTGGGAAGTTCTTCTTTTTTCATCAGAAATCTTGTAGCATAAATATTATTTTAAAATAATATTTAAAATTGTCACAAAGAAATAAAGCTTAATTTGTTGTTAAATTATTTTGTCTCTTGCTTAATTTTTAAAAAGCCACTAATTTAAATACTTGTAGAATAAGCGGGCATAGCTCAGTGGTAGAGCGTCTCGTTGCCAACGAGAAGGTCGAGGGTTCGACCCCCTTTGCCCGCTCCAAAAAAAATTATGAGTGATTTAGCTAATAAAAAGTGTGTTCCTTGTGAAGGAAATATTCCTCCATTTAGTTTGGAGGAGATCCATAAATATCTTAAAAAAGTTGATGGCTGGGAAGTTTTAGAGGATAAAATTGATGGATTTCATTTAATCAAGAATTTTAAATTTGATAACTTTTTAAAAAGTCAGGAATTTGTCAATAAAGTTGGACAAATAGCTGAAGCTGAAGGTCATCATCCTGATCTATGGTTTGGATGGGGTTATGCGAGAATTAAAATATTTACGCATGCGATAAAGGGTCTAGCTGAGAGCGATTTTATCCTTGCTGCAAAAATAGATAAAATATCTAATGTTTAAAGTGTCTTGTCTTTGAAAAAAGAAGCACAGTGTCAGTTTCGTTTACAAAATTAATTATTTCTTTATCTCTTATTGATCCAGATGGTTGAACAACAGCTCTAACACCTGATTGGACTAATTTTTCGATACCATCTATAAAAGGAAAAAATGCGTCTGAGGCTGCTACTAAATTATCAGTCTGAAGATTAAATTTTTTCATTTTATTTATTGCTATTTGGCAACTATCTATTCTACTTGGTTGACCAGAACCAATACCAACAGTAGCTTCATTAGATGCTAATACTATTGCGTTTGATTTTACATACCTACATACATTAAAAGCAAAAATAAGATCTTTAAGCTGTTTAGATGTTGGTTTTCGTTTTGATACAACTTTAAAATTTTTTTTTGCGAATATATTTAAGTCCTCTGATTGTATCATTATATCTTGATTGAATGATACAAACTTAAAAAGTTCTCCTAATGTGTAATTTGTTCCATCAATCAATCTTAAGTTTTTTTTAGCATTTAATATTTTGATTGCATTGCTATCGAAACCATTTGCAATTATTACCTCTAAAAATAACTTATTTAATTCAACAGCTAAATCACTTTTAATTTTAAAATTACAAGAAACTATTCCACCAAAGGCACTTATAGGATCACATGAAAGAGCAGACTTGTAGCTCTCCAAATGATCAGATTTAACTGAAACACCACAAGGGTTAGCATGTTTTACTATTACAGTCCCTTTGCCTTTTGGCAAAGATCTTGAAATTGTTAGAGCGCTAAATATGTCATTATAATTATTATAGCTTAGCTGTTTTCCATGAATTTGTTTTAAGTTCATTTTTGAACTACTTGAATAAATTGCGCTTAATTGGTGAGGATTCTCACCATATCTAAGTTGCTCAATTAGATTTCCATGAAAAATTTTTTTCTTAGGGAAAATAGTATTTGTTTTTTTATTAAAATAGTTTGAAATCATAGAGTCATAATAGGCCGTCTCAGCAAACGCTATTCTCGATAGTTTTTCTCTAAAATTTAAAGTAGTAGATCCCTTGAATTTTTTTAGTTCTTCAATTAATTCCTCATACTGATCTGAAGAAGTTATTACAGCTACATCATTGTAGTTTTTTGCCGCCGATCTAACCATTGTAGGACCACCTACATCTATATTTTCAATAATTTTTTGATGATTATTTGTTTTTTCAAGAGTGTTCTCAAATGGATAAAAATTAACTATGACTAAATCAATATTCTCAAAATTATTTTCTTTAAGATCATTTAAGTGAGATTTTTTTTCTCTTTTATTTAAAATCCCTGCATGGATTTTCGGATGAAGAGTTTTTACTCTACCCTCTAAAATCTCAGGGGAATTAGTAAAATCAGATACTTCTAAACATTTAAATTTTAATCTTTTAATTTCTTTAGAAGTACCACCTGAGCTAATTATTTTAATTTTGTTCTTTTTTAAAATATTTAGCAATGGTTTTAAGTTATTTTTATCAGATACAGAGATGAGAGCTGTTTTGATTTTTTTTTTCATTATAATTTATTTATCTCCCACTTTATTATCTGTTCTTTTTCATTATTCATACCTGAGATAAAAATATTTTGGTTTTCTTTATATGAATTTTTATTACCGAAATATAAACCATTATCAATATTAATATCAAAGTTATCACAAGTAAATTTCCAACCTTCCTCATCTAATTCAATTAGTATTGATTTGTTATCTTGTGTTTTCATTACTTTTGAGTTTGGATCAAGATGAAATCTAATATCAAATTTAATTTCTTTACTTGGGTTTTTTCTAAATAACTTATCATAGCCAATAAATTTCATTTGTTCTGGGTAGAATTCAATCTCTCTCTCATAAATGGCTCCAAATTTAATTAAATATCCATCATGTGTACCTGATACTTTCCAATAATTATTTTCAAAAACTACATTTTTTTTCGATACTTTCAGTCCTTTATCAATAATCAAATTTTTTTGATGCTTTACAAAATTACAAGAAGAATAATCCTCAATAGTTAAAGCACAATGAAGAGAGGTACTTCTTGATAATTTATTAAATTTATTGTCTCCATCTGAGTAATAACCAGCATTTGAAATTAATTTTTTATCATTTGAAATTATTTCGAATGATAAGGCACCTGCTTGATAGTCGTTGGAAAAGGTTTTATGGGGACTAGATCCAATATCAGCAGCAAGAATTATTTTTTTATTTTTAAGAATTGCATATCCACCAATTTCATTAATTTGGTTTTTGAAAGTATAACCAAATCTTTTTAAATATTGATCAAATTCTTTATTTTCAGAAGAAAAATTACCATTAAAAAAAATATCCTGCTTAATATTTTGCCAAACGAAAGCATAACTTGATCCCAAATAATAAATGGTCTCATCAATATATTCAGGAATTAAACTCTGAGACTCTTTAAACCACTCCCTAATAATTATAAAATATTTTAAATAAAATATAAGTTGTTGAATATTTCTTGATTTTGGAAAGCCTTGATTATCAATTGAGGATTTAATGATATTTTTTAATAAATTCAATCCATTTAAAAGATATTGTTTTTCATTTTTGTAAGCTAGTCCAGTTAAAATGATTGCAGCGCACCCAATCATCTTATTCTCCACTTCTTTTGAGTTATTGATTTCGTTTAACAAATGATTAGTTTGTTTTTGAATCATATGATCAAAACTGGATCTATATTCTTGGTCACTATCTTCATAAGTTAGTTGATGATTTGATAACCATGAAATAATTCTTTTTGCTGTTAAATCAAATTCCCAGCTTTTTTTCTGATATTTACTATTATTTGAAATCCAATTTTTTATAACTGTTTGTGTAGTTTTTTTTGAAGATTTTAAATCTAAGCTAAAAAACCAAAAAAAATTATTTAATTTTTCATAATCCTTTGATTTTAAATTATTTTGCCAAATTGATTCAATAGCAAAGTCTTCAATTTTATATTTTTTATTCTGGTATTTTATTATAGACGAAAGTAAATGGGGACTCGGTTTATATTCAAAACTATTATCAAAAGTTTTCGATATTTTTTTTTCGTAAAAATTTGAATTTTGATAAATTGATTTAAAACTTTCTTTTATATTAAAATAAAATTGACCTAAAATGCCTAAGGAATTTGTATTAATCATTAACTTATTTTAATTTTAATAAATTAATATTTTTTTTTATATCTCCATCATTACTTTTGAACACTGTAGTACCGGAAACAAGAATGTTTGCACCAGCATCAATTGCACTTTTGTAGTTATCAAAATTGATTCCACCATCAATTTCTATATCAAAATCTAACTTTTTTTGCTCTCTTATTTTTTTTAATTCTTTAATTTTATCTAAAACTTCTGGCATAAATTTTTGTCCTCCAAATCCAGGATTTACACTCATAATTAGGACTAAATCTATTTGATCTAATAAATCTATTATTAAATCAATTTTAGTTTCAGGATTAAGCGAAACTCCAACATTTTTATTTTTTTCTTTTATTTTTTTAATTGAATTTTCTAAATTATCGGTTGCCTCAGGATGAATAGTAATAATATCTGCTCCCGCATCAGCGTAAGCATCTATATATTTATGAACTGGTGATATCATTAAGTGAACATCAAATTTTAATGAGCAATGTTTACGAAGAGCTTTAATTACAGGTGGCCCTATAGTTAAATTAGGAACAAAATGACCATCCATGACATCCACATGAATCATATCAGCCCCACCTTCTTCGAGTCTTTTAATTTCTGAACCTAATTGACTAAAGTCAGCTGATAAAATTGATGGAGAAATTTGTATATTTTTCATTGATTGATAGATTAACTACTATCAATTTTAAAAATTAAAATGAATTAAAAAATTGATAAATTTGTCTAGAAATTTCACTCTCCAAAGGAAATGACAACATTCCCATTACCGAATATCCCAAGATCCAAGGCATTAGATAAAATCTAATCATGTAGAAGAACCAAGCAACATATAAAGGCACTAATGGCCCAATGATAAATGACGGTGTAACCGGTTTAAACAATTTTATTAAAGGGTTGGTATATTTTACGAATACTCTCATGAAAAAGAATTGAGAGTCTTCCCTTTGAAAAATGTTCATGGCCACTCTTCCAATTAGAGTCCACATGATGATCCCAAGCAAATAATCTATAAAATATATTAAAGGATGAAAATTGGCTGACATTCAAAATTTATATTGGAAAAAGTATTGAAATAAAAGGGGCGAAATTAATCGCCCCTTTAAAAGATTATTTAGTGTGATTTACCAAGAATGGATTTACCACTTGGTACACGTACATCATCAACCATTTTTTGAGTAGCTTTATCTGGTTCTGCAGTCATTAAACTAACTACTACCATTAAAACTAAACTAACAGCTGATCCGAAGATACCAAATGTTAACTGTGTAATTCCTAGGAATCCACTTCCACCAGTTCGTACCCAAACTAAGTACCACGCACCAGCGACAAGACCACCTAGCATACCAGCAATCGCACCTTGTCTATTAGCTCTCTTCCACCATACACCAAGTACAAGTGGGAAGAACAATCCAGACATCGCAAAATCAAAAGCCCAGATAACCGAACCTAAGATTCCTTGAATCTCCATTGCTGCAATAGTTGCTCCAGCAAAACCAATTATTACAAGTAATACCCTCGCAACAAGTAGTCTTTTTGCAGTTTCCGCTTTTGGATCAATGATCTTATAGTAAACATCATGTGATATAGCGTTTGCAATCGCTAGAATCAAACCATCAGCAGTAGACATGGCAGCTGCCATACCTCCTGCAGCAACAAGACCTGAAATTACGTAAGGTAATCCAGCTATCTCTGGTGTTGCTAATACAACGGCTTTACCACCCATGAAGAACTCATTTAATTCAAGAGTTCCATTTCCGTTAAAGTCGCTGATAAACATTAGGTTTGCTTGGTTCCAGTTCTGATACCAATCTATCGCTTCTACTTCTGCAAATGTCTTACCGATAATACCAGTTGGTAAATTCGGGTCGATCAATGATAACTTAGATAATGTAGCTAACATTGGAGCAGAAGAGTAAAGTAGGAAGATAAAGAATAATGACCAACCTACTGATTTTCTAGCTGCTTTTACACTTGGAGTAGTAAAGTATCTCATCATCACGTGCGGTAATGAAGCTGTTCCCATCATCATCGCTAATGCTAATGAAATAAATGCCCAAGGTGTAGCGTTCACTGCAGAGTGAGCTTTAGTTATTCCTGCTAAGCCTTTAGGTACTGATTTTAGATCAGCAGCTGCGTTTTTAACAAAACCGAACTGTTGTTCTAATTCACCAATTCTAGCTACCTCGTCAGCTAACATAAAGTGAGGGAAGAAACCCGCACCCATTTTGTTACTGATCCAGAATACTGGAAGTAGATAAGCTATAATTAGTACAATGTATTGCGCAACCTGTGTCCAAGTTACCCCTCTCATACCACCTAACATTGAACATAATAAAATACTTATTAGTCCAACATAAACTGCGTATTGGAATGGGATATCAAGTGCAACAGATGCAATAGTACCCGTAGCGTTAATTTGTGCAGTCACATAAGTAAATGAAGCAACAGTTAAAACTACAACTGCGCTAAATCTAGCTAAATTACCACCGTATCTAGTACCTATAAAATCTGGGACTGTATAACAGCCAAATTTTCTTAAGTATGGTGCTAATAAAGATGCAACAAGCACGTATCCACCAGTCCAACCAACAAGTAGAGCCATATAACCGTAACCTTTAAAGTAAATACCACCTGCCATAGCAACGAATGATGCACCAGACATCCAGTCTGCTGCAGTCGCCATTCCGTTGAAGACTGTTGGTACTTGCCTTCCAGCTACATAATATGCATCTGCTTGGGCTGTTCTTGATAGATAACCGATTAATGCATAGATGAATACAGTAAATGCAACGAAAGCGATACCTATCGTTTTAGCTGTCATACCCATCTGCTCAGCAATTGCCATAATGATTATGAAACCTACAAATCCTCCTGTATAGATTCCGTAAATCTTAGGCAAATTATCTATGAAATTACCTTTCATTATTCGTCCTCTCTTTCGCTAAAGCCGAACTCTTCATCGATTTTTTCTTGTCTATTCGCAAACCAGAAAATTAGGATTACAAATGCACCAAGAGATCCCTGACATGTAAACCAGTATGTCCACGGATAACCGAAAGGTCCTGTGACCTCGTTCATTTCAGCTCCAAAGAGAAAGATGCCAATTGAGAAAACAAACCAGATTGCCAGTGTTATAAATAACAATCCCCTGGTTTTTTCCCAGTGTTTTTGTTGATTTGACATTTATACCTCTCTATTTAGTTATAACTGGTTGAAACCATAACCATTATGAAGGTTTTGAAAAGACCTAAAATTCACCATATAAGGTACTTATTTACTTGCTTTTTTAAGATATAATTGGCGCACTTACAAATTAACATGGGAAAATACAAATTAACTTGGAGAGACATAAAACTTGAAGATTTCAAAACATATTTATTTGCCATGTTTAAGGCGTTTATTCCCAAAAAAAAAATAAAAACTTTGGATGAGTTAGAGCAGTTTATTCAAACAAAATCTGCCTGGGCTACTCAGGTTACTTTATATAATTATCTTAAAACTAGAATGGGAACAAGATACGTTCTTCATTTTGATAATGATGAATTTATGTCATCAGTAAATCTTGCTAAATGGAATATTTATTCAGTTGCATTACAAGATTTAACTTTTTTTACTTTTTCGTATTTGAAAGCTAATTTCAATTATAAGGATATTCATAATGCAAACGAAATTTTTAACAAAATTTTAGATGATGAAATTTCTAACAAGATGCCATTAAATATTATTGATGAAGCTAGGAAAAGTTTTGATGAACGATTAGAAAAAATTAATTGGGATGTTTATTATCAAGACTTACCTTTTAATCCTAGTGCTCTCTCTTTATATAAATGGGCTCCAATTGCAGATGAATTAAAAACCTTAGATCGAAAGATCGTTTTAAATTCGATGATTTTAAAATGGGATGTTGTTAAACAAGAGTTTAAAGATTTAATTCAGTTTTAAATATTTTTTCTATTCTCAACTAAACTATCAACTACACTCGGATCCGCTAAAGTAGTTGTATCTCCTAATTGACCATGCTCATTAGCAGCAATTTTTCTTAAAATTCTTCTCATTATTTTTCCAGATCTCGTTTTTGGAAGTCCTGGAGTAAAATGAATTAGATCTGGTGTTGCTAGGGGTCCTATCTGTTTTCTAACCCAAAGCTTTAAATCTCTCTCAAGTTCGCCTGTTTCTGTTTCTCCTGCATTTAAGGTTACATAACAATACAAACCATTACCTTTAATATCATGAGGATAACCAACCACAGCAGCTTCTGCTACTTTTGGGTGAGCAACAAAAGCACTTTCAATTTCAGCTGTCCCCAGGTTATGACCTGAAACAATTATTACATCATCTACACGACCAGTGATCCAGTAATAACCATCTTTATCTCTTCGACATCCATCACCAGTAAAATATTTCCCATTAAATTGAGAAAAATAAGTATCAATAAATCTTTGATGATCTCCATATACTGTTCTCATTTGGCCAGGCCATGATTGAGCTATACATAATCTTCCTTCTCCAGCTCCTTTAATTTCTTTACCGTTTTTATCAACAAGGACTGGCTTAATTCCATAGAAAGGTTTTGTTGCAGACCCAGGTTTAAGAGGAATAGCACCTGTTTGAGGAGCAATCATTATACCTCCAGTTTCCGTTTGCCACCATGTATCTACAATTGGGCACTTAGAATTACCCACAGTTTTATAATACCACATCCAAGCCTCTGGATTTATTGGTTCTCCCACAGTTCCTAAAAGTTTAAGTGATTTTCTAGATGTTTTTTTAACGGGCTTATCTCCCTCACGCATTAATGCTCTTATTGCAGTTGGGGCTGTATAAAAAGTATTCACTTTATATTTATCAACTATTTGCCACCACCTTGAACTATCAGGATAATTTGGAATACCTTCAAACATTATAGTTGTTGCACCATTCGAAAGTGGTCCGTAAATAATATAACTATGTCCAGTTACCCAGCCAATATCAGCAGTACACCAATAAATATCTTTTGGTTTGTAGTTGAAAATATATTGATGAGTCATTGATGCATAAACCATATAACCACCAGTAGTATGAAGAACCCCTTTAGGTTTACCTGTTGAACCAGAAGTATATAAAATAAATAAAGGATCCTCGGCATTCATTTCCTCAGGTTCACAATGATTAGGAACATCTTTAATTAAATCATGATACCAAACATCTCTATTTTGATCCCAGTTAATATAATTACCTGTTCGTTTAACAACAATACATTTCCTAACATTTGGACAACTCATTAAAGCTTCATCAACTGTATATTTAAGTGGAATAGTTTTTCCACCTCGGACACCTTCATCTGCAGTTATTATGTATTCAGACTCGCAATCATTTACTCTTCCTGAAATCGAATCTGCTGAAAAGCCTCCAAAAATAATTGAATGAACTGCACCAATTCTTACACAAGCTAGCATTAAAATTGCTAACTCTGGAATCATCGTTAAATAAATTGTTACACGATCACCTTTTTTAATTCCCAATTTTTTTAAACCATTGGCTGCTTTTGAAACTTTTTGGTGAAGTTGTTTATAAGAAATTTTTTGACTATCTTTTGGATCATCACCTACCCAAATAATTGCAGTTTTATCTTTTTTATCTTTTAAATGTCTATCAATACAATTGGCTGAAGCATTTAAAGTACCATCTTCAAACCATTTAATTTTAACTTCTTCAGTACTGTATTTTACATCTTTAATTTTTTTATAAGGTTTGATCCACGTAATTCTTTTTCCTTCTTTTCTCCAAAATTCATCATTACTTTTTATAGATTGAGAATATTTTAGTTGGTACTTACTTTTATTTGCTAAACTACTTTTAATCCACTCTGGTTTTGTTTTAATAACAACTTCAGGAGGCGTATTTCCATTTTCTTCTTTTGCTTTAACTTTTTTTTTTATTTTTTTAGAAGATTTTTTTCTAACTTTAGATCTCTTCTTGATCTTTTTTGAGGTTTTTTTTCTTACTTTAGATCTTTTTTTTCTTATTTTGTTTTTTCTCTTTTTTTTCTTTGGCATGAGATAATTTTTTTTTTAAATTCTACTCATGTTAGTTATAATTTTCCAGCTTTTATAATCAACTGGCATTACAGAAAGTCTACTTTGCTTAATTAGAGCCAAATGGCTTAAATCCTTATTTTTTTTAATACTTTCAAGCGTTATGGGCTTTGAAAATTTGCTTTTAAATTGAACAGTAACAGCAACAAATCTCCCTGTCTTGTCTGTTTTATCTATATAAGATTCTTTAATAACTTTTACTATTCCAACTATCTCTTTTCCTATGTTTGAATGATAAAAAAAACATAGATCTCCTTTCCTCATACTTTTTAAATTCTTTGCAGCTTGATAATTTCTGACTCCATCCCAGGGTGCACCTTTAACACCAGCTTTTTTTTGCTGGTCAATTGACCAAACATCTGGTTCAGATTTCATCAACCAATATTGCATTACAATTGAACTCCAGCACCCTTGAGAAAAGCTGCATCTTCATCTAAAGGCCATCTAGGTTTTGCTGGATAATCTAAATCATCAAATTGATTTACTTTAAATTTTTCCAAACCAACCATTGCAATCATTGCTGCATTATCTCCACAAAACTCTATAGGTGGAAAAATACTTTTATAATTATTTTCTTCACATAGATTAATTAACATAGACCTAATTTTTTTATTTGCTGCAACTCCTCCAGCAACAACGAAAATTTTTTCATTTAATTCATTTATTTTTTCAAATTCATTAAAAGCAATCTTTGTTTTTTTATATAAAATTTCCTCAATTGTTTTTTGAAAAGATGCTGCAAGATCATATTTATCTTGTTCTGATTTAATTGTTTTGCTTATCTTCAGCACGGCAGTTTTAAGACCTGCAAAAGAAAGATTGCATCCTCCTTTGCTGAAAATTGGTCTTGGTAAATCATATTTTTCTGGATCACCTTTTTTAGCTAAAATTTCTATTTGAGGTCCTCCTGGAAATTCTATTCCTAAAAGCTTTGCCGTCTTGTCAAACGCCTCACCTAATGCATCATCAATAGTTGTTCCTAATCTTTTATATTTACCAAGGTTCTGAACACTTAAATATTGTGAGTGCCCACCTGAAATTAAAAGAAGTAAATATGGATAATTTAAATTTGTATTTAGTTTTGGACTTAAAGCATGGCCCTCTAAATGATTAACAGCAATAAAAGGTTTATTCATTGCTGTTGCGAAAGCTTTACCAAAACTTAACCCAACTGATAAACAAACAATTAATCCAGGACCAGCGGTAGAAGCAACCGCATCTATTTCTTCAATTTTTCTTCCACTTTCATCAATAGCTTTTTTGACGATCCAATCAATTTTTTCAATGTGTGAACGTGCTGCTAGTTCAGGAACTACACCACCAAACTCCTTATGAACCTCCACTTGGCTTGAAACAATGTTGGATAAAACTACTGGGAATCCTTCTTCATTTTCAGTTATTAAAGAAGCTGCTGTTTCATCACAACTAGACTCTATTCCAAGAATTAAGGGTTTTTTGCTCATTCAAATAGTTTTTAATAATTGTACAATCTTTATACAAGTAAGAAATAATTTTTTATGAGAAAAAAAATAATAATTGGATCTAGGGGTAGCAAGCTTGCCTTACTTTATGCTCAACAAGCTAAAGATAAGATTATTGAAAATACCGACCTTGGTAATGAAGATATTTTAATTAAATCAATTACAACTAAAGGTGACGAAGTACAGGATATAAGATTATCTGAGCTTGGTGGCAAAGGTTTGTTTTCTAGTAATATTGAAAAAGAACTTCAGTTAAAAAATATTGATATTGCAGTTCACGCGCTGAAAGATATGCCCGCGAATGAGACAGAAGGATTAAGGACTGATTCTTTTCTTGAAAGAAATGACCCTAGAGAGATTTTAATCACAAAGAACAAAAAAAAACTTAAAGACTTAGATCAAAAGTCAATTGTTGGTACCTCATCATATAGAAGAGAATTTCAAATAAAAAAAATTAGACAAGATTTGAACTGTAAACTAATTAGAGGAAATGTAGATACTAGAATTAGAAAATTGAATGAAGGGATGTATGATGCAATTATTTTATCTTATGCTGGTATCAAATTTTTAAAATTTGAAAATGAAATCTCAGAAATTTTTTCAGCTGAAGAAATAATTCCTAGTGCAGGACAAGGCGTAATTGCTCTTCAGTGCAGGGAAAATGATGATGAGACAATTTCTATTTTAAACAAAATTAATCATGAGGAAACACATAAAAGAGCTCATCTTGAGAGAAATATTTTAAAAGTTTTAGATGGAGATTGTGAAACAGCAATTGGTGCTCATTCAGTGGTTGATGGAGATAAGATTATAGTGGAGGCTGAACTTTTTTCTTTAGATGGTAAACAAAGGTTTTATGAAAAAAAAGTTGGTAATTTAAATGAGTTTAAAGAAATTGGTAAAGAGATTGGAATACTTTTAAAAACAAAATCAAATAATTCATATAAAAGATAATATGCATATTTTGTTAACTAGACCACTGGAGGATTGTTCTGAAATGATACTAAAATTTCAATCATTAGGACATCAAGTTTCTCATCTTCCATTAATTAGAATTGAAAAGGTTAATTATGAAGAAATTAACTTTTCTGAATATGGTGGAATTGTTTTTACTAGTGCAAATGCAGTAAAATTTTTAAACACAGTAAAATTAGATAAAAATATTAAATGCTTTTGTGTTGGAAACGCTACAGAAAACAAAGCAAGAAGTGTTGGTTTTCAAAATACAATTGCAGCTGAAGGAAATGTTACAAACTTAAAGGAGTTAATTATACAAAGTTATGAGTCCAAAAATAAAGAATTACTTTACGTAAGTGGTGAAACAATATCGGTTGATTTAGATCAACAGTTATTAAGCGAAGGTTTTAAGGTAAAAAGAATTATTAATTACAGAGTATATCATAATCAAAAATTTGATGAGAAATTTGTTAATGAATTAAAATTAAATATGCCTGATATGGTCTATGTTTACTCTCAAAATAGTGCGTCAAGTTTCTTAAATTTCATAAAGATTTACCAAACCGAAAATTTATGGATGAATACAAATTTGATGTGTATAGGCGAAAAAACCTCGTCAATACTGAACGAAATCAAATGGAAAAAGATTTTTCTTTTTAACCCTGGAGAAGAAGAGTTTTTGTTATATAAAATTTAGAAATGGAATTAATTAATAATTTTTCAGAGATGTTTTTATCAGTATGGAATAAAGGAATTCTTGGTGTTGATATTTTTCAAATCTTAATTGGTATTGGAATATTTTTACTGTTTTTAATTTTTAGAGGTCTAATAAGCAAATTAGTTATTAAAAAATTAGAAATTATCTCGAAAAGAACAACAAATAAATTAGATGATACTTTTGTTCAATCACTTGTAGGTCCAGCAAGATTTTTACCGATTGTATTAGGATTTTTTATTGCAAGTTACTACATGACTTTCTCATTAGAAGGAAGAGAAGTGGTAGATACAATTAATAGAACGTTGATCACTATTTTAATTTTTTGGGTAATTCACCAAATCATAGAACCAATCTCATACATACTTAGTGGTTTAGACAAATTGTTAACAAGAGAACTTATTGGCTGGATAATTAAATCGTTAAAAATTTTAATTTTTATTTTAGGTTTAGCAGCAGTTTTAGAGTTGTGGGGAATTAAAATAGGTCCAATCATTGCAGGTCTTGGATTGTTTGGTGTTGCTGTAGCATTAGGGGCACAAGATTTATTCAAAAATTTAATATCAGGAATTTTAGTTTTAGTTGAAAAGAGATTTAAAATTGGAGATTGGATAGCTGTCGAGGGTATTATTGAAGGTGTAGTAGAAAAGATTGGATTTAGATCAACAACAATTAGAAAGTTTGATAAATCTCTTGCTATTATTCCAAATTTTCAATTTGCCGAAAACGCAGTTGTAAATGTAAGTGAAACTTCAAATTGGTTAATCAGTTGGATTATTACGCTTCAATACGACACTACTGTAGATCAGTTAAAAAAAATTAGAGATGAAATCGAAAGTCATATTAATTCAAGCGAAGATTATAATACCTCAATTGGTGTTGCGGTAAGAGTTGATAAATTTTCTGATAGTTCAATAGATATGTATGTAAGATGCTTTACAAAAACAGGAAGTTGGAATAATTGGCTTGATGTAAAAGAAAGATTAGCGATTGCGATTAAAGAAATTGTAGAAAAAAATGGTGCTTCATTTGCTTTCCCAAGTCAGTCGATTTACGTTGAGAAAAAATGATAGCTATTTTTTATTTAGTTTTACAAATTTTAAAATTATACTCTTATGTTGTAATCGCCAATGTTATTGTAAGTTGGTTAATAGCTTTTAACGTTCTCAATACTCAAAATAGGTTTGTGTATGCAATTTTAGAGTTGAGTTACAAATTAACCGAGCCATTTCTGAATAAAATTAGACGTTTTTTGCCAAATTTAGGTTCACTAGATATTTCTCCAATCATTCTTCTTTTATTGATTTGGTTTATCGAAATGTGTATGAAGCTGTACATCGCACCAATGATTTTTTAAGAGAGAAATATGATTTTAATTGATGGAAAAAAAGCAGCCGCAGAATTAAGAGCAGAGTTAAAGGAAGAAGTTGCAGAGTTAAAATCAAAACATAATAAAGTACCAGGTTTAACAGTAATACTTATTGGTGATTTAACACCTAGTCAGATTTATGTAAGAAATAAAGAGAAGTCAGCAAATGAGGTAGGATTAAAATCTGAAGTAATTAAATATCCAGACTCAATTGAAGAAAAGACTGTTCTAGAAAAAATTCAAGAACTAAACAGCGATGAAACTGTTTCAGGAATTTTAGTTCAACTTCCTTTACCTAAGCATATTGATAAGCAGAAGGTAATAGAAGCTATTCATCCCTCAAAAGACGTAGATGGATTTCATCCAATGAATGTAGGCAATCTATCATCTGGTTATGAAAGTTCGATACCTTGTACTCCGCTTGGATGTTATTTGTTGATTAAAAAAATTGAACCTAATTTAAGTGGTAAAAAAGCTGTGGTTGTGGGTAGATCAAATTTAAATGGTAAACCAATGACACAACTTCTTTTAAAAGAAAATTGTACCGTAACTATAACTCATTCAAAAACTAAAGATTTAAAAGCTGAATGTTTAGAGGCAGATATTATTGTTGCAGCTGTAGGTATACCCGAACTTGTAAGAGGAGATTGGGTTAAAAAAGATGCTATTGTTATTGATGTTGGTATCAATAAAACTGACAACGGTATAGTTGGTGATGTTCATTTTGATGAAGTTTCAAAAAATGCAAAAGCACTTACACCAGTTCCAGGCGGTGTAGGTCCAATGACCATTGCTTGTTTGCTTAAAAATACGATTGACTGTTTCAAAAGATCGCAAATTTAATAATTAAACCATAAGCTGTAATCTGTTAATTTATTAGGATGAAAAAACCTAAAAGACCATACAGATTTGGTATAATTTTTTTGCTTCTTACAGTTCCACCTATTGGGGCAACTCAGTTAGGTTGGTATTTGCATGACAAGCAAACTGGTTTTGATTATGGTATGATTGTAGGTACTGTATCAGTAATATACGCTGCATATTTAATGTATGAAAAAAACTGGCGTGAAGAAGATGAAGATTAAATTATGGAAAAAATAATTTTTTTTGGATTGGTTATTCCTATTATGGCTTATGTTTTATACTTAGGCGGAATGGCAATTATGAATGGTTTTAAGTCTAAGGAAGCTAATAGAGCTGAGAAAGAGGAAGCTAAAAGTGGGGGTAGGGAGACAAGCGAAAATTCTGATGAACAAAGCAGCAATTTAAGTGATGAACTTACTAAATTGAATGATTTAAAAGAAAAAGAAATTATTTCTCAAGAGGAATTTGAAAAGGCAAAAAATAAACTATTAGATAATTAAATAGTTTAATCATGTTTAATGGTTTTAAAAAAAAATTTGTTAAAGTAAGCAAGGGTAAAATTTTTTGTAGATTTAAAGGTAACGGTCCCCCCTTATTATTACTTCATGGATATCCCCAAACACATGTGATGTGGCACAAGACTGCCCCTGAGCTTAGTAAATATTTCACTGTAATAGTTGCTGACCTTAGAGGATATGGAGATAGTTTAGTTTTACCTGGTGGTACTAATCATAAAAATTATTCTAAAAGAGAAATGGCTAAAGATATGGTTCAATTGATGAGTAAATTAAAATTTAAAAAATTTTTTGTTGCTGGACATGATAGAGGCGGGAGAGTTGCACATAGAATGGCAAGAGATTATAGAAATAAAATTATGGCTTTAAGTGTATTAGATATTTGTCCAACTCTAGATATGTATGAGCATACAAATATGGAATTTGCAAAAGGATATTTTCATTGGTTTTATTTAATACAGCCTGCACCTTTACCGGAAAAAATGATAATGGCAGACCCTAAAAGATGGCTACATAGTCGGTTTAATAGGTCATCAAAACGAGCGATTGGAAGAGTTGAAAATGAGTATTTTAGAGTCTTTAAACAAAATAAAAGAATTCATGCAACATGTGAAGATTATAGAGCTGCGGCGACTATAGACTTAGAGCACGATAAAAAAGATAGAAATAAAAAATTAAATATTCCTATCCAAGTTTTGTGGGGAAAAAAAGGAGTAGTTGGAAAGCAATTTAATTCGATTAAAATTTGGCAAAAATATACGAACAAAAAAATCTATGGTTCAGAAATTAATTCAGATCATTTCATTCCAGAGGAAAGTCCTAAAAAAACTATAAATCACCTAAAAAAATTTTTTCTAAAAAATGTTAAAAATAATTCCAAATAAAAAAAATATTGGTGCACAAATAATTGTAAATTTAAAAGATATTTCAAATAAAGATATTTCAAAAATCAAAAAAGCACTGAATAAATATGGAATGTTATATTTTAAGGAACAAAAATTAACTTCTAAATTTTTCATTAGGTTTGCAAAATATTTTGGAAATTTAGCCAACTATCCAAGACTAAAAGGTTTAAATAAAAAATTTCCTCAAATTACAGTGGTACAAAGAAAATTAACTGATAAAGGCCCAAGTTTTGGTGAACAATTTCATACTGACTCAATTTATACAAAAAAGCCGCCAAGATTTACAATGTTACTTTCTAAACTTGTACCAAAAAAAGGAAAAGCTAATACAGAATTTTCTTCTCAATATCTTGCTTATAAAGAATTACCTAGTCCAATAAAAAGAAAATTTAAAAACATCAAAGGCAAATATTCCTCTGAGGGTCCAATCTCGGTTACAACAAAAGAAAGAGTAAAAGAAAAAGGAAAAAATATTAAAGAACTTAAATCTTCACATAAAATAATTAGGAAAATCAGTACAAATTATTCGATTTATTGCAGTCCAGGACATTTTGTTGGTTTTAGCTCAAAGATAAAAAATCAAGAAAAATTAAAAAAATTTTTATTTAAACATCAAATTAAGAAAAAGTTTCAATTTTCTTTGCCGTGGGAAAAAAATCAATTAGCTATATGGGATAATAGATCTATGCTTCATCAAGCAACACCTTTCAAAGGAAATAGAATAATGCATAGAATAACAATCAAATAATTTATGTTCACAATTTTTTTAGGGCTAACTCCATTTATATTTATTACTTTTTTAGGGTTTGTATTTGGTAAGTTAAAAGTCTTAGACCTTAGTCATGCTAAAATTTTAAATCTTTTTTTGTTCTATATTGCAGTTCCAGCATTGATAATTAAACTAATAGCACAAAATGAAATTGGACAAGTAGATTTCAAACAAATTTTTTCTTATTTAATTATGCAATCGATATGCGGAATTATCACTTACTTAATTACTTCAAAATATTTTAAAAGATCAATCCCAGAGTCTATAATTTGGGCTTTAACAGTTGCATTATCAAACCATGTGACTTTGCTTTTGCCAATAACAGAAATTTATTTTCAACAAAATGTAATTACACAAGTTGCAAGTATCATATTAATGGATGGGATAATTTTATTATCTATAATTGCTTTTTTTCTCGAATTATCTACAAAAAAAAATGTAAATTTATTTAATTTTATTAAAAATTTATTTTTAAACCCATTTATTCTCTCAATAATTATAGGTCTATTATTTTTATTATTAAATTTTAATATTGATCAAACACCGATTGAGTACACTTTGTCTAAACTTGCAGCATGTGTTTCACCAGTTGGATTGTTTGCAATTGGCATAACTCTCTCATTTTATACTAAAAATGTAATTAACAAATTATCTGTTTCTATTTCAGTTTTAAAATTAGTCTTTTCCCCGATTATTTTACTGTTAATTGGATTAGTTTTTTTTAATGCAGGATTGCCTGCAGAAATACCGGGTGCTTTCTTTGTGAGTGTTGCACCTTGTGGAGTTACTTCTATAGTTTTATGTGCCGCTTATAATGTAAGTCCCGAAAATATAATAAAAGCAATTTTTGTATCTACTATTGCATCTATAGGGACTATATTTTTTGCAATTGAGTATTTAACTCTATAAAAATTTATCTAGAGGACTAACTTCTCCAATTTTAAAAATAATTGCATCTTCTTTATTAAAACCATATTTTTCAGCACTATTTTTAAATCTAATTGGGGGTTCCATAATTGGCTCTAATGACAAAACAAATGTTCCCCAATGCATTCCTAATACTTTTTTACTTTTTAGGTCCTGTGCAACATTCAAGGCTTCTTCTGGTGTAGTATGATAAATTGTTTTATCAAACATTGGTTTGAAATTATAAGCTCCAATATTAATCATTGTCAGATCTATAGGACCGTATTTTTCTCCTAGTTTTTTGTAGATTTCCCCATATCCAGTGTCACATGCGAATAAAATTTTTTTATTTTTATATTCTATAAGAAAATTACCCCACAAAGTTTTATTAGTGTCTGTTAAACTTCTCTTTGACCAATGAACTGCAGGAAGTAAAGAAATTTTCAAATTCTCATTTATAATTATTTGATCATACCAATCCATTTCATTTACATCTCTATATCCTTTAAAATATTTACCAAGATTTAGAGGTGTTAATACTCTTGCACTCTTAAAAGGAAAATTTCTAATTGTTGACATGTCCTGATGATCGTAATGATTATGAGTGAGTAAAAATATATCCGTTTTAGGTATCTCGTTTAATTTTACTGCAGGATTAGTAAATCTTTTTGGACCAAAGATAAGTGGTCCAGCATTCTTTGAAAATACAGGATCTGTTATAATTGTAGTTCCACCTAATTTTATAAGGTATGTTGCGTGACCTATCCAAGCAATATAATCATTATCTTTATATTTTTCTAAATCAGCTAATACTTTTTCTTTTTCAATCACATGTTCTTTTGGATAAGATAAATCAACTTTTTTTCTTAATTTACTGAAAGTTCTATAAGAAAATTTTCCTGATCTGGATATTATTACTGGAGATCCTTTTGGATTCCTGAAAGTACCATCAGGTAAATGATGATAAGGTCTTTCTTTCATATTATTTTTTTTTCTCCATTAACCATAAACTGTTTCCCGCAAGAAAATATATTTTTCCATTAACTGGGTGAACCTGTATATCTCTTATTCTCCCAATTTTATCTTTGAAAATAATTGTTTCTTCAATCTTAGATGAATTTTTAAAGTTTAATTTTCTCATTGATTTATCTTTTAGAGAAGTAATTAACGCTTCGCCATTCCATTCACTAAATTCTTTTCCCTTATAAATAGTTATAGCACTTGCTGCTATTGAAGGTACCCAGTATTGGATTGCCTTGGTAAAACCTTGTTTCCATTTAGGTCCAATCTTTGAGCCTGAATAATTTGTTCCACCCCAACCTAAAATTTTCCAACCATAATTTTCTCCTTTTTTTATTTCACCAAACCAATCACCACCTTTTGCACCATGGTTACTTGCATAAATTTTTCCATCAAAAGGGGAATGAGTAAGACCTTGAGGATTTCGAACACCAATTTGATAAATTTCTGGTAACCAATTTGATTTACCTTCAAACTTAGGGTTATCTTTTGGAATACTACCATCTAAATAAATTCTGATAATACTTCCAGGATGATTTGTCGGATCTTGAGCAATCATACCACCACCTCTTTCGCCAGCAGAAGCAAAAAGATAATTATCTTTTATAGCTAATCTTGAACCAAAATGATAACCAGATTCTATTGGTGGTTCAGCTTGAAATATATTTTTAAAATCTAAATTTTTTTTATTTAATTCAGCTTTTGCAATCGAGGTACTTGTTTTCCAATCCCCTCGATTTTCTGAATAAGAAATCCATAAGTAATTATTTTGATAAATAATATCTAATAAACCTCCTTGTCCGTGTACAAAATAATTTAAGTTATGTTCAACTTCATAAACATCTTCAGAAATAATATTTACTATTTTTATTTTTCCAGTTTTTTCAGTGATAATAAGTTCTTCATCACTTATAAAAGACGATCCCCACGGATCATTTAAATCTGCTAATTTTTTAAAAGTAAAATTTTCAGAGAAACTTTTTGATGAAAGTAAAAAAAAGAAAAATATAGATAAAAAATATTTGATCACTTTATGAAAGTTTAGACCTACCACCATCAACAGCAATTATTTGGCCTGTAACCCAAGAACTATCTTCTGTAAGTAAGAATTTAGCAAGTGCTGCTGAATCTTTACCTTCGCCTAATCTTTTAAGAGGATGTGCTTTTGCAATACCTTCAGCTATAGCAGTGTTTTTTAACATTGGTTCTGCTATTTTAGATTTTGTTAAACTTGGTGCCACACAATTTACTCTTATGTTGGGAGCGAATTCTGCTGCAAGAGAAACCGTCAATCCTTCAACAGCAGCTTTTGCTGAAGCTATGATTGCATGATTGGTAAAACCTCTTTGAGCAGCAACAGTTGAAAATAACACTATTGAACCTTTATTTTTTTTTAAACTTTCCTGATATCCTTTAATAGCTTCTACAGCAGAATAAAGGTTAAGTTTCATGCATTTTTGAAAGTCTTGTTCATTCACCATTCTTAATGGTTTTAAATCAATTGAACCCACGCAATAAGCTAGGCCTTTAATTTCAGAAATATCAGATTTAACTTTTTCTATAAACCCATCCTCCAAAACATCTGCAACTGTATGTGAGCATCCAAGTTTTTCAGAGATAGAACTAAGTTCACTTTCATTTCTTCCAACTAAATGAATATTGTTTCCAGAGTTTTTTAATTGTTCCGCTAAACTCGATCCAATAGAACCTGTCGCACCAAAAATTACATATTTTTCTGACATAAAAAATTTTATTAGTTATATTTAATTATGAAGTTATTTTTTATACTTGGTAATCAATTATTTCCAATAAAATACATAGACCGCTTCAAAAAAGACCACCTATTTTTTATGGCTGAAGATAAGGGTTTATGCACTTATGAAAAGCATCATAAACAAAAAATTTTATTATTTTTATCTTCAATGCGTTCTTATGCTGACGCCTTAAGAAAAAACAAATTTAAATTAGATTATTTTAAAATTGAAGACAAAGAATTTAATGATGATTATTTAAAAAAATTAAAAAAAATAATTACACAAAAAAAAGTAAAAGAAATTTCAAGTTTTGAAGTAGAGGATAAATTTTTTGAAAAAAAAATTTCACAATTTTTAAAAAAAGAAAAAATACACTGGAATATTGTTCAAACTCCTATGTTTTTAAATTCAAGAGCTGAATTTAAAAATTATTTATTAAAATCAAAAAAACCTTTTATGGCAACTTTCTATAAAGATGTTAGAAAAAAATCTGGAATATTGATGAGTTCAGATGGTAATCCAATCGGGGGGAAATGGAGCTTTGATGAAGATAACAGAAATAAATTACCTAAAAACATTTCAATTCCTAAATTTCCAAAAATAAATGAAACCAGTTATACAAAAAAACTAAAGCCTATTATTGAAAAGGAATTTAAAAATCACCCAGGGAGTACAAATAATTTTTGGTTTGCGACTGAATACGAGGACGTTGTTAAACTTTTAAATTTTTTTATAAAAGAAAAATCAAACTTATTTGGTGATTATGAGGATGCAGTTGATCAAAAAGATAATATTCTATTTCATAGTACATTAAGTCCTTATATAAATTTAGGTTTAATTACACCTGAATTTGTTATCCAAAAAATTTTAGATTTTCATAAAAAAAATAAAATTAGAATGAATTCTTTAGAGGGCTACATTCGCCAGGTGATTGGTTGGCGAGAATTTATGCGAGGAATTTATCAGTCCTATTCTCAAGAAATGGAAACTGGAAATTTTTTTAAACAAAATAGAAAAATGAAAACTTCTTGGTACGACGGTACCACTGGTCTTCCACCTTTAGATTATGCAATTAAAAATGCCGTTAACCATGGTTGGTCCCATCATATTGAAAGATTAATGATTTTATCAAACATTATGAACCTTTGTGAAATTAAGCCAACACTTGTTTACAAGTGGTTCATGGAAATGTTTGTAGACTCCTCAGATTGGGTAATGGTTCCTAATGTTTATGGAATGGGATTATTTAGTGACGGAGGAATTTTTGCAACTAAACCTTATATTTGTGGATCTGCATATTTTATGAAAATGATGGATTTTAAGAAAGGTGAGTGGTGTAACATCATGGATGGTTTGTACTGGAGGTTCATCGATCGAAATAGAAAATTTTTTTTAAAAAATCCTCGTTTGTCGATGATGGTAAGAATATTTGACAAAATGAAATCTGAAAGAAAAAAATTAATTTTATCAGAGGCTGACAAATTTATTAAACAAAACACCTTACAGTGAAAAAAGTAAATCTACCGTCCAAAATTTGTTTAGTTTGTCAAAGACCCTTTAAATGGAGAAAGAAATGGAAGTTGAGTTGGGATAAAGTCAAATATTGTTCAAAGAGGTGTTCTAATAAAAAAATCTAAATATGAATTTAAAAAAAATAATAATTTTATTAATTTTAATGATACCAAATATTGTTAATGCTGATTTTTTTGAGGACATAACTTATAAAATTTTAGATAACCCTAAAAGGCTTAGCTACGGAGTTTCAGTTGCAGATATTGATCAAAATGGAAAATATGAATTCATAGTCACAGGATTCGGCTATCCAAATTTGGCTTTAACACATGATAATGGGAAATTAATTAATATTGCCAATCAAAGTATATTTTCTGACGAATTTAGAAAAACCATTGGGGTTGCAGCATGTGATGTTGATAAAGACGGATATGAAGAAATATATTTTCTGAACACAGATACTTATAGTGGCACAAAAAAATATTCTGACAGACTCATAGATTTGGATGGAAATAAGTTTTTAGACATGTTCGAAATTGAAAAAAATAAAGAGGATTTAAATTTAACAGCAGGTAGGTCTGTCGCTTGTGTGGACAGAAAAGGTAATGGTGCCTATGGTCTATATGTTTCAAATTATGGAGGACCAACAAGATTTTATGAAATTGAGGATAAAAAGATTAAAGATAAGTCAATTAATTTGAATTTAGATAAGGTCACTGGTGGAAGAGCAGTTGTTTCAGGACATATTTTAAGTGATAGATCAGACATTTTTGCAGCAAATGAGAGAGGTGCAAACTTTCTTTTAAAAAATAATAATGGAGTTTTTGAAGAAGTAGCGTTTGATTATCGAGTAGATGATGTAATTCAGAATGGAAGAGGAACTGCACTAGCTGATATACTTTATCGTGGAAGGTTAGATATAATAAGCGGAAACTGGCAGGGTTATCATAGAGCTTACGTTTTACAAAATAATCAATTTAAAGACATAGGTAGTAGCAAGTTTGATAAACCTTCTAGAATTCGAACAATTATATCTGCTGATTTTGATAATGATGGTTATGATGAAGTCTTTATGAACAACATAGCTGAGCCTAACAAGTTATTTAAAATAAAAAAGAATGGAGTCTTTGAAGAAATAATAATGGAAACAGGCCTTGAGACAGATGGGTTTGGAACAGGCGCTGCAGTTGCTGACATTGATGATGATGGTATTTTAGAATTACTAGTGTCCCGCGGCGAAAGTAAAGAACAACCATTAACCCTATACAAAGCAAAAGTTGATAAGCAGAGAAAATATTTAAGAATTAAACCTATTAACAAATTTGGTGCTCCAGCGAGAGGTGCAACAGTTACATTAATTACTAATCAAAGAAAACACGCAAAAACTATTGATGCTGGATCAGGATATTTGTGTCAAATGGAGCCTGTGGCACATTATGGAATTAGAAAAAATGAAAAAGATTTTAAAGTAGAAGTCAAATGGACCAATGGTACTAAAAGTTTAATAAAAATAAATTCGTTAAATCAAGCTATCATTGTAAAACAAAAATGAAAAAAAATTTATTCAAACTAATCTTATTTTTTTTTATAATTTTTCAACTTGAGTCACTCGCAGAAGAAAAAAATTATCATAAAGAGTTAATTACTGATTGGTCTAGAATATTTCCAGATCAAAATAGAAATGCAGCTGGGCCAAAGTTTTTTAAATATATTATTGATAAAGAAATTACTTATAAAGATTTTAAAGAATATAATAAATTATATTGTGCAGTTTCTGGATCATTAATTGATCCTAATGGTGAACCAGATTTTATATTTGTTAAGGAGAGCAAAACAGGGAAGAAAATTTGTGGTGATTATTATAAGTGCTGTATACCTTGTTCTTGTGATATAATGAAATATTCCGAAGTTGAAAAAATGAAACACAAATTTTCGGATGGTTTGAATGAATTTTATGTGTTCACAATCAAGAATCCTTGTAAAAAAAAAGATTTTCCTGACAGAGTAAATAAAGATTACTTCTGTGATGGAGAAAAAATCAATAATAATCAAGTCTATAATCTAAATGGTCGAATAGTAATAGGTTTATTACATGAGGGAAGAAGCTGTAAAAAAGAAGAGTTAGATTTTGTAAAGAGTCATCAAGTAACTGGAAGATTTTGTGAACTACGAAATAGTACTCCACTAGATAGTTTAAAAACAGGAATGGGTGATATTTTTATTAAGTTAGCTAGGTAGTTAAAAACAGGTGAGTAAAGAGAAAAATTTTAAAAGATACATTTCATTTAAACAAGAAAGATTTTTGGGCACTCTTGTACATTTATTAACTGGTTTTGGTATTGTAGCAGGTTTTTTTTCTTTAATTTCTGTTTTGAATAATAATCAAAAAGATGCTTTTCTTTGGCTCGGACTTGCATTTTTAATTGATAGTATTGATGGAACGTTAGCAAGAAAATTTGATGTAAAAAAAAATTTACCTAATATTGATGGTAAAATGTTAGATAGCATAATTGATTTTTTTAATTATGTTATAATACCCTCTATAATGATTTACTGGTTTAACTATGTACCAGATCAGTTTATTGTATTAATTCCTGTAATCTTGATTTTTATATCTATTTACTCTTATGTAAATTTGAACATTTTAACAAATGATAATTACTATAATGGTTTCCCTGCAATCTGGAATGTTGTTGTTTTATATTTTTACATCTTTGGAACAAGCCAGAATTTTAATTTATTATTTTTAATTTTATTAATATTACTTAAATTTTCTCCTTTAAAATGCATTCATCCTTTAAGAGTAAAAAAATTAAAATATTTATCAATTTTTTTCACAATTGTTTGGTTCATGATGTCAGTTTTATTAATTATAATAAAGGATTCAGATATAAACCCTGTTTATGAAATTTTTTTAATGTTCTTATGGGTTGTATCAAATATTTATTTTATTACGGTGAGTATATTTAAAACATTCACCAATTAAATTAGCTAGATAAATTTATTTAATTTGTTCAGTAAAGTGTTTTGAGCTAAGGTTGAATTAGTGAACATAATAGTATTACAGCATATTAAGATAGAAGATCCAGGATACATTAAAGATTTAATGTTGGCTGATGGATTTCAACTTACCACTATTGAATTAGATGAAGGTGAAAAAATACCAGAGGATTTAGGCGAATTTGATGGAATGTTTTGCATGGGAGGACCAATGGATACCTATATGGAACAAGAATATCCTTGGTTAATAGAAGAAAAAAAAAGAATTAAAGAATTTGTTGTAGATCTAAAGAAACCTTATTTAGGTTTTTGTTTAGGTTGTCAGCTTTTGGGAGAAGTAGTGGGTGGAAAAGTGGTTAAATCTAAACCAGCGGAAATTGGTATTATGGATATAAATTTCTCTAGTGAAAAAAATATAGATAAATTGTTTTCAAAATTTCCTGATACAATTAAAAGTTTACAATGGCATTCATATGAGGTTCAGGGTATTGAAAATAATAAAGATGTAACTTTATTAGCCTCTTCACCAATCACAAAGTATCAAATTTTTAAATATCAAAATCATGCTTATGGAATTCAATTTCATATAGAAATAAAAGATAGTACGGTAAATGAATGGGGGTGTGTTCCGGAATATAAAAAAGCTTTGGAAGAGCAGCTTGGCAATGGTGCATTAGAAAAGTTTGACCAATCTGCAAAAGATAATATGAAAGATATGAATAATTACTCTACAATCCTTTATGATAATTTTAAAAAACTTTTATGAATAATAAAATTTTTGAATGGGCAGGGGTTATAACTGCAATATTGTATTCTTTGTTTGTCGCTTTAAATATAGGCATAGAATTTTTTGGCTTTTGTCTACTGTTATTGTCAGCTATTTTAATTGGAATTTGGGCCTATAGAGGTGGTCACAAAGGAATTTTATTTTTGCAATTTTTTTATGCAACCGCTGGAATTATTGGGATGGTTCGTTGGTTTTAATTAAAGCTTGAAATTATTTTAGGAATATAATTTTTAAAATTAAAAAAACCTTTATTACAGTATTGCCAAGCTAATTGATCAAGATTTCTATATAAAAAATCTATCTTTAAATTACTAGAATTTAAAAAATCTAAATTTTCACCTACATTTGGATACAAACTGTAATAATTTTCAATATTTGTTAATTCGCTTATATCTATAATTTGACAATCAATAGATTTATTTTTTAATCTTTTTTCTTGGTCTTCTATTAAATGAGATTTAAATTTCACTAACTTTTCACTGAGTTTTATTGCTCTATTTTCATTTTTATTAGAAATTAAATAAATTTTCTTAAAGTTGTTTTCCTTAAAGTCAGTGATTTCAAACGAGAGATTATTTTCAAATATTAAAAGATTCCTATTCTCAATCTTTTGTGGGTTATTGAAATCCTGTTTAATTATTTGGTAAGATTTTCCAGATACTTTTGGAGTAGCATTTTCATTTAATTTTATATTTTTAAATCTATTGTTAGTAAATTTTTTGATATTCCATTCTGTTGCAAGGTAGTGTTTTCCTTGAGTTTGAACACCTGCAACCCATCTCCAGCCAAGAGTATTTGATGCAGCATCTCCATCATAAAGATGTTTCATGAAAAATTCTGCACCTAATTGCCAAGGCAATTCCAAAGTAAAAATCCAAATACTAGCAAACCACATTCTTGTGTGATTATGCAAATAATTGTTTTCTTTAAGCTCTTTCACCCACTCATTAAAGCAATCTATATTTGTCTTTCCCTCAATTGCATTAAGATAATTTTGATTATTTTGAAAATCATTTCTAATTTGATTTAGTTCAACAAGGTAATCTGCCCAAACATTCGGTCTTAGTTCTAACCAACCCTTCCAATAAATTCGCCATAGAACTTCTTGAATAAACTTTTCATTTTTTGAAAAAGAAAATTTACTGAGCGCTTTCAGAATGACTTCTTGTTCAGTAATTATTCCATGGGTTATGTATGGTGATAGGCAAGATATATTAGTTCTTTTTTCAGGCCCAAAATCAAAATTTCTTAATTTTGAATACTCTCCAAGATTATTATCAACAAACTTATTTAACTGATTTAAGGCCTTAGGCCTTGAAGCTTCAAATATCATTTAAAATTATTTTGATTTTTTTTTCTTTAGACCCAATTTGTCACTATGTCTTAGTCTTAAAACAACAATTGCTCCAGCTATTAACAAAATAGCTACTGCCTCATAAACAAGTGCAGTAGGATCCATTTCTTTGCCTTGTAGAATAATAAATCGTGCAAGGGCGGTAATCGCAATAAGAAGTGGCAGGGTAATACTAATAGATTGTTGGTTCCAAAAAACCCTAACCATTGCTAGCACCTCCAAATAAAGAAACATTAAAAGCAAATCTGCTAATGTAACAGATTGATTTGAGAACATATTTTTCATTTCAATCCCAACAGCAATAACAGTGCTGATTAAAATAATAACCATTAATGCTAACTGTAAGTTTTTTGCAATTTTATCCATTATTTATCTTTACTAAAAGGTAACCATTTTTCAATTGCAGATTTTAAGGGACCATCATAAGGGATAGAATAAGAGTTCGGGTTTGGACTTGTCAAAACCTCAATTCCTTTTGAAAATACGAAAATAAATACTATTACAAAAACTATGACCATGATTTTAAAAGGATCAAAATTTTTTGTTTGAAAAACACTTGTAGACTTCTCTTCTGCTCTATGGAATTGTTTAAAAGTCATATAGACAGCAAATATTAAACCTATATGAGCTAAAAAAAGTCCAGCCCAACCAAATGCGAAAGTTGTGTAAGAAAAAACATATAAACTAAAAACAGTAGTCCAAATAAAACTTAAAACTAAAAGAATTTGTAATCTAACTGTCTTAGGAAGTGCACGTAGATCATTCTTACTATCATCAAATAAAATATTTGCAGCATCTCTCATCCAATTCTTTATTGATTCCATGATATAAGGATATAATTTTTAGTGATTTAAACAAATGTTAATTTGTCCTAAACATTACTAAGAACGAAGCTTTTTTTTGTGAAAATTGATAAATCTTTCAACGTTAGATTTATTAAATGACTTATTTTCTTCAAATGAGACTTTTTTCATCGAGTAAGCACTGCTATTAGTAACTCTAGATTGAATTGTAGTATTTCCTTTATACAATTTAAGTTTAACTGAGCCATTAACTTTGCTTCTTTTTAAATCTACAATTTTTTGAAGTTTAAATCTTTCTTTTGAATACCAATAACCATTGTAAATTAACTCTGCATATCTAGACATTATCTGATCTTTTTTATGCATAGTTTCTTTATCTAAAGTAACAGACTCAATCGCTCTATGAGCATTTATTAAAAGAGTCCCACCAGGTGTTTCATACACTCCTCTAGATTTAATACCTAAAAATCTATTTTCTACTAAATCAACTCTTCCAATTCCATTTTTGCCTGCTAGATCATTTAACTTTGTTAATAATTTAGCTGGAGGTAATTTTTTTCCATTAATTCCAAATGGATCACCATTTTTAAAATTAATAGTAACAAAAGATGGTTTGTTAGGTGCTTTTTCAGGAGAAACTGTTCGTTGAAAAATAAATTCTGGAGCAGAATTTTTTGGATTTTCTAAAACCTTACCTTCAGTTGATGTATGAAATAAATTATCATCCACTGAAAAAGGAGGTGCACCTTTTTTATCTTTAGGAATAGCTATGCCATATTTTTTTGCATAATTAATTAAGTCTGTTCTTGATTTTAATTTCCAAATTCTCCACGGGGCTATGATTTTAATTTTGGAACCAAAATAATGATAGCCTAATTCAAATCTAACTTGGTCATTGCCTTTACCAGTTGCTCCGTGCGAAACTGCATAGGCTTTAAATTTTTTAGCTACTCTTATTTGATCTTTTGCAATAAGAGGTCTTGCTATTGATGTCCCCAATAAATAAACACCCTCATAGATCGCGTGTCCTCTGATCATGGGATAAACATAATCCTTAACAAAAATATCTTTTAAATCTTTAATAATTATATTTTTAACACCAAATTTTTTTGCATTAGTTATAATTTTTTTTCTATCAATTTCTTGTCCGACATCCGCTGTATAACAAATTACATCTGCATCATAATTTTCTTGAAGCCATTTTAAAATTATAGAAGTATCGAGCCCTCCAGAATAAGCTAGAACAATTTTCTTTTTTGATTTCATTGAATTAACTACAAGCTTTTCTTGAAGCGTTATAAGCTTTAGTAAATCCTAGTAATGAGTAATGATCAATTGTTTGAGAACCTTCTTGATTGTATCCAGTAATCATAATTCTAGATCCTTTTCTCATTTGTTTGATCATTTTTTGTTCAATTCTATTGTCAGCAATCCATGCAAAACCTTGTTCTTTAATATCAAATTTAAATTTATTTTTTCCTGAAGCAGCAGTTACTGAATTATTTTTATTAAATTCATAACCCGGGGTAACACTTACTTCATTTTTTATGTTGTCGTTTGGTCTGAATGCTACAAATAATTTTGCATCTCTTTTATTTGTTTTCGGAGCTTGCAAAATAGGTAAAGATTGCGCAAAGCATACTTTACCGTCAGCATCCATAACGATCATTGCCTCCCAATCTTTATATTTACCAATTTTTTTAATTTCCTGAGCTGAAACTTGAGCAACACCACTTATAAAAAATATTCCTAACAATATTGTAATTTTTTTAATTATGGACATGGATTTGGATAAATTGTTTGTACGTGGTTAATTTCTTTAATGATATCATCAGATAAGTTTACATTTACACTTTCTATATTTGTTTTCAACTGCTCCATTGTAGTTGCTCCAATTATTACACTAGTCATAAAGTCTTGGATTTCACAAAATTTTATCGCCATTTGACTCATATCTAGATCAAACTTTTCACTAATTTTATAATAATGTTCAACGGCATCCTCGGTATTTGGCTTTCTATACCTTGTCCAGAAATCGAAATCTCTCTGCATTCTTGATCCTTTGGGGAAATTCTTATTTCTATACTTTCCACTTAAATATCCACTTGCTAATGGTGAGTAAGCTAAGCAGCCAATATTTTCTCTTATAGAAACTTCAGCTAGTCCAACTTCGTAAGATCTATTTAATAAACTATAGGGATTTTGGATTGACATCATTCTTGGTAACTTTTTATCTTTGGATAACTGAAGATAATTTAAAACTCCCCATGGGGTCTCGTTTGATAAACCAACATATCTTATTTTTCCCTGATCAATATATTTATTTAACTCTGCAAGAACATCTTCAAATTTATTCCATTCATTTTCTTTATGAACATAACCAAGTTTTCCAAAATTATTTACATTTCTTTCTGGCCAATGAAGTTGATATAAATCTATATAATTAGTTTTAAGTCTTTTAAGACTGTCATTTAAAGCAGATTCTAAGTTTGGACCTGTAAAACTATTTTCTCCACTTCTTAAATAATCTCTTGCTGGACCAGCAACTTTTGTTGCAAGGATAACATTGTCTCTTTTTTTTGTTTTTTCAAACCAGTTACCAATTATTTCTTCTGTATCACCATAGGTTTCTTTTCTCGGAGGTACTGCATATAATTCTGCTGTGTCCCAAAAGTTTACTCCTTGATCTAAAGCAAAATCCATTTGTTCAAATGCTTCAAGCTCAGTATTTTGCTCTCCCCAAGTCATAGTACCGAGACAAATTGTACTTACTTTAATATCAGTATTACCTAAATTTTTGTAATTCATTAGAAATATTAAGTTAAATTTTTTGTTAATCTTTTAAGGTATCTTGAATAATTAGTAAAAGAATATATATATTACTCATTATGAAATTTGATAAAAACGGAATACTAAATAGAGCAAAAGCAGCACAACAATCGGCTGCTGTAATGGATGAAGGCTTAAGAGCCTACATGCTAAAAGTTTATAACTACATGGCAACAGGTGTATTGCTTACTGGAATAGTAGCACTATTAACATTTAAAATGTCTGTTGTTACTAATGATGCAGGTTCAATCGTTGGTCTAACGCAGATGGGGAATGCAATTTATTTATCAGGTCTTAAATGGCTTGTAATGTTAGCTCCTCTAGGTATCGTTTTTTACATGAGTTTTGGAATTAATAAGATGAGTGCATCAAAAGCACAAACTACATTTTGGGTTTTCGCAGCTTTGATGGGTCTATCTTTGTCTTCAATCTTATTAGTTTACACTGGAATGAGTGTGACAAGAGTTTTCTTCATTACATCTGCAACATTTGGAGCGATGAGTATTTATGGATATACAACTAAAAGAGATCTTACAAAGTTTGGATCTTTTTTAATCATGGGTCTAATTGGAATAATTATAGCTTCAATTGTTAATATCTTTATGAAATCTTCTATGATGTATTTTGTGATTTCAATTTTAGGTGTTTTAATATTTGTTGGTTTAACAGCTTATGACACTCAAAAAATCAAAAATATGTATGTTGTATCAGACTCAGGCGAGATAATGGGCAAGAAAGCTGTAATGGGCGCTTTAACTTTATATCTAGATTTTATCAATCTATTTATAATGTTGTTAAGACTATTTGGGCAAAGAAGATAAATTTATTTTTGAAGTTTCTTCCAGTTAGTATTTTTTAATAAAATCTTAAGATCGTAAGAATTTTTTAATATCTTACCACTTGTATCAGTAATCAAATATTTAAGATTTTTATTTCTAGGCTTAAAATTTTTACAAATTTTATATAGGGCGTTTTCAGCAGCATTTCTAAAAACGCTAAAACCCACTTGTTTACTAGAGATACTTAAACCGTAATCTTTCCAAGAACCTTCAGAAACCATCTTAGCATATAAGTCTAATATAATTTTTAGCTCATCTTTTTCAAAAAAATGTTTTTCTTCTATTTTATTATGAGGATTATTTACTACTAATTTTAAATTACTACGCATCAATCTTATGTTTATTAATTAAAGGGATCTGAAATCCTGTAAATATTATTGTTATTGGAAGCATTCCCCACACTTTAAAATTAACCCAAAATTCTTCTGTTTGAGTTCTCCAAACAATTTCATTTAATAAAGCAAGACCAAAGAAAAAATACATCCATCGTTTATTAAGAATTTCCCAACCAATATCAGTTAGAGGAATAGATTTACCCATAATTTTTTTAAGAATAGGTTCATTTGTAAAATATTTCCCAAAAAATAATGCAAGAGCAAAAATAATATTGATGATAGTTGGTTTAACGTAAATAAATATAGGATCATTAAAGTAAATAGTTAATCCACCAAAAAAAGTAATTAAAATTCCACTTACCAAAGGCATTGGAGGAATTTTTTTTTCAAAAAACCAAACTATTGCTAATGCAACTAAAGTTGCAACTATCAGTGGAGGTATTGCTACTGATAAATTTTTACCACTATTGTAGTAATAGAAAAAAAATATTGCTAAAGGACCGAAATCAGTAACAAATTTTAAAAAAGATTTATTCACCAAAAAGATATTAACATATTTGCCACATCACAAAACATTTATATTTTTAGCATTGATTTTTATTTCTAAATACCCATACTAAGATTAATGCCAGTTCAAAAAGCTAAATTTTCAATTGGAGACATCGTAAAGCATAAACACTTTGAATTTAGAGGTGTAATTTATGATGTTGATTTTGAATTTAATAATTCTGAAGAGTGGTATCAATCTATACCAAAAAATGTGAGACCAAGAAAAGATCAACCATTTTATCACCTATTAGCAGAAAATGATGAGATAACTTATGAAGCTTATGTTTCTGAGCAAAACTTGCTGATGGATGATTCCGATGAACCAATAAAACACCCTTTAATTGAAGAGATTTTTTCAGGGAAAAAAGGGTCTAGTTACTTCAAGCTTTCTAATTAAGGCAACCATCATTCAACCACATTTAGCTCAAATCTAGGCCATACAAATTAGCTACATTTTTAGTATCTTCTGGTCAAGAGTGTTAAACGTTAATTTCAATCTTATTATCTCCCCTCTGCATTCTTGATCAGAAAACTATTTCGTAATAGAAATCACCAAAAAAAATTCTAAAATAAAATATGTTTAAACTTTTTGAACCTAACAAGATTTTCAAAATTACGTCAAAAGCACCTAAGTACGTTTTATTTTTGTTTATTGTTGTATTAAGTGTTGGTTTAGTCGAAGCATTAGTCATATCTCCTGAAGATTACAAACAAAGTGATGCAGTCAGGATTATGTATGTTCACGTTCCTGCCGCTTGGATTTCACTTGGAATATTTTCCTCTATAACTTTTTTATCTATTTGTGGTTTTGTATTTAGAAACAAAAACTTTTTTTTAATTTCTAAAAGTTTAGCTCCTTCGGGATTTGTTTTTAATATTATAGCTTTAGTTACAGGATCAATTTGGGGAAAACCAACTTGGGGAACATGGTGGGCTTGGGATGCAAGAATTACCTCAATGCTAATTTTAGCTTTATTCTATGTAATGTATTTAATTGTATGGAGAATTTATGATAAGGAAGAAAAAGTCTATAAGATTTCAACTTTTATAACTATTTTAGGAATTATTAATGTTCCAATAATAAAGTACTCAGTTGATTGGTGGAATACACTCCATCAACCTGCATCTATTAATATTTTGTCAAAAAGCTCAATTCACTCATCAATGCTTTATCCATTATTGATAATGACTGCGGCATTTGCTCTTTTTTCATTGTTAATTTTCTTAATGAAATATAATACAGAACTGATAAAAATTAAAAATAAAGGCTTAGATAGATTATGATAAATGAATTACTTTTTATGAATGGATATGCAGTGTACGTGTTATCTGCTTTTAGCTTTACCTTATTAAGTTTCCTAGGTTTATATTTGGTAACTAAAATGCAATTTGTTAAAGAACAAAACAAATTTGTTGCTAAATTTGGATCACTTACTACTGAGCAAGCTAATTCTGCGAAATCACAAAGAATAAATAAAGAAATTTTAGCAAACGTAACAAATAATTAACTTTTAAACCATGTATGGTCGAAAAGTTAAATTAAGATTTTTGTTTGTAATAATAATCTTAATTACTTTAATTTTAACAACATTTTTGATTTTAAAATCATTAGAGGAAAATGTTGTATATTTTCAATCTCCTTCCGAGATAAAATCACTTTATGAAATAGATAAAAGCAAAATAAGAGTTGGAGGAATGGTTAAAAAAAACTCTATTTCCATAAGTTCAAATGAGGTGAATTTTATAATTACTGACTTTAAAAATGAAATAAATGTTACTTATTCAGGCGCAGTACCAAATTTATTTGCTGAAGGAAAAGGGGTTGTTGCTGAAGGTTTTTTGAAAGATAGAAACTTTTTCTCTGCAACAAAAATTTTAGCGAAACACGATGAAAATTATATGCCGCCAGAGGTAAAAGAAGCATTAGGAGAAAAATAAATTGATCTATAGTCTTGTTGGATATTATTCATTAATAATAGGGTTAATTATTGGATTATCATTATTTTATTTTTCATATAAAAATTTTAAGAACTCAAATATAATAGATACCAAAATATTATCATTTACATTTTTACAATTATTTTTTGTTGTTATTAGTTTTTTGTGTTTGATTTTTTCTTTTGTTATTTCAGATTTTAGCAATGAAACAGTATTTAATAATTCTCACACTACCAAACCATTATTTTACAAAATAAGTGGAACCTGGGGGAATCATGAAGGTAGTTTATTATTATGGTTACTTGTATTAACTTTATTCATTTTCATATTTTTGGTACGAACAAAAAATCAACCAGTAAAATACAAAATTTTAACTCTAGTTTTTCAACAAATAATAATTGTTGGTTTCTTTTTATTTCTAATCAAGACGTCAAATCCGTTCAATTATATTTTTCCAATACCTACCGAAGGTCTTGGATTAAACCCAATTTTACAAGACCCTGCTTTAGCAATTCATCCACCTATTTTATATTTAGGTTATGTTGGTTCTTCAATTATTTTTTCATCTGTTTTGGCAGCAACAACTTTAAAAATTATTTCTACAAGTTGGGCATCACATATAAAAAAATGGATCTTAATTTCGTGGATATTTTTGACTTTAGGAATACTGCTTGGATCAATTTGGGCCTATTACGAATTGGGCTGGGGAGGTTTTTGGTTTTGGGATCCAGTTGAGAATGTTTCTCTAATGCCCTGGCTTGCATTAACCACTCTTTTACATTGTATTTTAGTATTAGAAAAAAAATCTATTTTAACTTCATGGGTAATAATTCTTTCTATTGCAACATTTACATTAAGTATGTGTGGAACATTTTTAGTAAGATCAGGAATATTAAATTCAGTGCATACATTTGCCAATGATCCTGAAAGGGGTTTATTTATTCTTGTTTTTTTATTCATTTTGATTTTTTTATCTATTTTAATTTTTTTCTTTTTTCATAAAGATAATGACACAAAATCTTATAGTTTTTTTTGGTTGAGCAAAGAAACTTCAATATTAATTAATAACTGGTTCATGATGTATTTTTTATCAGTTGTATTAATAGGTACGGTTTATCCAATTTTTTTAGATGTAATTTCTTCCCAAAAAATATCTGTCGGACCACCATTTTATCATAAATTAATAATTCCATTTTTAATTCCATTTTTACTTATGATGGCGATAGGTCCAAAATTAAAATGGATAAAATCTCAAATTGAAGACAAGATTTATTTAATTTCTTTTTTAATTATCTCAATTCTATTAGCATTTTTAGTATTAAATAATTTTAATCAAAATATTTTAATAAATACAATTTTGATATCGAGTGCGCTTTATTTATTCTTTATTACCTTGCGAGATTTTTTTGTAAAAAAATATAAAAATATTTCACAAAATATTGCTCATTTTGGATTTAGTTTATTGATCTTAAGTATCTTGTTTAACAATATATTTGCAAGCGAAATTATAACAAATCTCAAGGTTGGTGAAACTTTTGAAAATTCGAAAACTAAGATAGTTTTTGAAAGTGTTGATCAGAAAAAAGAAAAAAATTATAATGCTATCATTGCGAATTTTTCTATAAGTAATTTAAATGGTGAAGAGGATAGATTTTCGCCAGAGCTGAGAATTTATAATCAACCTGTCATTGCCACAAGTGAAGCTGATATCAAAACAACACTTATGTCAGATAAATTTATTGTAATTAATCTGGTTCAAAATCAAGATTTTTTCAACGTAAGATACCAAGTTAAACCATTTATGTTATGGATCTGGTTATCAGTAATTCTAATATCTTTTGCTGGCATCTTTAGCTTTTTACAAAAAAGATCATGAAAAATAAAATATTACCTTTTTCAGTTATTATAATTTTTGGAATAATATTTTTTATTTTTTATAAAGGTTTAGATGACTCAAAAATATACACTCCAGATGTTAATATAAAAAAAGAGATACCGGTGTTTAATACTAAAGAATTTTTTTCTGGAGAAAATGTGAAATCATCAAGTATCTTTGAGTTAGATAAAGCTTATTTATTAAATATTTGGTCATCTTGGTGTGTACCATGTCGACAGGAGCATCCTCTTTTGATGAATTTAAATTTAGAGAATAAATTAAATATTATTGGGATGAATTATAAAGATAATTTAAAAAATGCGGAAAATTTTTTAAAAGAACTAGGAAACCCTTATAAAGAAATCTTTATTGATTTAGATGGTACAATTGCAATTGAGTGGGGAGCATATGGGGTTCCGGAATCATTTTTAATTTATAATAATGAAATTATTAAAAAATATATTGGACCTCTTAACCAAGAATTAGTTGATGAAATTAATTTATTGATAAAATGAAACTTCTAAAATTTTTCTTAATTGTTATAATATTATTCCCTTTAAGTAGTATTAATGCTGAGGAGGACGATAAAAGAAATAAAATAACTAAAAATTTACGATGTCTTATATGTCAAGGTCAATCTGTTTATGATTCAGACTCTGAATTTGCAAACAGTTTAAAAATTGTAGTTGATAAAAAGCTTCAAGAGGGTCTCTCTGAAGATCAAATTTATGAATATTTTAAAACTAAATATGGAGAATGGATACTTTACGATCCTGGTTTAAATAAAAATACATATATTCTTTGGTTATTGCCGATATTGATATTTTTAATCGGAGGTGCAATAATCTACAAAAGCTTTATAGTTAAAAAATAAATTAATTAATGATGAATTTAAAAAAATTTTTAATCAATCTGTTAATGATCACATTCGCATTTTCTTCGATTGCAGAGGAAAAAGTTTTAAAAGATAAAAATAAAGAATTAAGTGTTTACACAGGAATGTTTGATTTTAGTGATGATGGAAAAAAATCAACTTTAATTGGTTTTCAACATCAAAATGAAAATTTAAATAGAGATACTTTTTTAGGAAATCTTTCTCCTATAACTGGATTTTTAATTACAGCCGATAATGCAGGATATATTTATACAGGTGTTCAAGCTCAATATAAATTAGGAGCATTAAATTTAACACCAAGTTTTACACCAGGAATATATCATGAGGGAGATGGTAAAGATTTAGGCCATTTAATAGAATTTAAAAGTGAATTACAAATTTCACTTGATCTGTCAAAAACAAGTGAATTGGGTTTTTCCTATAATCATATATCTAATGCAAGTCTAGGAGATAAAAATCCTGGGGCAAATAGTTATATGTTTAATTTCTTCAAAAACTTTTAATAAAGATACATCATGAATATCAATGACTGTTATAATTTTGAAGATTTTAGAAAATTAGCAAAAAAAAAATTACCCGCTCCTATTTTTCACTATATTGATGGTGGAGCAGATGACGAAGTCACTTTAAATAGAAATACAGATGCTTTTAATGATTGTGATTTAGTTCCTAATATTCTTAATAGTGTTGGTGAGCCAGATTTATCTACCACTGTTTTTGGTAGAAAAATCAGTATGCCGTTATTTTTATCTCCTACAGCAATGCAAAGTTTGTATGACCCTGAGGGTGACAAGGCTTCTGCTAGAGCCGCAGAGAAGTTTGATACAATTTATAGCATGTCTACAATGGCATCTTTTTCAATTGAAGAAGTTGCAAATATTTCTAGTGGGCCAAAACTTTTTCAACTTTATATTCACAAAGATAAATCAATAACTGATGATTTAATCGAAAGATGTAGTAGAGCAAATTTTGATGGAATGTGTATTACTGTTGATACGCTAGTTGCTGGAAATCGAGAAAGAGATCATAGGACTGGATTTACGACACCACCTAAATTTACTTTGGATAGTTTATTGAGTTTTGCGATGAGACCAGGGTGGGTTTTTAAATACTTTACAAATAAAAAATTTGAATTAGCAAACATAAAAAACAAAACTGATAAAGGCACAAATATTGCAAAATCAGTTATGGATTATATTAATGAACAATATGATCCAGCAATGAACTGGAAAGATGCAGAATACTGTATAAAAAAATGGAACAAACCAATGGCACTAAAAGGAGTTATGTCAGTAGAAGATGCTAAAAGAGCAATAGATATTGGTTGTACAGCAATCATGATTTCAAATCATGGAGGAAGACAACTTGATGGATCAAGATCTCCATTTGATCAAGTTAAAGCAATTTCAGATGCAGTTGGTGATAAATTAGAAATTATTCTTGATGGTGGTGTAAGAAGGGGAACGCATGTTCTTAAAGCACTAGCTGCTGGAGCGACAGCTTGTAGTTTTGGAAAAGCATTTCTTTTTAGTTTAGGTGCAGGCGGACAAAAAGGTGTTGAGAGACTTTTAGAAAATATGCAAAAAGAAATTAGAAGAAATATGATTTTAATGGGCTGTAAATCTGTTAAAGATCTTGATGCGTCAAAAATAATATATAGAGACTAAAATATAAGAATTTTAAGCATTTATTTGATAAATTAAACTTTTAAACTAAATAGACAAAAAACTAATTTTCGTTTAGTTTGTCGGTTTTAATTTTTATATTGTTATGGAACTTGCAAAATCTTTAAATAGGCTTGGAACTGAAAGCGCTTTTTCTGTTTTAGCTGAAGCGAAAAAGCTTGAAGCACAAGGTAAACCTATGATCCACTTAGGTCTAGGTCAACCCGATTTCAAAACTCCAAAGCATGTTGTTGAAGCAGCAAAAAAAGCTTTAGATGATGGTCATCACGGATATGTGCTTTCAAATGGAATTTTAGAATGCAGACAATCAGTTACCAGATGGATTAAGAAAAGATATAGTGCAGACGTAAATCCTGAAAGAATTATTATTATGCCAGGTGGAAAGCCAACAATGCATTATGCAATTCAGTGTTTTGGTGAGCCAGGAGCGGAGATAATTCATCCAACCCCAGCTTTCCCTATTTATGAATCAATGATTAATTATACTGGTTCTACAGCAGTACCTTACGATCTTACTGAAGATAAAGATTTAAAGTTTAGTGCAGATAAAATTTTATCTTTAATCACTGATAAAACTAGGTTGTTGATTTTAATAAATCCAAATAATCCAACAGGAAGTTTTGTAGAAAAATCAGAAATCGACAAGTTGGCTGAGGGTTTAAAAAAACATCCTCATGTGACTATCTTAAGTGATGAAATTTATAGTAGACAAATTTTCGATGATAAGGAGATGCCAACATTTTTTAATTATCCTGAATTAAGAGAAAGATTAATTGTTTTAGAAGGTTGGAGTAAAGCTTATTCAATGACAGGTTGGAGGCTTGGTTGGAGTTTTTGGCCAGAAAATTTAGTTGAACATGTAAATAAATTATTAATTAATAGTGTCTCATGTGTAAATGCTGCCGCTCAATTCGCAGGTATCGCAGCTTTGGATGGACCTGATGACTCAATTGACGAGATGATGGAAAAATTTACTTTGAGAAGAAAATTAATTCATGAAGGCTTAAATAGTTTACCAGGTGTAGAGTGTAGTTTACCTGGTGGAGCGTTTTATGCATTCCCTAAAGTTATTGGAACGGGTATGGACGGCTCAGAATTTTGTAAAAGAGCAATGCATGAAGCTGGCGTTGCTATCGTTCCGGGAACAGCTTTTGGAAAAACATGCAAAGATTATGTAAGATTTAGCTTTGCTGCTTCAAGAGATAACATTTCTAACGCATTGGAAAATATCAAAAAAATGTTAGGTTAAGCTATGTCTGAATTAGCTTTACCAAAAATTGATAATTCTATTTTAAATAGAAAAAGTGAGATAGTAAAGAATCTTTCAAAGTTAACAGATAAAGAAAATGTTCTAAGTGAAGCTGACGAATTGAGACCTTATGAAACTGATGCTCTGTCAGTTTACACTCAAACACCTTTAGCAGTAGTACTTCCAGAAAATACTGATGAGGTAAGTGAGATATTAAAATATTGTTATAATGAAAACATAAAAGTGGTTCCAAGAGGTGCAGGTACAGGTTTGTCTGGAGGTGCATTACCCCTTCAAGATGCTATTCTTCTTGGTTTAGGAAAATTCAATAAAATACTTGAAATCGATTATAAAAATAAATGTGTAGTAACACAGCCTGGAGTAACAAATCTTGGAATTACTCATGCAGTCCAGCACAAAGGGTTTTATTATGCGCCAGATCCTTCTAGCCAGTTAGCATGTTCTATAGGTGGAAATGTTGCTGAAAATTCTGGTGGAGTTCACTCACTAAAGTATGGAACGACTACAAATAATATTCTTGGCGTACAGATGGTAATGATGGATGGAACCATTTGTAGATTTGGAGGAAAGTCTTTTGATCAAGAGGGATATGATCTTATGGGCTTAATTTGTGGATCAGAGGGTTTATTGGGAGTTGTTACCGAAGTTACAGTTAAAATTTTAAAAACACCTGATGTGGTAAGAGCAGCTTTAATAGGCTTTCCATCTATTAAAGAGGGAGGAGATGCTGCTTCAGAAATTATTTCAAGTGGGATAGTGCCAGCAGGAATGGAAATAATGGATAAAGCTTTAATTGAGGCAACAGATAATTTTAGTAAAGCAGGATATCCAAGAGATGCGGAATTATTATTAATAGTAGAACTTGATGGAACAGAGTCAGAGGTTAATGAATTAATTAGAAAAGTAGAGGCTATCTGTAAAAAAAATAATTGTTCTAGTCTTAAACTTAGTAATAGTGAGAAAGAAAGACTTTCTTTCTGGGCCGGAAGAAAAGCTGCTTTCCCAGCTTGTGGAGCTATGGCCCCTGATTATTATTGTATGGATGGATCTATTCCAAGAGGTAAGCTTGCTGAAGCATTATTAGAAATTAAAAAATTGTCAGAAAAATATGAATTACCGGTTGCAAATTGTTTTCATGCAGGTGATGGAAATTTACATCCACTTATTATGTTTGATGGAAATGATAAAGAACAACTTAGAAAAACTGAGGAATTTGGTTCTGAGATATTAAAAACATGTGTAAGACTTGGTGGAGTTATTACAGGTGAGCATGGTGTTGGTATAGAAAAAAGAGAACTTATGTGTGAAATGTTTAATGATAACGATATACAACAACAACTAAGTATTAAAAAATCATTAGACGAAAAAAATTTATTAAATCCTGGAAAAGTTTATCCTATACTTAGAAAATGTGCAGAGGAAGGAAGGGTTCATGTCCACAAAAATAAAGATAAATTCCCAGATCTTCCAAGATTCTAACAACGTCTATTACCCTAAAGATGAGGTTGAAGTTTCTGATTTAATTCGGGAACTATATAAACAAGATACTCCAACGGAAATTATCGGTAACAATTCAAAAAGCTTTATTGGAAACAAAACTCAATCGGCTAACACTACTTCTTTGTCTAAAATTTCTGGTATCATCGACTATAGACCTGAAGAATTGTACATTAAAGTAAAAGCCTGCACACCAATTAATGAAATCGAGAAGGTCTTAAGTGAAAATAGTCAGGAGCTAGCTTTTGAACCAATAGACTTCGGGTATATTAAAGATGGCAAATCAAATAAAGGAACAATAGCAGGATACTTATCATGTAATTATGCAGGCTCACGAAGATTTAAAGTTGGAAGTGTTCGAGATCATGTTTTAGGTTTTAAGGGAGTGAATGGAAAAGGAGATATAATTAAATCAGGAGGTACCGTTGTTAAAAATGTTACAGGTTATGATTTATCAAAACTTATAGCTGGTTCGTTTGGTACACTAGTTGCTTTGACTGAAATTACATTAAAGGTTTTACCAAAAAAAGACTCTTCGAAAACTGTAATAATTTATCCTAATAATTATGAACAAATTTATGATTTGTTTAATAAATTATCTAGTTCAAGTAGTGAAATTTCTGGTGCTGTCTTTATTCCAGAGCAATCAAATAATAAAGAATTTTCAGCTAAAAGAAATAATGTTTTTAAGTTTAATGATCTTAAATCAAAAGTTTCGTTTGTAGCATTTAGAGTTGAGGGGGATAAAATTTCAATTGAGGAAAAAATTAATAATTTAAAGAAAGAACTTGAATTAAACAATTCAGATATTTCTACCCTTGATGTTTATCAATCAGAACCATTTTGGAAAAAAATAAATAATTTAGAGGTATTCGAAAAGACCGAACACAATTTAATACGAATGGTGATACCGCCAGCGAATGGTTCAAAATTATCCAAATATTTGGAAAATAACCATAATTATTTTATTGACTGGTGTGGGTCGTTATTCTGGATTGAAGTTAATAGTAAAAAAGAGGAAAAGATTAAAGATTTAAAAAAAATGGCAAACGATTTTGGAGGTTATTTGACAGTAATTAAAACTTCATCCGAATATGATTATGGTGAATCTATTTTTACCGTTGATAAAGTACGTTTGATGATTTCTGAAAAAGTAAAACAAAGTTTTGATCCAAAAAGAATTTTAAACCCAGGTAAAATGTATAGAGGTGTTTAATGCAAACAAAATTTACTGAAGAACAGCTTAGAGATCCAGACAATTTTGCAAACGAAAAAGTTTTTAAAAAATGTGTGCATTGTGGAATGTGCAATGCTACATGCCCTACTCATCAACTTTTAGGTGATGAGCTAGATGGACCTAGAGGACGTATCTATCTAATTAAAGATATGTTAGAAAATAATCGGAAGCCAACTGAAAAAGTTGTAAAGCATATCGATCGATGTCTCTCATGTTATAGTTGTATGACGACTTGCCCAGCTGGTGTGAATTATATGCACATAATTGACCATGGAAAAAAATATATTGAAAAAAATTATCAAAGATCGTTCTTTGATAAGTTAATAAGATATTTTTTATCTATCACTCTTCCAAATACAAAAGTTTTTAGATTATCAAGTTTATTAGTAAAATTATCGAAACCATTTAAATTCTTAATGCCTTCAAAAATTAAGGACATGATTGAGTTAATGCCTACAAAATTTCCTAAAAAAAGCTTACCAATTAAAGAAGTTTACAAATCCTCTACTAAAAAAAGAATTGCTAGAGTTGCTCTTTTAACAGGATGTGTACAAAAAGAAATATCTCCTCAAATTAATGAAGCAACAATAAGGCTATTAAACAGACACGGCGTAGAAGTAGTTGTTCCAAAAAAAATTCGTTGTTGTGGATCTTTAAATCATCATCTTGGAAAAGAGGAGGATGCACATCAAGATTTTAAGAACAATATAAACACTTGGTATGAGGAGCATCAAAAGGGAAATTTAGATGCAATTTTATCAAATACATCAGGTTGCGGGACAACAATGAAAGATTATGGATTTATTTTTCGTGAGGACAAAGAACTGAGTAAAAAAGCAAAAGTAATATCAGAGCTTACAAAAGATATATCGGAATATATATTTGAAAGTTTAAAACTTGATATTAAAGATAAAGGAAAAAAATATAAAGTAGCTTATCACTCTGCGTGTTCAATGCAGCATGGTCAAAAAGTTCATTCTCAACCTGTTTCGTTACTTGAGAAAACTAACAATGAAATTATGGAAATCCCAGAAGGACATATATGTTGTGGATCAGCTGGTACCTACAACATATTGCAATCAAAAATTGCAAAACAATTATTGAAGAAAAAAGTCAATAATATTGAAAGTTTAAATCCAGATTTTATTTCTACTGGAAATATTGGTTGTATTACCCAAATCGCCCATGGTACTAAAGTTCCAATATTACATACAATTGAAGTTTTAGATTGGTACACAGGTGGACCAAAACCTGAAATTTTAAAGTAGAAATTATGAAAAAAGTTTTAATTACAAGACGCTTGATAAGAGAAAGTGAAGACAAAGCATCTAAGTTATTTGATGCTAAATTTAATACTAATGATGAACTTTATTCACAAAAAAAAATTATTGAAATGAGTCAAGGATTTGATGGCATATTATCATCACTAACTGAAAAATTAGACGCAGACACAATCAATGAATTACCAGATACAATTAAAATAATTTCTAATTTTGCAGTTGGATTTGGAAACATTGATTTAGAAGCAGCAAAAAATAAAGGTATAGCAGTAACAAATACACCAGAAGTTTTATCAGATGCTACAGCAGAAATTGGAATTTTATTAATTCTAGGAGCATGTAGAAGAGCTTCCGAAGGGATTGATTCTGCAAAAGAAGGCGGATGGAAATGGTCTGCTGATTATTTAATCGGAAAACAATTAACGGGAACAAGATTAGGAATTTTAGGTATGGGACGTATTGGCCAAAAAATTGCAAAAATTGCAAAGTCTTTAGGTATGGTTATTCATTACCATAATCGTTCAAAATTAAGTGAAGATAAAGAACAAGGTGCAATATATCATGACAGCATAAAAAGTCTTTTTTCAGTCTCAGATGTTTTATCAATTTGTTGTCCAGCCACAAAAGAAACAGAGAACTTGATAAATAAAGAGACTGTTGAGTATTTTCCTAAAGGTGCTGTGATAACTAATGTTGCAAGAGGTGATATAGTTGATGATGATGCTTTAATTGATGCATTAAATAGAAGAAAAATTTATGCAGCAGGATTAGATGTTTATAAAAATGAACCAAATCTTAATCCTGGTTATTTAAAAATCCCAAGTGCTTTTGTTTTACCTCATTTGGGGAGTGCAACAAAAGATACAAGAATTGCAATGGGAAATTTAGCAATTGATAATTTAGATGAGTTTTTTAGAACTGGAAATTGTATTAATAAAGTAAATTAAAATGTCTCAATCGATAGCTTTCATCGGTGTTGGCAACATGGGTTGTCCAATGGCTGAAAATTTAATGAAGGCAGGCAAATCTGTAAAAGTTTTTGATGTTTCAGAAAAAATGTTGGAGATTGCAAAAAATAAAAATCTTGAAACAATCGAAAATTTAGATGATTTAATTACAGATCATGTTGAGACGGTTATCACTATGCTTCCAGAGGGTAAGCACTCTAAGGATGTTTATTTAGGAGAAAGCGGAATAATAAATAAAGTTTCAAAAAATTGTTTGCTAATTGATTGTTCTACAATTGATATTCAAACCTCTATCAAGATTGGAAAAAAAGCCTCAGAAAAAGGAATAGAAATGATTGATGCGCCAGTTAGTGGTGGAGTAATGGGAGCCCAAAAAGCAACTTTAAATATAATGGTTGGTGGATCAAAAGAAGCTTTTGAAAAAGCACTTCCTTTATTAAAAATCATGGGAAAAAATATATTTCATGCAGGTGATTTAGGTAGTGGGAACGGTGCTAAGATTTGTAACAACATGGCTCTAGGCATTGCAATGATTGCTGCTTCAGAGTCGTTAATGTTAGCAAAAAGATTAAACATCGATATTAAAAAAGTTCATGAAATCATGAAAAATGCATCAGGTAACAGTTGGCCAATTTCTGTTTATCCACCTTTGCCTGGTTTAATTGACGGCACGCCTTCAAATAATAATTATCGTCCGGGTTTCTCTGCAGGAATGATGAATAAAGATCTTAAACTTGCAAATGATTGTGCAAAGAGTGTGAATGCAGAAACACCATTAGGAAAAATGGCTTTAGAAATTTATGACCAATTTTGTAAAGATGGAAATGATACTAAAGATTTTTCAGCGATTTCTAAAGTTATAGGTGGTAATGCTTGGGACTACCCAATTGATTGAATAAATTTATTGTAAGTGTTTATAAATTGTTGTTCTAGAAATACCTAATTTTCTAGAAGTTGCAGAAATATTATTTGTTTCATTAAAAGTTGATCTAATTAAAGTACATTTCTCTCTTTTGATTTTTGTATCTTCACAATTTTTACAAGTACTCACTTTTTTTCCTTTTTTTGTTTCAACAAATATATTTTCCTTAAAAATTTGACTTTTGACCACAAAAACAGATGAGCCTAAATGATCAGTAATTTTTAATGTTTTATTATTTAATAAATCTGATGCGATAGATGAAAATGAATTAGTAAAAATTTTATTAAAATTTTCATTTTTAAGATCTACTAATCCATTAAGCATAATTTTTGCATTACTATTAGCACCTACAATCAGACCATCTCCATTGACAGCCAATAAACCAACACTTGTGGTTGATAAGTATTCTTGTCGAGGATGAAAGGATAAAATTAATTCATGCTCAAACTTTTTTAAAAATAATTTTGTTTCAATACTTCTGGTTGCTAGTTTCACTAAAGCTAGAGTATGTTGCTCTCTAGACATATAGTCAGTTGAAGCGTCTACAATTCCAATAGTCTTACCGTCATAGTTAATTATTGGACTTGCGAAACAAGATATATTTTCATGCGCTGTAAAAAAATGTTCTTTACCAGAAACTATTGTTGGTTTTTTTAATTCTACAGATAATCCCAAACCGTTAGTGCCACAGACTTTTTCAGCCCAAATTGATCCAGGTATTACAGTTTTACCTACGTCGGTTTTAAGACAAGTTTTGTCATATATTGTATCAAGCACTAACCCATTCTCATCTGAATATGCGACCATAAAATTAGTTCCAGCAATTTGTGAGTATAAAAGCTCCAATTCTGGGAGAACTATTTTTCTAAGAGCCTTATTTTTTTCTTTGATTTCATTTAATTCTATTGAAGAAATTATGCTTTGTCTTGGATCTTTAAATGGATTAAGTCCTTTAGCAATACATCTAGACCAACTATCGGAAATGTCTTTGCCCATTTTATAGGACATCATTCCCCTTTTTTTTAAAATATTTTTAAACTCATTATTTATCGCTGATAAATTGCTCATTTTTCAAAGATAATTAAAAATATCATATTCAACAACTAACCGTAGGTTGTATTTGTAAACTTATTGAACACTTAAAAGCACCATTGACTCCAGTGGACTTCGATTTTTTAATAGGCTTTTAAAAAAATATAGGGAGAAAAAGAAATGAAAGCACAGGTTTTGCACAAGTATGACCCAGAGATGAAAGAAAAAGTTTGGGTCACAGGTGAAGAGTTACCAAATCCAAAAATAGAGAAAGCCAGTGATGTAATAGTAAAAATTGGTGCAGCTGGGGTTTGCAGAACAGATTTACATATTATTGAAGGTGTGTGGAAACATATTCAAGACCCGGATGGAAAATTACTTCCTTGCGTTATGGGTCATGAAAATGCAGGCTGGATAGAAGATGTCGGAAAAGATGTAACAGAATTTAAAAAAGGGGATCCAGTAATTTTGCACCCTTTAATTTCAGGAACAGATGGAACCTGTTTAGATTGTAGAAGAGGCAATGATATGCATGCAGCAGCAGGTGCATTTCCGGGATTAAGTATTAAAGAAGGTGGATATTCAGAACTTTTAAAAACAAGTGTTAGAAACTTGATTAAATTGCCAAAAGTCTTAGCTCCCAAAGACGTGGCTCCTTTTTCTGATGCGGGCTTAACAGCTTATAGAGTTGTTAAAAAAGCGACAAGACACTTACTTCCTGGTCAAAGTTGTGTGGTGATAGGTGCTGGAGGTTTAGGGCATATCGCAATTCAATGTTTAAAAGCAATGTGTGCAGCAGATATTATTATCGTTGAAAAATCTGAAAAAGCTTTAAAACACGCAATGGAACTCGGAGGAGATCATGGCGTAATTATTGATGGAAACGAGGTTGAAAAAGTTAAGGAAATAACAAAAGGTGTTGGTGCTGAAGCAGTTATAGATTTTGTAGGAGAAAAAGGTTCAACATCAATGGGTCTTAATATGACCGCTAACGGTGGTTTCTTTTACATAGTTGGTTATGGTGAGGAAATAAAAATACTCGCTGTTGATGTAATCATATCTGAAAGAAACATAATTGGAAATTTAGTAGGAACGTGGTCTGAATTATATGAATTAATGGAGTTAGCTGACAGAGGAAAGGTTAAGTTGTCCATGCAAGAATATAAATTAGACGATGCTAACAAAGCGCTACATGATCTTAATGATGGAAAAGTCAAAGGTCGTGCAGTGTTAGTTCCATAAATAACAAAAGAGAGGAAAGGAAGATGAAGACAATAAAAACTTGCGCAACTGCTCTAATATCAGCTTTGTTGGTATTTAGTCCAGTCGCGTATGCAGATAAGTGGAGCGATCAGTTTCCACATATCAAGGCTACTGGAGATATTCCAGGCGAGTGTTCTTACGAGTCTATGTCTAAGAAAAATTACAAAGGTAAGACACTTAAAATAAATACACATGCTGTTCCAGTTATGGGAGAACCAACAGCTTTACATGCTGAGCAATTTGCTAAACTTACAGGAGCAAAAGTTGATGTAACACATACACCTGCTGGTGATTTGTATGCAAAAGCTATGGTTCCATTTCAAGCAGGTCAAGCTCCATATGATATAGTTTTTGGATTTTCAAACTTTATTAATGATTGGAAAAGATACTTAGAACCAGTTCCAAAAAAATATGTTGAGATGAAACAAATGCAAGACGTTACTCCATCTCACATTGGTATAGCATCTTGGGATGGTGTTATGTATCAGTTTCCAGTTGATGGTGACAGACATTATTTAAAATATAGAAAAGACGTAATTGACAATCCTAAGTATCAAAAAAAATATAAAGCTGATACTGGTAAAGAGTTAAGAGTCCCGCAAACATGGAAAGAGTATGGAGAAATGGCTGCATACTTTAATGGTTGGGACTGGGATGGTGATGGCGAGAAAGAATATGGATCTGCAGAGGTTATGAAAAAAGATGATTTGATGTATGCAGCTTTTTATTCAAGATCTGCCGCTTATTCAAAAAATCCTAAAACTCCAGGTGGTTTTTTCTTTGATTTAAAAACTATGAAACCATTAATTAACAATCCAGGTTTTGTGGAAGCTTTAACCGACTGGGTTGCAGCTACTAAATATGTTCCTCCAGGAGGAATAAACTTTGGTCTTGGTGATGAAATTGGATCATTTGGTGGAGGACAAACTTTGTTTAGTTTCTCATGGGATGATGCATTTGTTGCTGCTATGCAACCTGATAGCCCAATCAACAATAAAGTTGGTGCCGCTCAATTACCAGGCGCAATGAAAGTTTGGAATAGAACAACTAACTCTTGGGATGAAGGATTTAACCAAGCTCCTTTCTTCGTGTGGGGATGGGCAGTTGGTGTTGCTAAGAAAAGTAAAGAAAAAGAAATGGCTTTTGATTACTTATGTTTCTTTGCAAACGAAGCAAATCACCAAGCCGATATAGGTATTGGTCGTTTCGGAGTTAACCCATTTAGAAATGATGACTTTAAAGCAGATGTTTGGACTCAAATTGGTTGGGATAAAGATATTGCTCAATCATATGTTGATACCTTAGCTCAAATGGAGGAAAGTAAAAATAGAGTTTTCCCTTTGAGAGTTCCTGGTACATTTGAGTTTAACGCTGCACTAGCTACAGCTGCAGCAAAAGCTTTAGCTGGACAGTTATCACCACAAGCTGCTTTAGACGAGGCTGCTAAGCAGTGGGAAGATATACTTAATAGAGTAGGAAAAGATAATGTAAGAGCAGCTTACTCTGTTGGTGTAGCAATGGAAGATAACAAGCTTTAAAAAATACTTTGTGGCCGTCATAACGACGGCCACAACTAACAAAATCCAAAAATTGCAATTATGAATTTTAAGCACAAGTATGTTTTTTTATTTCCTGGCTTATTTGTGCTTATAGGAATACTTATTTTTCCTATTATTTTTACTATCAGATTAAGTTTATCAGGCTGGAATAGTTATACACCTGAAATGAATTTTATAGGAATTACAAATTATATAAGACTTTTTACTGATGACCCTAGATTTTGGGAGTCTTTTTTCAGACTTAGTTTTTTATCAGTTACCACAGTTATTCTTCAATACATTATTGGTTTTGCATTAGCACTTATAGTGTGGAGAGAAATTAAATTTAAAAGATTCTTTAGAGTCATATTCTTGATTCCTATGATGACTACTCCTGTAATTATGACAGTAATTTGGAGAACTTTTTTTCATGAGTCTCTAGGTCCTGTAAATGATCTTTTGGGAAACTTAGGAGTAAAGCCTATTTTATGGCTCAGTGATCCAGTTATTGCTAAATTTACTGTAATTATTGTTGAAGTATGGCAGTGGACTCCATTTATGTTTTTATTGTTACTTGCAGGTTTATTGTCTTTGCCAAAAGAACCTTTTTTAGCCGCTGCAATAGATGGCGCAAGTCCTTTTAGAAAGTTTGTATATGTTACCTTTCCACTTATGGCGCCAATTTCAATAGGGGCAATTATTATTAGATTAATTGAAGCTTCAAAGATAATGGATACAGTTTTTGTATTAACTTCTGGAGGACCAGGTACAGCAACAGAAACTTCAAGTTTTTATATTTATATTAAAGGCTTAAGGGAGTTTCAAATGGGTTATGCTGCAACTCTTTCTTTTACGTATTTAGTTATAATGATCATCAGTTTAACGATCATTGCAAAGGTTTTAACAAAATTAATGATTAAAGAATAATGGAAAAACTATACAAATTTTTAAAATACACGTTTATTATTCTCTGGACAGTTTTTATTGTAGCTCCTTTTCTGTGGGCTATCTCCACTTCTTTTAAAGATTTCCAGTCAGTAAATAGTAAGGTTACTTACATACCCTGGTTAGATTTTGAACCAACACTTGAAGGATGGCGTGTATTAATTAAATCACCTGCAAGAGGTGGGGTGGATATTGTTGAACCTTACTTTAATAGTCTTTTTGTAACCTGCACAGCAAGTTTAATAAGTATAGTTTTAGGAACTTTGGCAGCTTATGCCTTATCAAGATTTACTTTTAAAGCTGGTTTTGTCAGAAATAACGATATTACTTTCTTCTTTATTTCACAAAGAATAATGCCGCCCATTGTTTTATCAATTCCCTTCTTTATATTTTTAAGCACAATAGGATTATTAGATAGTTTGATAGGACTAGTAGTAGTTTATATAGTTCTTTTAATGCCCATTGCAGTTTGGATTATGGTAGATTTTTTTAACCGAGTTCCAAAAGAGTTAGATGAAACCGCACTGATTGATGGATGTAATCCCTATCAAGCCTTTTATAAAGTAGTTTTACCAAACTCCATCCCTGGATTAATTGTTGCTGGTATGTTTTGTATAATATTTGGTTGGATTGACTTCTTCTTTGCTTTTATTTTAACTTTTACTGAAGTGCAATTATTACCAGTTAAAGTGGTAGCTTTAAATTCTTCTATTACACCTTGGTGGAGTCTATCCGCATCTGCCTTAATATCTGTGGCTCCACTTATAATAGTCGCTTTTGTAGTTGAAAGATATTTGTCTAAAGGAAATTTATCAGGAGCCTTAAAATAATGAACCTGGTTGCAAAACATTTAACTTATAAACCTGATGATCAGTATCATCTTAATGATGTTTCTTTTAATTTTGAAAAAGGTAGACTTTATACTATTCTTGGACGTACATTGTCTGGCAAAACAACACTTTTAAAGACAATAGCTGGTTTATTAAATCCGGATAGTGGAAATATAAATTTTGAAGATAAAAATTTTAGCAAAGTGCCAGTATGGGAAAGAAATGTTGCTATGGTTTATCAGCAATTTATCAATTACCCCCATTTGAGTGTTTATGAAAATATTTCATTTCCACTAAAACAGAGAAAATTAAATGAGGAAAATATAAAAAAGAACGTTGAGGATGCTTTAAAAACGGTTGGTTTAGTAGGTTTTGAAAATAGAAAAATCCAAGAATTGTCTGGAGGACAGCAACAAAGGGTAGCATTAGCAAGATCACTCGCGAAAAAAGCAAAAATCTTATTATTAGATGAACCTCTTGTTAACCTTGATTATAAACTTCGTGAACAACTTAGAGAGGAATTTAAAACCATATTTAATGAGGGATTGGCTAATGAGACTATTTTAATTTACTCAACAACTGACCCACAAGAAGTTATGGAATTAAATGGAGAGGTAATTGTACTTGATGAGGGTAAAGTTTTACAAACAGGTCCAGCTAAAGATATTTTTGAAAATCCAATTAACCTCAAAGTTGCTGAAATTTCAAATGATCCTCCGATGAATATTATAAATGGCTTAAAAATTGATGGTAAAATTACTTTCGAAAATATCAACATCAAACTACCAAAACATTTATCTCAATTAGATAATAAAAATTATAATTTTGGAATTAGATCTTCAGAAATTAAGCTTAGTGATAGCGGTGAGGAATTTGAAATAGAGTTAGCAGAAATTAGTGGGTCAGAAACATTATTACATTTAAAAAGAGGAAGTACAAAAGTTATTGCATTGATTGAAGAAGTTATGAATTTTAAAATTCATGAAAAAGTGAAAGTTGTGTTCAATTCTGATAAATTTTATGTTTTTGCAGAAGATGGAAAATTAATTTCATCACCATACAGGATTAAGAATGGCTAAAATAGATCTATCAAATATCTCACATACTTATAATCCAAAAGATTTAGAACCTACTTATGCTCTAAATCCATTTTCGATGACGTGGGAAAATGGTAAACGTTACGCAATACTTGGACCATCTGGTTGTGGAAAAACAACTATGTTAAATATTGTATCAGGCTTAATAAAACCTACTCAAGGCAGGATACTGTTTGATAATAAAGATGTAACTAGCCAAAAAACTGAAACTAGAAATATTTCGCAAGTATTTCAGTTTCCAGTAATTTACAATACGATGTCAGTATATGATAATTTAGCGTTTCCACTAAAATGTCGAGATTTTGAAAAGAATAAAATTGAAGAGAGAGTTCAATCTGTATCTGAAACATTAAATCTTTCTTCATTTCTCAACATGCCCGCAAGGAAACTCACAGCAGATCAAAAACAACTCATTTCATTAGGAAGAGGATTAGTGAGAGAAGATGTAGCTGCTGTATTAATGGATGAACCATTAACAGTAATTGATCCAGACTTAAAATTTAGATTGAGAAGAAATTTAAAAGAAATTAATGAAGAATATAAAACAACATTAGTATATGTTACTCATGATCAAAATGAAGCGATGACATTTGCTGACAATATTATTGTAATGGACCAAGGTGAAATAGTTCAGGTTGGGCTTCCCAAAGATTTATTTGAAAGACCTAAAACTACTTTTGTTGGCTATTTTATTGGTTCTCCTGCAATGAATTTATTTGGAACCCAATTACACACAGACAATAGTGTAAAAATTAACGATACAATAATAAAAACAAATACAAATTTATCAAAATTGAAAAATAATAATATAAAACTAGGAATTAGATCAGAATTTGTAAAGGTAGCAAAAGATGAAAGTGAGAATTTGGTAGAAGTTAATATTCAAAAAATAGAAGACTTTGGAAACTTCAAACTATTAACAACAAAAATGGGTCAACTAACAATAAAGTCAAAAATCAATAGAGAGATTGAAATTGCTAATGATAAGGTAAAATTACATTTTCCTCCCGAAAAATGTTGTGTATACCAAAATAACAAATTGATTTAAGTCAATTTCTACTCAGGATTGTAAAAAAATTTAATTAGCTTTAAATAGTGACAATCTGTGCCTCTTTTTAGAAAGACTCTAATGTGAATCTATGTTTTACTTTAACTCAGTTAATTAACTAGAGGAGAAGAAATGATTAAAAATAAAAAATCATTGAAGGGTTCTAAAACTCCTTCAAGAAGAAAGTTCTTCAAAGCCGCAGCAGCAACCGGTGCAGCCGCAGCGACAGCTGTAGCAATGCCGAATGTTGCTTTTGGTGCTCCGCAAACATTAAAGATGCAAGCAGCATGGCCATCAGGTGCTAACATCTTTTTTGAAATGGCCGGAGACTATGCCAAAATGGTCGGAGACATGTCAGGTGGAAGTTTAAAAATTGATCTTCAACCTGTTGGAGCAGTTGTAAAAACTGGAGAAATTGGACAAGCTGTAAGTGACGGTGTTCTTGATATGGGACACTGGGTTACTGCTTATTGGTATGGAAAAAATCCTGCCGCGTCTCTTTTCGGAACTGGCCCATCCTACGGTCTATCATCTCAAGAAGTAATGGCTTGGATGGAAGAAGGTGGTGGAAGAGCATTGTATGAAGAAACATTAGCAAAAGTTGGATATGACTATGTTGGTGTTTTTGCGATGCCTATGCCAGCTCAACCATTTGGTTGGTTCAAAAAGAACGTAACTAAAGTAAGTGACGTTAAAGGTATGAAGTATAGAACAGTTGGTCTTGCAACTAACGTTCTTACTGCAATGGGTATGGTAGTTAGACAATTACCAGGTGGTGAAATTCAGCCAGCTATGAAAACTGGTTTGATTGAAGCTGCAGAGTTTAATAACCCAACTTCAGACTCTCAATTTGGTATGCAAGATGTTTCTAAGCATTATCACTTAGGATCTTTCCACCAATCTCAGGAGATGTTTGAAATACCTATTAACAAAAAAACATTTAATAGCTTATCTCCTGCAAACCAAGCAATATTAAAAAATGCTTCGTATGCAGCAAATACCGCTAACTACTTTAAAGCTTTGGTAAGATACTCAGCTGATTTATCTAAATTGATGAATGAGCATAAAGTAAACGTTTACCAAACTTCTGATGCAATTTTAGCAGAGCAGTTAAAAGGTTGGGATAAAGTTGTAGGTGATTTCTCTTCTAAAGATCCATTCTTTAAGAAGATTGTTGATTCTCAAAAAGCTTACGCGAAAAGAGTAATGAAATACTTACTAATGAATCAACCTAACTACAGACTTGCTTACGAAAACGAGTTTGGTCCGTTAGCGAAAGTTAAAATCTAAGGTTTAAATATATAAAAAATTAAGGGGGCTTTTTAGCCCCCTTTTTTTTAATTGAATTTATTAAGAAAATTAAGATAAGCTAGTTAAATATGTACTCTTATATAAAATTTGCAGACACTCTTAGCTCATCAATGGGTAAAGCCTTTTCATGGTGCATCGTAATTTTAATGGGTGGAACATGCTATGAGGTCGTCATGGCTTACGCATTTAATGCTCCTACTTTATGGAATTTTGATTTTAGTTTACAAATGTACGGAGCAATATTTATGATGGCTGGAGCTTACACTTTAGCAACAGAGGCTCACGTTAGAGGGGATGTCATTTACAGGTTGTTCCCAACTAAAGCTCAAGGATGGATTGATTTAATATTATATTTCATCTTCTTTTTTCCAGGGGTGATTGCACTTGCATTTTATGGATATGAATATGCAGCTAAGGCATGGATGGTGAAAGAAACAAGTTGGAATAGTCCAGCACAAATTCAAATTTATATGGCAAAATCATTAATACCTTTATCAGGGATACTTCTTACTCTCCAAGGAATTAGCGAAGTTTTTAGAGCAATTATTTGCATTAGAACAGGACATTGGCCAGAGAGAGATGCTGGTGCAGAAGAAACAGAGAAAATTTTAATGAGAAAATCTAAAGAGGAAGAAAAAATAGATGTTGTTTAGTCTAACAAATCCAGAAATTGCAATTTTAATGATGGTGATATTTCTGTTTGCTGTATTACTAGGATTTCCTATTGCATTTACTTTAATGGCAATGGGTCTAGGATTTGGGTATTACGCATACTTTGATCCGACAAGAATGGATCATCTATTAGATAATAGGATATTTAATTTATTTGTTTCAAATACCTATTCTGTCATGGATAACCATGTCCTCACCGCCGTGCCTTTATTTTTATTTATGGGCTATTTAGTTGAAAGAGCAGGTATAGTTGCAAGATTGTTTTATGCCATAAGACTTGCATCTCATTCGCTACCAGCTTCGATGGCTGTCGCTGCCCTTGTTACTTGTACTTTATTTTCTACAGCAACGGGTATAATAGGAGCAGTAGTGACTTTAATGGGTTTGCTTGCTTGGCCTGCAATGGTGAAGGCTGGTTATGATAAAAAATTTGCATCAGGAGTAATATGTGCTGGAGGCTGTTTAGGAATTTTAATTCCCCCTAGTATTATGCTTATTGTTTATGCAGTAATTGCTCAGTTATCCCCATTAAGATTATTTGCTGCAGCAATATTTCCTGGTTTGATGTTAGCGGGTTTATATATTTTATATGCAATTATTTTGGCTTATTTTAATCCATCAGTTGCACCTAAGCCTCCTAAAGAAGAAATCCCTCCAAGATCAGTGATCTTAAAAGAAGTTTTGGTTTCATTCTTACCATTATTTTCATTAATTATTTTAGTATTAGGAAGTATTCTTGCTGGTTTGGCTACTCCTGCGGAAGCAGCAGGTGTTGGAGCTTTTGGAGCATTAGTTTTATCTTTCTTTTATAAATCTCTAAAATGGAAAAATTTTAAAGAGTCTGTCTTTCTAACCGCAAAAACTACTGCAATGATTATGTGGTTGTTTATTGGATCATGGACGTTTGCGTCAGTATTTTCATATTTAGGAGGACATGAAGTATTTGAGCATTTTTTTAAATCAATGGATATACAGCCTTGGCAATTTTTAGTAATTACACAAATTATAATTTTCTTATTAGGCTGGCCATTAGAGTGGACTGAAATATTAATTATATTTGTTCCAATATTTTTACCTTTAGTAGAATTTTTTGGAGTAAACCCTTATTTTTTTGCTATGTTAATTGCGTTAAATTTACAAACATCATTTTTAACGCCCCCCATGGCCATGTCGGCTTATTATTTAAAAGGTGTGCAATCTAAAAATGTTGAATTAATTGAGGTATTCAAAGGCATCATGCCATTCTTGGCGATAGTTATTTTTGGAATGGTTTTGATGTATTTATTTCCAGGTATAGCTCTGTGGTTACCTGATCAATTATTTGCAAACTAATTTAATGAATGAAATTGTAAATTATTCTGTTGAAGAATTAATAAATAAAATTTCAAATTCTCAAATTACTTCTGTCGAAATATGTGAAGCTTACATTGAGAGAGTTAATAAGTTTGAAAAAGATATAAATGCTTGGGCTTTTTTTGACAAAGAATTGTTATTGGAAAAAGCCAAAGAGTCAGATGCTTACAAAAAATCTGGAAAACCAACTGGACCGTTACATGGTATTCCTGTAGCTGTTAAGGATATTGTTGGTACTTTAGATATGCCAACAGAATGTGGAACGCCAATAAGAAAAGGAAAATCTTATTCACAAAATGCAGAAATAATTGATTTATTAACATCTTCAGGGGCTATTGTGATGGGTAAAACAGTTACTACAGAATTAGCATATTTAAATCCCTCTAAAACAAAAAACCCACATGATTATTCACGAACACCAGGAGGATCATCAAGTGGATCTGCTGCAGTAATTGCATCTTATATGGCTCCACTTTCAATTGGATCACAAACAGGTGGCTCAATAATCAGACCAGCATCTTATTGTGGTGTTGTTGGATACAAACCTTCATTTGGCTTAATTTCTAGAAACGGAGTATTAAAGACTTCCGAAAAACTTGATCATTTAGGAGTTTTTGGAAAAACAGTCGAGGACATAGCTTATTTAGTTAAAGAGTTAATTAAAAAAGATTCCCATGACCCTGCCACTGTTTATTATTCCTCGAATAATATGGTTGATGCTGTAAAAAAAGGTCCTTTATATCAACCTAAGTTCATATTTTATAAAACTGAATTTTGGAAATCAATTGACAAAAAATCTAAGGAGGCTTTTGAATATTTTATAAAGTCGTTTAAAAAAAATATAGAAGTTCATGATACTCCTTCTTATTTTAAAGATATCCATAAATATCATCAAATAATTTATGAAAGTGATCTAGCTAATAATTTTAGTGATTATTACAAACATTATAAATCTAAACTTTCAAAAATTATGCAAAATGCGATTGCAAATGGAAGAAAACATACTGCAAAAGAATATGCTGAAGCAATAGATTTTATGAAAAGAAGTTACGATTCTTATAAAGAAGTATTTGAGGACTATCACGGGGTTTTATCCCCATCCAGTCCAGGCGTTGCTCTAAAGGGTCTTAAGAGCACTGGATCAGCTGATTTCAATAAAGTTTGGTCTTATTTAGGAACTCCATGTATTTCACTTCCTTTACTTCAGGGTGAAAATAATTTACCATTAGGAATTCAAGTTATTGGAGAGAGATATGATGATAATCGTTTCTTAGGAGTTTCCAGTTGGCTTGAAAAGGAAAGTGAGAAATTTAATGAATAAACTTGTAACACTAATAGGACTTTCTTTTGCAATCTTTTTTCTTGTTGGTTTAGCAACAACACTTACAAGATCTATGATGATAGGTTTCTTTGATGTATTACCAGTTTACATATTGATGATACTTGCGATATCGATGATGTTATACGAAGCCTTTTTTGATAAAAAATAAATTTAATAATTCCTAAATTTACTACCTCTGATTGTATTATATTCTTTAATAGGAATTTTAGTCTAGACTTAAACGCACATTTGTAATTTACTCTTTATCGTTAATTAACAAAGAAGAGGAGAGAGTAATGATTAAAGAAAAAAAATCATTGAAGGTTTCTAGATCACCTTCAAGAAGAAAGTTCTTTAAAACTGCAGCTGCGACGGGTGTTGCTGCTGTTGCAGCATCATCTTTATCTGCTCCAGCTGTTGCCAAAGAGAGAATAGAAGCTTCTATGGTAGCTACTTGGCCTAGAGATTTTCCAGGCCTAGGAACTGGTGCACAAAGACTTGCTCAAAGATTAAGCGATATGAGTGACGGTAGAATTCAAGTTACTTATTATGCTGCTAACGAAAGGGTAAAAGCATTTGACTCGTTTGACGAAGTTGCATCAGGTAACTCTCAAATGTATCACGGTGCTGATTACTACTGGGTTAAAAAACACCCTGCATTTGGATATTTTACTGCCGTTCCATTTGGTTTCACATATGCTGAAATGAATGCGTGGTTAAAATTTGCTGGTGGACAAGAGTTGTGGGATGAATTGACTGATGATTTTGGAACACAAAGTTTTGCTGCTGGTAACACTGGAGTGCAAATGGGTGGTTGGTTTAACAAAAAAATTAGATCAGCTAATGATATTAAGGGTTTAAAAATGCGTATGCCTGGTTTAGGTGGACAAGTACTTGGAAAACTTGGTGGTTCTCCAATTTCACTTCCAGGTGGACAAATATATGAAAACCTTGTGTCTGGTGCAATTGATGCTACCGAATGGGTAGGACCTTGGAATGATGAGGCTTTTAAGTTTTATGAAGCAGCCAAGTATTATTATTATCCAGGTATGCACGAACCAGGATCAACCCTATGTTGTGGTGTAAATAAATCTTGGTTCACTAGTCTAACTAAGTCAGATCAATTGATTATAAAAACTGCTTGTGATTGGGCTGATACAACTACTATGGCGGAATACAATGCAAAAAATGGAGCAGCATTAGATCGTTTAGTAAATGAAAATGGAGTTAAGCTTGAGAAGTTTAACGATAAAGTTTATGACGCTTTTGCTAAAGGTGCTGCAGAAGTTTTTGACGAAGTTCAGCAACATAGTGCCCTTGCTCAGAAAGTGCATGCTGCTTTTGTTAAAGGACGAAAAGAAATAGGTGCTTGGACAAACTTGTCTGATTCACCTTACATTTCTCAAAGAAATAGAGCATTAGGAGTATAATTTAATTCTAATTAATACTAGAGGGCCCTTAAATGGGCCCTCTTTTTATATACCATTAAAAGTTTTGTCATATGATTGAGAAAAAAAACTTATCTATTTTAATAAGAATATTTAGTTATTCTATCTTAACATTAACATTAATTTTTTTAATAAATAATGTTTTAACAGTTTGGTTTGATTGGCCAGGAGTTAAAAAACTTTTTTCTCATTATGAAATATTTGGATTTAAAAAATTAAATGAACCTTTAGAGGGACTTGCGATGAGTCTGTCGTATATTCAATTATTATTTTATTTTTTATCTTTTATAGGAGTTATAATGTTTGTTTTAAAATCCTTAAAACAAACATTACAAACAGACTCAGAGATACTAAAAAAAATAACAGCATATATTATTAGATCTTCATTCTGGGCAGTGCTTATTGTTGGAGTAGCAGATTTTTTAATCTCATTTATGGTTGTAGAAAAATTGGTTGAGCCAATTTTTGGGGAACAAGTTAAAATTAATTTAGTAATACCCGCATTCAGGATTACATATATACATTTCCCTCTTATTTTAGCTTCTTTTATAATTGGTTATTTCACAAGATCTGTAGGATTTATTTGGTTAGCAGTTTTAGTAGTTGGAAGTGAATTCTTGATAGTTGTATCAAGATTTATATTCCAATATGAACAAGCTTTTCAAGGAGATCTTGTTCGTTTTTGGTATGCTGCACTTTATCTTTTTGCAAGTGCATATGCATTAATTCACGAAGGTCATGTAAGAGTTGATGTTTTGTATGCTAATTTTAGTGAGAGAAAGAAGGCATGGACGAATGCAATTGGATCTCTCATTTTAGGCATTCCTTTATGTTTGATAGTTATATTTTTGGGTATGGGTGGTAAAGCTAGTATCATTAATGGTCCGGTAATTTCGTTTGAAATTACTCAGCAAGGTTCAAATGGATTATATTTACTTTATTTAATGGCAGTTTACTTAGCAGTATTTGCAGTAAGTATGTTAACTCAATTCACAAGCTACTTTATGAGTAGTAGTCACAAACTTTTAAAGAATTAAATAATGGAACATTTATTTTTAGCTTTACTGGTAATTATAATGATTGGAGCTTTGGCATCTGGTTTTCCAGTAGCTTTTGCATTACCTGGATCAGCAATAATTTCAATAGGATTAGCTGCTTTTTTCGGTTATTTATTTGCAGGAGACCCCAGTGCTTATTTTGCTGTTGATGGGCCTAAAGAATGGTTAACCGCTGGTATTACTAATTTTAGGAGTAATTATTGGGATGTAGAAACTGACACCTTAATTGCGATCCCATTGTTTATCTTTATGGGGATAATGTTGCAAAAATCAAAAATTGCAGAAGACCTTTTAGTTACTATGGGACAACTATTTGGACCAATTCCAGGAGGACTTGGTATTTCTGTTATCTTTGTTGGTGCATTACTTGCAGCAACAACTGGAATTGTTGGAGCAACAGTAATAGCAATGGGACTAATTTCTTTGCCCACAATGCTAAATAATAAATACGATAAAAGACTAGCAAGTGGAATTGTTTGTTCCTCTGGAACACTTGGTCAAATTATACCTCCTTCAATTGTCTTAATTATAATTGCCGATCAATTGGCAAGTGCCGCTGACGTTGCAAATACTATGCGTCAGACTGATTATAAAATTTTAACTGGCGAATTTAATATGCCTGGAGAATTTAGAGTAGGGTCTACTTCAGCTGGAGATATGTTTTTAGGTGCATTATTACCTGGATTAGTTTTGGTTGGTTTGTATATGCTTTACATATTTGTGTATGCAAGATTAAACCCAAAAGCAGCTCCTCCTGTACCGTTCAAAGGAAATTTTGACACTAAATTTTGGATCAAAGTTATATTAGTAATTATTCCACCACTTGCCCTAATCTTTGCAGTTTTAGGATCTATACTTATGGGTATTGCTACTGTAAATCAGGCTGGATCAATAGGTGCTATTGGTGCAACAATGATGGCAGGCTACAGATTACATCAAGGTAAAAAGAATGCTTACTATCCAATAATTATTGCAATTGTATCTTTAATTCCAATTTATTTTTTATCTAAAAATTATAACTTAAATATTAAAGCTGTTGACACTAGAGATCTAGGCGCAATATTAATTGCATTATTTTTTACAATTACATTTTTAGCTAGTGTTATATGGAGTTTTTGGAGAGCATTTAAAATAGATGATGTTTTAAAAGAAGTTGTTGTAGAAACTTGTGTAACCACCTCAATGGTATTTATAATTCTACTCGGAGCAGCAATGCTAACCTCTGGATTTAGAGCATTTGGAGGTGAAGAGTTAGTAAGAGACTTTCTTCAGGATTTACCAGGAGGATTTTGGACCCAATTCGTTGTTGTAATGGTAGTTATCTTTTTATTAGGTTTTTTTCTAGATTTTATAGAAATAGCTGTAGTTGTTGTTCCTATTATTGCTCCTATATTATTAGCTGAACCAGGAGCTAATGTAAGTGCAATTTGGCTTGGTGTAATGATTGGGGTGAATTTACAAACCTCATTTTTAACACCACCATTTGGTTTTGCATTATTTTACTTAAAAGGTGTAGCTTCAAAACTTGTTACTACTTTAAATATTTGGAAAGGTGTGGTTCCATTCATTATTTTACAATTAATAGGCCTTGGAATTGTCGGTTTCTATCCATCATTAGTAAACTATCTACCAGCAAGAACATATTTAACATCGAACGTTGCTCCACCACCGATGAATCCAAAGCTACAATATTGCTTACAAGAGTACAAATTTGCGATTTACAACACTGAAGAACAAAGAATTACCAATGCAATAAAAGACATGCAGAAATTAACTCCTGCAAAGCTTCCAATGGATAAATTAGATATTTTTGAAGAGCATTTTGATAATGCGCTTGGGACGTTTGCTATTGTTAAAAAACTTCAAAAAACGGAACAAGAATATGAATTATTTACAAAAGATTATAGGGACTTGCATTTCAATGTAAGAAAAATTGAGAAAAAAATTAGAAAAATAGACCAGAAAATTAAAAAAACAAAAGCTGAAATTAGAAATTTAGATGATGATGACTTTTCAGATAAAAATAAATTAGAATTAAAGATCGAGAATTACGAGCTAGAAATTAAAGAACTTCAAAATAAAGTTCCTGAAAGTTGGAAAGCTAAAAATGGAGAGTTTGAAATATTGCACAAAGCAAAAAACACAAGAACTAAAAGATATAGAAAAAACGTTGATGAAGCATATGAAACTCTGGATCAAATAGTAATGTTTATAAATGATAATGAAAAATTAAAAGAACTTTCACCAGAAATAAAAGAATTAAAATATAATATTGATAATAAAAATTATGAAAACGCAATATCAATAATTGATAATCTTTTTGAAAAACTAGGAGAAATTTCTGGAACCGAAGAATTTGCAAATAAATTAGATGACCTAATATCTGTTATAGATAATGATGAGGTAGATGAGCAAAAATTGTCTGAAGTAAGTTCAGAGACTTTTGATCTTTTCAATTTAGAAGTTTCATGGAGAGACGATGCTAATAAGAATTTGATGCCTGAATTAATTAAATATAATGATGTTATCAAACATAATATTGGTCTTAGACTTCAAAACAGATTAACTAAAGAGCAAGCTAAATTTGTTGCAAGATGTAACTCAGTTCACCGAGATATATCTTTAAACTTTTAATTCTTTGGAATTTGTTTTTTTATCATTCTTCGATGAGAATTAATATCCTTTTGCATACCCATCTTTTCTAGGATCTGATCCACCTATGAGATCACCTTCACTTCTATTTATTTTTATCGCTTGGCCCCCACCATGGGTACCATCAAAATATTCTACATTATGACCTATTTCTTTGAGTTCATTGAAAATTTCTTTATCAACAGTTTTTTCTAGTTTGTAAATATTATTAAAATGAAAAGCTCTTGGAAAATTCAAAGCTTCTTGTGGTCCCATTCCAAAATCAATCATATTATTTAAAACATGAACTTGTCCCACTGGTTGATATTGGCCTCCCATAACGCCATAACTTAAAGTTGCTTTGTTGTTTTTATCAATAAGCATACCAGGAATAATAGTATGTAACGGTCTTTTTAAGCCTGCTATACAGTTTGGATGTCCATTTTCTACTCTGAAATTTGTACCCCTATTATGTAAAAGTATTCCACTTTTATTTGTAGTAATACCTGATCCGAATACATAACAAACAGAATTGATTATTGATACACTATTTAAATCTTTATCTACTACTGTTAAATATATTGTTTCTGGATGAGCTGGAATATTTAAGTCACCAACATCACTGCATGAATTTAAGTTAATTTTATTAAAAATTTCCTCAATATTTTTATCACTTAAAATTTCTTCTAAATTAAAGTTAACAAAATTTGGATCGCCTAAAATATTTTCTTTAACTTTATAAGCTTGTTTTGTAACTTCTGCTTCAAGATGGAATCTTTCTGTGCTATTAAATTTATAATTTTGAATATTTAATTTTTCTAACAATTTCATCATAATCAATACTGTAACACCAGGACCATTGGGAGGGCATTGATGAATAAAATCACCCTTATAATTAGATTTGATTGTATCTGATCTTATTGTACTCTGTTTTGAAAAATCCTCAAAAGTATGTACACCACCTAATTCATTTAAAGTTTCAATTATATCTTTTGCAATTTCTCCTTCATAAAATTCTTTACTTCCTTTTTTGCTAATTGCTTCAAGTGTTTCTCCTAAAGCAATATTTTTCATTAATTCATTTTCTTGATAAGTACGACCATCTTTCAAAAAAATTTTTTTTGAATTTTCATTACCATTGATTTTATTCAAACTATTTTTCCAAGCATTTGATACGACTTTTGTAACTCTATGGCCATTCTTTGCTATATTAATTGCACCTAAAAATAATTGTTCAAAATCTAGCTTACCAAATTCCTTATGAATTTTTTCCCAAGCATTCAGTGCACCAGGAATTGTGACTGAATGTGGACTAGTTAATCCAATTTTATCAATATGCTTATCCTTAAAAAAATCATAATTTAATTTTTCAGGCGCTAAACCTGATCCATTAAAAGACACAGCATCCTTGTTATCCATTTTAACTATTGCAAAACAGTCGCCACCAATACTCGTTGCATTAGGCTCTACTACAGATAAAACAATCGAGGCAGCAATTGAAGCATCTACTGCATTTCCTCCCATTTTAAGTATTTTCAATGCTTCTTCTGTAGCTAAAGGATGTGAAGTTGCAGCCATTGCATTTGAAGAACGTGCATCTTTGACTTTTGTTGATTGATTATTCATAATAATGATTAATTCTCAAAAATTTATAAATGATTACTAAAGTAAATAAAAGCATTATCATATTTTGTGTTTTCGCCTTTGGATTTTTACTGTCTAATCTGGTTAGATCTATAACTGCAACTTTAACTTCCGTTCTTACTTCTGAGTTTGATCTAACTGCAGGAAATCTGGGATTATTGGCAGGAGGATATTTTATTGGTTTTTCGATAATGCAAATCCCTGCAGGGCTTTTATTAGATAAAATTGGACCAAAAAAGGTAATTGGTTATTTTTTAATAATAGCATTGATTGGAACAATATCATTTGCACTTGCAAAAAGTTTTACTGGATTATTTGTATCTAGAATATTTATTGGTATTGGTGTCAGTGCTTGCATGATGGGACCTCTTACTGGATATAGAGTATGGTTTGCAGAAAAATATCAACAGAGAGCAAATTCTTGGATGTTGATGGTAGCAAATTTTGGATTTGTGTCGTCAACTTTACCGGTTCAAATACTATTACCGTATATTGGATGGAGATGGATTTTTATTTTAATAGCTATACTTATTTTATTTAGCATAATTTTAATTTTCTTATTAATTCCTAATTGGGAGAAAAAAGAGATCACATCAACAAAATCTGAAAAAGAGTCATTAAGACAAATATGGAAAAATAAATTTTTTATCAGCATGATTCCTCTTGCATTCATTAATTATGGAGGAATTCAAGCAATTCAAACTCTATGGGCTGGTCCATGGATGTTAAATATTACCGGATATACACCTCTTCAAAGTGCCACAGGTTTATTTTGGATAAATATTACTATGTTGATTTCATATTTTATTTGGGGATATGTTTTACCAAAAATTTCAGAATACGGTATTAGCAGTATTAAAATAATTAAATTGGGCCTGCCAATTAGTTACTTTTCGTTATTCCTTATTATTTATTTTGGTAATAATGCAGGAGCATTTTTATTTACTTTATACATAATGACATCAATTGTAATTTCATTAACTCAGCCAGCAATTGCGCTAAACTTTTCAAAAAATCTAGCTGGCAAATCTCTTACTTCATTTAATGTATTTCTTTTTTCTGGAACTTTTTTTATCCAGTGGGGGATAGGATTGGTAATTGATATATGTAGTAATAAAGGATTTGACATTGTAAGTAGTTATAGAATTTCATTTTCTGTATTTTTAATTCTTTGTGTATTAAGTTATATTTTTTTTATCTATTTAAATAAAAAAAAATATGAAAATAAAACGTAGGAATTTTTTTTTGGAATTATTTATTGGTATTGTAGCTATTTACTTAATCGTTTTAATTTTCTTATTCTTTTTTCAAAGAAATTTAATGTATCATCCTGATGAGAATAATTATTCTGGAGATAATTTAGAAGTTAACATTGAAAAAGTTACCATCAAAACAACTGATAATATTAATCTTTTAGGCTGGTTTCATAATAAAAATTTAAAAAGTTATAAAACAATAGTTTATTTTCACGGAAATGCAGGGACACTTGAAAACAGAATCCATAAATTAAATCATTTTAAAGACATGGATGTTAATTTTTTAATTATTGCATGGAGAGGGTTTAGTGGCAATAAAGGAAAACCAAGTGAGGAGGGTCTTTATACAGATGGTGCTAGTGCAATAAACTGGCTTAAAGAAAAAGGTCTTAATGAAGAAGATATAATTATTTATGGAGAGTCATTAGGAACTGGCATTGCTACTGAAATTACTCAGAATAAAAATTTTGCAGGATTAATATTAGAAACGCCCTTCACATCAATGATAGAGGCTGCGAAAAATTTTTATCCATATATTCCAGTAGGTTTAATTTTAAAAGATAAGTATGAAAATAATGAAAAAATTAAAAATATTAATATTCCAGTATTAGTAATGCACGGTGAGGCTGACCAAATAGTTCCATTTTGGATGGGTAAAAAAATTTTTAATTTAGCAAGTGAGCCTAAATATTCATATTTTACAAAATATGACGATCATATGATGGAATATGATGATAAACTTGTATTAGCTCTTAAATCATTTGTTGATGGTTTAAATTAAGCCATAATCTAAACAAAGATAATTCAAATTTTTTTTTTAAGTTAATTTATGAAAAATTTTTTCTTATTTTTTATTATCTTGTTTTCTTTAAATAATTTATCAAATGCCAAAGAAAATTTAGCATCTGTAGACAGCCTTTTTCATATTGATCAAATGAATTCACACGATGAAAATTTTGCATTATATTTTAAAACCCGTGAAAAAGCTGTCTTAGCTCGAGGAGAAAATTCAAATTATATTAATGATTTTCCAAAAGATCTTTATATTTATAACTATAAAACGAAAGAGTCTTTGCCATTGATTTCTTATGAATGGTTTCCCAAAACTGCAAAATATTATTTACAGGAATATGATTTTCCAGTTTTTCCAGATGATTTTGCATATTATCTTTTAAAAGATAATAAAACTTTAGTGATGATTAGTGCTGTAAAAAGTTTAAAAGCTAATTTTAAATTTGATATAATTGAGAAAAAACTAGAGCTTTATCCTGTAAATGGAAAATTTGATTTTATTATTTCTTCGATAGCCAAAAATTGTGGACATTATGAATTTAAAGAACACTACAAATGTAGTTTTTATAAACCTTTAATTTCAAGTACTTTAATTAATTAATTTGAGTAAATGCCTCTGCGAATTTTTCGGCCTCAAAAATTTGTAAATCATCTTCTTTTTCACCTAATCCAAGTGCAATAATTGGTAGTTTATATTTTTTAGCAACAGCTAAAAGAATACCTCCTTTTGCTGTGCCATCTAATTTTGTCATAATAAGACCAGTTATCGGAATAATTTTGTTAAATTCTTCAACTTGATTAATTACATTTTGGCCAGAAGTTGCATCCAAAACTAAAATAACATCATGTGGAGCATCAGGATCAATTTTTTTAGTAACGTTTGCAATTTTTTTATATTCTTCCATCAAATTTTTTTTATTTTGTAATCTTCCAGCTGTATCAATTAAAACTTGATTGAAATCATTATTTAATGCCTCTTCAATAGCCTTATAAGTGACTGATGCAGGATCAGAACCTTGAGATGATTTTGTAATTTGAACATCAACTTTCTTTGCCCAATTTTCTAGTTGTTCTATAGCTGCTGCTCTAAAAGTATCTGATGCAGCTAGCATTACCTTGTTTCCATTACCCTTTAATATTTTGCTTATTTTGCCAATAGTAGTTGTCTTTCCAACACCATTGACACCTGAAATTAATGTTGCATTTAATTTTTCTTTTTTTTTGAAGAATTCAATATTTTCTAAAGGTTTCATAATTGAAATAATATAATTTTTTAAAATATTATTTATTTCGTCTGTTAAATCTTTATTGGGATCAATTTTTGTTTGAGAAATTATTTCTCTTATTTCTGAAGCCGAAACAATACCAACATCGGATTGAATTAAGTAATCTTCAATTTTGTCTAGTGTTTTGTCATCAATCTCTTTTTTTACAACTATATCTCTTAAACCTGTTGTAAAAGCTGAGGCACTTTTTTTAAAACCTGATTTAAATTTTTCAAAAATTCCCATTAAATTTTAAAATTTATCTCCTCAATATCTGAAACTGGTCCTTTCATATGAATACTATTGTTTTCATCAATTGAAATTGTCAATCTACCTGTAGAAAATTCAATATCCACTTTATCATTTACCAGTCCGTTTTGTTTTGCGGCAAAAGCTGTTGCGCAAGCTGCAGTTCCACAAGCTTTGGTAAGCCCAGCTCCTCTTTCCCACACTCTAACTTTTATCAATTCTTTGTTAACAACAGTTGCTAAAGTAACATTACATTTTTCTGGAAATAGTGAGTGGGTTTCAATCCTTGGTCCAATTTTTTCAATTTCAAAATTTTCGTTATTATCAACAAAAAAAACTACATGTGGGTTTCCAACATTTACAGCAGTTCCGCCAGAAAATTCGTTATTATTTTTGTCATTAATTTTAATTCCTAAATTATTCGTATTTAATTCTTTAGACAATGGAATCTCATCCCATTTTGTTTTTACAACACCTATTTCTGTAGAAACCATTTTTTCTCCAACAATATTTGATTTTAATTTGCCAGATAAAGTTGTTAAGACAATTTCTTTTTTGTTATTTTCTTTGCCTAATAAATCAGCAATACATCTTGTACCATTTCCACATGCACCAGACATTCCTCCATCTGAATTATAAAATTCTAGTGAAGCATCTGAAATATCATTTTTTTTAATCACTATTAGTTGATCACAACCAATAAAATTTCTGTCACAAATCTTTATTATTTGCTCTTTTGTCAAATTTGTAATTGTTTGCCTATTATCTATGATGACGAAATCATTACCTAAACCATCCATTTTAAAAGCTTTAATATCCATATATAGATATTTAACTTATTTATTGACTTTTTGAACCTCTATTATAGGTTGATGCCGTTTTCGCAAAAACATTAACTTTGCGGTGTCTTTGGAAACAAAGAGATCGACACTAGTCAGCGAGGGTTCGCCCACTAGTGTATTACTGCTATGCGTAATAAATATGTTTGAAAATTTAACAAATAAATTTGAAGAAATTTTTTCTTCTCTGAAAAAGGCACCTTCACTTGATGAAGCTCAAGTAGATGAAGGTTTAAGGGGTATTAGGCAAGCCTTACTTGAAGCAGATGTCTCTTTGGATGTTGCAAAAGATTTTATTGAAAAAGTTAAGCCAAAAGCATTAGGCCAAGAGATAATAAGGTCTACCTCACCTGGAGATATGGTTGTTAAAATTGTTTATGACGAACTCGTAAATTTACTAGGCTCCACAAATAATGAAATAAACTTAAATGCAGTCCCACCTGTACCAATGATGTTAGTTGGATTACAAGGTTCAGGTAAAACGACAACAACAGCAAAATTAGCAAAATTTTTAGAAACTAATAAAAAGAAAAAAGTAATGATGGTCAGTTTGGACATTTATAGACCAGCTGCACAAGAGCAACTAAGATCTTTAGGTGAACAGAATAATATTTTAACTTTACCTATTATAGATGGCCAACAACCTGCGGATATTTGTAGAAGAGCAATAAGTGCCGCTAATTTAAATGGAGCTGAAATAATTTTATTTGATACTGCTGGTAGAACTCAAATCGATTTACAAATGATGAGTGAGATTAAGCAAATCGAGGCTGTCGTTAATCCAACAGAAACTTTCTTAGTTGCAGACTCTTTAACAGGTCAAGTTGCTGCCTCAGTGGCAAAAGAATTTAAAAATACAGTTAATTTATCTGGAATTATCCTAACCAGAGCAGATGGTGATGCAAGAGGTGGAGCTGCAGTGAGTATGAAATATGTTTCAAACGTTCCAATTAAATTTTTAGGGATAGGAGAAAAAATAGATAATCTTGAAGTATTCCATCCAGATAGAATTGCAAACAGAATACTTGGAATGGGGGATATCGTATCCCTTGTAGAAAAGGCGGCTCAAGATTTAGGAGAAGAAAATCTTAAAAAAGCCGAGGAAGATTTAAAAAAAGGTCAATTCTCTATGGAAAATTATTTATCTCAATTAAGACAAATGAAAAAAATGGGCGGTATTGAGGGAATTATGTCTTTTATGCCAGGAGTTTCTAAAATTAAATCTCAAATGGACTCAGCAGGAATTGATGAAAGTATAATTACTAAAAATGAAGCTATTATTTTATCAATGACAAAAAAAGAAAGAGAGAACCCAAAAATAATTGATGGTTCTAGAAAAAAAAGAATTGCTAATGGCTCTGGCACAGATCCGGCCACTATCAATAAATTGCTTAAGCAATTTAAAATGATGTCTGAAATGATGAAAAAGATGTCAAAAGGAAATCTGAAAGGTATGTCTGATAAAGGTATACCGCCAGAGCTATTTAACCAATTAAAGTAAAAAAGGAGAAGAAATGTTAAAATTAAGATTATCAAGAGGTGGAACAAAAAAACGTCCTGTTTATAAAGTTGTTGTTGCTGACAGTCGTTTTGCAAGAGATGGAAGATTTATAGAAAAGGTTGGTTTCTTTAATCCTCTATTACCAAAAGAGAAAAAAGAAAGAGTGGGCCTAGAAGCTGAGAGAATTAAATATTGGCTTGGTCAAGGAGCTCAACCAACAACTAGAGTAGCAAGAATTTTAGGTGAGAACGAACTAATGCCTATGCCTGCAAATGGAAATAATCCAAATAAAGCAGTGCCAAAAAAAGAGAGAAATAAAAAAGAAGAGGATAATAAAGAAGCTCCTAAAGCAGAAGCAGCTCCAGCAGCAGAAGCTCCTAAGGAAGCAGCTCCTAAAGCAGAAGCAGCTCCTAAAGCAGAAGCTCCTAAGGAAGAAGCTTCTAAAGCAGAAGCAGCTCCAGCAGCAGAAGCTCCTAAGGAAGCAGCTCCTAAAGCAGAAGCAGCTCCAGCAGAGGAAAAAAAATAATTTAAAGATTATTTATGTGGCAAGCTCAAGTGTTTACACTGTATCCAGAGATTTTCCCTGGTCCTTTATCTAAAGGACTTTATGGAAAAGCTTTATCAAATAATTTATGGAAACTTAAAGTTGTAAACATAAGAGATGCAGCTGACGACAAACATAAAACAGTAGATGATACACCTTATGGGGGTGGTTCAGGGATGTTGTTAAAAGCAGATGTTCTTGCAAAGTCTTTAGATGAAAACAAAAATGAAAGTGAGAGAATTTTATACTTATCGCCAAAAGGAAAAAAATTTGATCAAAATTTAGCAAAAGAGCTAGCTAATGAAAAATCTCTGTCTTTAATTTGTGGTCATTTTGAAGGTGTGGACGAAAGAATACTTTCAACAAGAAATATTGAGGAAATTAGTATTGGAGATTATGTTTTGTCAGGCGGGGAGTCAGCAGCATATGTAGTTATAGATAGTATTTTAAGATTGCTGCCAGGTGTATTAGGAAATGAAAACTCTAAATTAGATGAAACCTTTGAAAATGGTCTTCTAGAGTACCCTCAGTATACAAAACCTCAAATTTGGGAGGAAAAAGCTGTGCCAGACGTACTATTATCAGGTGATCATAATAAAATTAAACACTGGCGTTTATCTCAATCTGAGGCTATAACACGCGACCGAAGACCAGATTTATGGGAAAAATATAAGAAGAACTAACTTGATAAATATTAACATGAAAACAATTGAAGAAATAAACCAACATAACGTTAACAAAATTCTTTCAGAGAAAAAAATTCCAGGATTTTATCCTGGAGATGTTGTTAAGGTTGGTGTGAGAATTACCGAGGGTAAAAAAGAGAGAATTCAATATTTTGAGGGAGTATGTATTGCTAAAAAAAGCAGAGACCTAAACTCATCTTTTACGGTTAGAAAAATTTCATTTGGAGAGGGTGTTGAGAGAACTTTTCCTTTATTTGGAACTTTAATTGATTCAATTAAGGTTATTAGATCAGGTAAAGTAAGAAGAGCAAAACTTTATTATCTAAGAGATAGAACTGGTAAATCAGCAAGAATTGCAGAAAAAATTAGAAAAAAAATTGGTATTGATATAGAAGCAAAACCAGAAACAGTTACAGAGGAAAATGTAGCTCCTGCAGTAGAAGCACCTAAAGAAGAAGCTCCTAAAGCAGAAGCAGCACCTAAAGAAGAAGCTCCTAAAGCAGAAGCAGCACCTAAAGAAGAAGTGGCTCCAGCAGCAGAAGCTCCTAAAGAAGAACAAAAATCAGAAAGCTCTACAGAAAAAAAATAATTTTTTTTTCAATGTCTACAACATTATACGATAAAATTTGGAACGATCATCTAGTTGATCAACAAGATGATGGTACATCTTTACTTTTTGTAGATAGACATTTAATTCATGAGGTGACAAGCCCCCAAGCTTTTGAAGGATTAAGAAATTCTAATAGAAAAGTTAGACACCCAAATTTAACTTTAGCAGTTGCAGATCATAATGTTCCAACAACTGACAGATCAAAAGGTATTTCAGATGAAGAGTCAAAAATTCAAGTAGATACTTTAGAGGCAAATTGTAAAGAATTTGGTGTTCAGTTATTTGGTATGGATGATAAGAGGCAAGGTATCGTTCATATTATAGGACCTGAGCAGGGTTTTACTCAACCAGGTACAGTTATTGTTTGTGGAGACAGTCATACCGCAACGCATGGAGCATTTGGTGCTTTAGCATTTGGAATAGGAACTTCAGAAGTTGAACATGTTTTAGCTACCCAAACACTAGTTCAAAAGAAAGCTAAAAATTTTAGAATTAATGTTAATGGTGAACTTCCTTTAGGAGTTACTTCTAAAGATGTAATACTTCAAATAATTGGAAAAATAGGTACAGCAGGCGGAACAGGATCTGTTGTGGAATATGCTGGAGAATTAATAAGATCTTTAAGTGTTGAGCAAAGAATGACTATTTGCAATATGACAATTGAAGGTGGTGCAAGAGCAGGATTAATTGCACCAGATGAAAAAATTTTTGAATATTTAAAAGGAAAACCAATGTCTCCAAAGGGTGAAAATTGGGATAAAGCTTTAAACTATTGGGAAGCTTTAAAAACAGACTCTGATGCTAGTTTTGATAAAGAAATTAGCCTTAATGCAAATGAAATTTTACCTATGATTACATGGGGCACGTCACCACAAGACGTAATAACAATTGATGGAAAAGTTCCAAATCCAAATAATGAGACTGATGAAGATAAAAAAAATTCAATTGAAAGAGCTTTAAAGTATATGGGTTTAAAACCTGACATGGCAGCCAGAGATATAAAAATAGATAAAGTATTTATTGGTAGTTGTACTAATGGCAGAATAGAAGATTTGAGAGAAGCAGCAAAGATCTTAAAAGATAAAAAAGTATCATCGCATGTTAATGCTATAGTAGTTCCGGGCTCAGGCTTAGTTAAAGAACAAGCAGAACAAGAAGGACTAGATAAAATTTTTGTTAGCTCAGGGTTTGAATGGAGAGAACCAGGTTGCTCTATGTGTTTAGCGATGAATGCTGATAAATTAAAACCAGAAGAAAGATGCGCCTCTACATCAAATAGAAATTTTGAAGGAAGACAAGGTAGAGGTGGTAGAACCCATCTAGTTAGTCCAGGAATGGCAGCAGCAGCTGCAATTTCAGGTAATTTAGATGATGTCAGAAAGTATCAAAATTAAATGCAAAAATTTAATAAATTAAAAAGTATCCCAGCTTATTTACCAATTGTAAATATTGACACAGACATGATAATTCCAAAACAGTTTTTAAAAACTATCAAAAGAACTGGCCTCGGAAAAAATTTGTTTTTTGAAATGAGATATGATGATCAAGGCAAAGAAATAAATGATTTTGTGTTAAACAAAGATCCATTTAATCAATCTAAAATTTTAATTGCTGGAAAAAACTTTGGATGTGGTTCGTCAAGAGAACATGCTCCTTGGGCTTTATTAGATTTTGGAATTACTTGTGTAATAAGTTCAAGTTATGCAGATATTTTTTTTAGTAATTGTTTTAAAAATGGAATTTTGCCTATAATCCTTGAAGAAGAAAAAATAAAAGAGCTATCTGAATACGCAAATAGACAAGAAGAAATTTCTATTGATTTGCAAGAGGAAAAAATAGTTTATGGAAATAATGAGCTAAAATTTGAAGTTGATCCATTTAAGAAAAAATGTTTGTTAGAAGGACTTGATGATATCGCTTTATCGTTAAAAAAATCGGAAAAAATAGAAAAGTTTGAAACAAATTTAAAAAACGAAAAGCCTTGGGTATTTAATGATTAAAGTAAAAAAAAGAAAAATACTTTTACTTCCTGGTGATGGTATTGGTCCTGAGGTAATAGCTGAGGTAAAAAAAATTATTAACTGGTTTAATGATAAAAAATCTTTAGATTTTGAAATTGATCAGGAGCTAGTTGGTGGTTGTTCATATGATAAACACGGTACCCCAATCACTGATGAGGTTTTTTACAAAGCACTAGAAAGTGAAGTAATTATGCTTGGAGCAGTTGGTGGTCCTACATGGGATAACCTAGAATTTTCCAAAAAACCAGAAAGAGCATTATTAAAACTTAGAAAAGAACTAAAGCTTTTTGCTAACTTAAGGCCTGCAATTTGTTTTAAACAATTAGTAGATGCTTCAACCCTAAAGCCAGAGGTAGTTTCAGGACTAGATATAATGATAGTAAGAGAGTTAACGGGTGGAATATATTTTGGTGAACCTAGAGGAATTAAGCCAATTGAAAATGGAGAAAGAAAAGGAATTAATACACATACTTATACGACTAGTGAAATTATAAGAGTAGCTAGAGTTGCTTTTGATTTAGCAAGAAAAAGATCAAACAAAGTTACATCATGTGAAAAGTCAAATGTAATGGAAGCTGGACAATTGTGGAAAGAAGAAGTTAAAGAACTTCATGAAAAAGAATACAAAGATGTAGAGTTAAGCCATATGTTAGCAGACAATTGTGCTATGCAGCTTTTAAGAAACCCAAAGCAATTTGATGTAATTGTAACCGATAATTTATTTGGGGATATGCTGTCTGATCAAGCCTCGATGTTAACTGGATCTTTAGGTCTTTTGCCGTCAGCGTCTTTGGGTGCAAAAAATAAAGATGGTGAGATGAGAGCAATGTATGAGCCAATACATGGATCAGCTCCTGATATAGCTGGACAAGGTATTGCAAATCCAATTGCTTCTATTTTAAGTTTTGCTATGGCTTTAAGATACTCTTTAGATCTTGATAAAGAAGCAGATGTTTTAGAAAAGGCAGTTCAAGATGTTCTAAATGATGGTTTAAGAACAAAAGATATAATGTCAGAAGGCATGAAAGAAACGTCTACTTCAGCAATGGGTGATGCGATAATTTCAAAATTGCAATAAAACTAGAATTATTTTAAGGTTTAAATATGCCAAGTTATACAGCTCCAGTAAAAGACATGATGTTTCTCTTTGAAAAATTAAGAGACAATAAAAATTATAATGAACTTGAAAAATATAATGAAGTTAGTTCAGATCTAGTGAAAGATATTTTAGAGGAAGCAGCCAAGATAAATCAAAATTTAATTTTACCTCTTGCTAAATCAGGAGATGAAAATCCAGCAGTTTTAGAAAATGGTGTTGTAAGAACACCCCCAGGCTACAAAGAAGCTTATCAAAAGTATATTGAGGATGGTTGGACTTCATTGTCTTGTGATCCAAAATATGGAGGTCAAGGAATGCCAAAAACAGTAAGTGCATTTTTCGATGAAATGCTATCTTCAGCAAGCTTATCATTTAAATTATATAGTGAACTAAGTATTGGTGCTTATAATTGTATCAATCATCATGCTTCTGATGAAATTAAAAATAAATATTTACCAAAGATTGTAGAAGGTAAGTGGAGTGGTACAATGTGTTTAACAGAACCGGTCTGTGGTACCGACCTTGGCTTGTTAAAAACTAAAGCAATTAAACAATCAGATAATACTTATAAAATTAGTGGTCAAAAAATATTCATAACTTCAGGAGACCATGATTTAACCGAAAATATTATTCACTTAGTTTTGGCAAGATCACCAGACTCTCCATCCGGTACTAAGGGAATTAGTTTATTTTTAGTTCCAAAATATATTGTGAACCAGGATGGTAGTATTGGTCCAAGAAATGGAATTTCAACTGGATCAATTGAGAGTAAGATGGGTATTAAAGGTTCAGCAACTTGTGTTTTAAATTTTGATGATGCAACTGGTTACATGATTGGTAACAAAGATAAAGGTCTTAGTGCAATGTTCACAATGATGAATTTAGAGCGAATAGTTGTAGGCATTCAAGGTTTAGGTATTTCTGAAATTGCTTATCAAAATTCACTTTCTTACGCAAAAGAAAGAAAGCAAGGAAAAACAAATAATTCAAAATCTAATAATGGTGCAGATTTTATAATTGATCATGCAGACATTAGAAGAACTTTACTTAATATGAAATCAATAATTGAGGGTGAAAGAGCATTATGTTTTTGGCTTTCTCAACAAACAGAAGTAAGTCTTTATCATCCAGACGAAAAAATTAAACAAGCTGCTTTAGATTATGTTTCATTAATGACGCCTGTAGTTAAATCACTTTTTACAGATTTAGCTATGGAAATTACTAGCGATGCAATGCAGATCCATGGAGGATACGGATATACTAAAGACCAAGGTATTGAGCAATTATATCGAGATAATCGTATTACCCCTATTTATGAGGGAACAAATTCCGTACAGGCTGCAGATTTAGTATTTAGAAAATTATCTAACAAAAAAGGTGATGTTATAAATAAGTTTTTAGAAATGATTAAATCTGAATGTGAGAGCAAAAATGAAAAAGTAAAAACATTTTCTAAAGAATTAAACCATTATTTAGATATTTTATCCAAATTCACAGATTGGATAAATGATAAAAATAAAATTGAAAAGGATGATGTTAGTGCTGCAGCAAATGATTATTTAAAAAGCTTAGGTTATGTTTCAATTGCTTATGCTTGGATTAAAATTTTAGAGGTTAGTTTTAATGATTTTAATACAAATAAAGAATTTTATAGCGATAAAATAAACACAGCTAAATTTTATTTTGATAAGGTTTTACCTCGGGCTGAGTATCATTACAAATCAGCAATCTCAGGAAGCTCAAATATAATGAATTTTAAGTTTAATTAATGAGCCATTACGATAAAAATTTAGATAAAAATAAAGCAAATCACGTACCCCTCACTCCCTTAACTTTTTTAAAAAGAGCAAAAGAAATTTACCCAAATTATGAGGCTATAATTTATGAAGAAAGAAATTATACCTGGGCTGAAGTTTATAAAAGAGTTGTAAAATTTGCTAGTGCATTGACAAAAATAGGTATTAAAAAAGGTGACACGGTTTCATTCTTAGCTTTCAATACACCAGAGATTTTTGAAGCACACTACTCAGTACCTATGACTGGTGCAGTTCTTAATACTATAAATATAAGATTAGATGCCAAAACAATCTCCTTTATTTTAGATCATAGCGAAGCAAAAGTGTTAGTTGTGGATAGACAACTTCATGGAGAGGTAAAAAAAGCATTAAAAAATCTTAATAAAAAAATAACTATTATTGACATAAACGATAAATATGCTGACCAATCAAAATTGGAAAAAATTGGTGATTTAGAATATGAAAGTTTTTTAAATACAGGTGATGAAAATTATCAATGGCAAATGCCTGAAGATGAGTGGCAAGCAATATCACTAAGTTATACATCAGGTACTACAGGAAATCCCAAAGGTGTTGTCTATCATCATAGGGGAGCATATTTAATGTCTACAGGAAGCTCAGTTGCTTGGAATATGCCAAATAGATTAAATTTTTTAACAGTTGTTCCAATGTTCCATTGCAATGGTTGGTGTTATCCATGGACTGTGCCGATGCTAAACGGAAGAACAATATGTTTAAGAAATATAGATATTAAAAAAATTTTTGAACTTATTGATAAATATGAAATCACTCATTTTGGTGGTGCCCCAATAGTATTGAATATGATTACTGGAGCGCCAGAAATTGATAAGAAAAAATTAAAACAAAAAGTTTATGTTTTAACTGCTGGTGCTCCTCCACCAAGTATAATTTTTAAAAAAATGAGAGCTCTTGGATTTGAAGTAATGCATGTATATGGTTTAACAGAAACTTATGGTCATGTAACTCAGTGTGCATGGAATGATGAATGGAATAATTTTGATGAAGAAAAACAAAACGAGATTAAAGCAAGACAAGGTGTAAAGTATCCTAATACTGAAGGTGTAGTTGTTTTAGACCCTGAGACAATGAAAGAAGTTCCTAGAGACGGAAAGACAATCGGTGAAATCATGATTAGAGGAAATGTAGTAATGAAGGGATATTTCAAAGATAAAGAGGCTACCGAAAAAGCCATGAAAGATGGTTGGTTTCACAGTGGTGATCTAGCTGTAATGCATTCTGATGGCTATATTAAAATACAAGATAGATCAAAAGATATAATTATTTCTGGAGGAGAAAATATTTCTTCAATTGAAATTGAAAATACTTTATCCAAACACCCATCCGTTTCGATTGCTGCGGTTGTTGCAAAACCAGACGAAAAATGGGGTGAGGTGCCATGTGCATTTATTGAAGCAGTTAAAGACAAACCAGTTAGCGAGAAAGAACTAATTGATTTTTGTAAAGAAACTTTAGCAGGCTTTAAAGTTCCAAAAAAGGTTGTTTTTTGTGAGTTACCAAAAACCTCAACAGGTAAAATACAAAAATTTGAACTGAGAAAACAAGTTTAGGTAACTTTTGATTTTTCAAATAGAAAATAAAAATATTCATGTATCAGATGCTGGACAGGGGATAGATTCAAATAAAGAAACAATTGTATTTCTTCATGGAAGTGGTCTTTCACATATAGTTTGGTCATTGACTGAACAATTTTTTTCTAACAAAAATTTTAATGTATTATCTATTGATTTACCTGGGCATGGTAATTCAGATGGACCCTGCTTAGATAGTGTTGAAAAAATTGCTGACTGGTTAGAGCAAGTATTTGTAAAATTAAATTTAAAACAACTATTTATTGTTGGGCACTCTCAAGGATGCTTAGAGATACTTGAATATGCATCTAAATATAAAAATAGATTAAAAAAAGTAGTTTTTGTTGCAGGTTCAAATAGAATGCCAGTTCATCCAGATCTAATCGATTTAGCAAAAAATGGAGATAACGATGCTGTTAAATTGATGATGAAGTGGGGCTATGAAGGTTCAAAAAAATTTATAGGAGGTAATCCAGTTGAAAAAATAATACAGTCACCAAGAGATATTAGAGAAATATTAGCAGTTGATTTAATTGCATGCAATAATTATACCAATGGTTCTGAAGCTGCTAGATTAATAGACTGTCCCTCTTTGTTGATCTTTGGATCATTAGACAAAATGGTAAATGTAGAAGCAGGTAAAAAATTTTCTAGTTTAATTAAAAATTCAACTACACATATAATAGAGGGTTGTGGTCATATGATTATGATTGAAAAAGCATTCGAAATGAGAGACAAGGTTTTAGAATTTTTAAAATAATGAAAAGTTTTTCAATTGCAAAATCAAGAAGGCTGAGAGGCACTCCTTATACTTCTAGAATAGAAAAACAAGGGGTTACGGCTTATACAATATATAATCATATGTTGCTCCCCGCTGCGTTTGGTTCAATTGAGGATTCATACCATCACTTAAAACAGTATGTTCAAATTTGGGATGTAGCTGCTGAAAGACAGGTGGAAATTTCTGGTAAAGACTCAGCGAAATTAGTTCAGTTGATGACTTGTAGAGATTTATCTAAATCAAAAGATGGAAGATGTTATTATTGTCCAATAATTGATGATAACGCGGGTCTGATTAATGATCCAGTTGTACTTAGATTGAATGAAAATAAATGGTGGGTTTCTCTTGCTGACTCAGATGTAATATTATTTGCAAAGGGATTAGCTATTGGAAATAAATTTGACGTAAAAATTTTTGAACCTGATGTTGATATAATGGCTATACAAGGTCCAAAGTCATTTGAATTAATGGAAAAAGTTTTTGGAGATAAGATAGTTAATTTAAAATTTTTTGGTTTTGATTATTTTGAATTTGGTGGTGATAAACATTTAATTGCAAGATCTGGTTGGTCAAAACAAGGTGGTTATGAAATTTATGTTGAGAATAATGTTTCTGGATTAAAATTATATGATCATCTTTTTGAAATTGGAAAAGAATTTAATATCAAACCAGGTTGTCCAAATTTAATAGAACGTATTGAAAGTGGATTATTATCGTATGGAAATGATATCGATAATGGAGATAATCCATATGAATGTGGATTTGATAAATATATTAACATAGACAGCGAAGTTAATTTTTTAGGTAAAGAGAAATTGAAAAAAATTAAATCTGAAGGAATAAAAAAAAAATTAATGGGAGTAACGCTGGATATAGAAAAAATAAGTATTACAGGATCATTAGAATTAAGTGATCAAAACAATAATATAATTGGAGAATTGAGATCAGCTTGCTATTCACCACATTTTAAAAAAGTTATTGGTATTGCTATGATGAAAAAACCTCACTGGAACGTTGGTCAGGATATAAAAGCTAAGATAAATGGTGAAATTTGTGTGGGTAAAGTTTGCGATTTACCTTTTATTTAGTATAACAACTTTAAAATGAACATAGCTATAGTAGGTGCAACAGGAAATGTTGGGAGAAAAACTCTTGAAGTATTTGATAAAAAAAACTTCAAGTTTGATAATCTATATTTAGTTGCCTCAGAAAAAAGTGCAGGAAAAAAAATCTCTTTTAGAGATAAAGAGTATGATGTTGAAAATTTAGAGAAATATGATTTTTCAAAAGCAGATATAACTTTTTTTGCAGCAGGAGGAAAAATTGCTGAAAAATTTGCAGAAAAGGCTGCCAAGCACACAATTGTAATAGATAATTCAAGTTTTTTTAGGATGGATCCTGATGTTCCATTGATCGTTCCACAAGTGAATGCAGCCGAAATTAAAAATATGAAAAAAAATATTATTGCCAATCCAAATTGTTCTACAGCACAACTTGTTATAGCACTTAAACCACTACATAATTTATTTAAAATTAAAAGAGTTGTAGTTTCAACTTACCAATCTGTTTCAGGTGGTGGCAAAAGTCCAATGGACGAATTAATTGATCAAACTAAACAATATTTAGATGGAAAAAAAATAGAGTTAAAAAATTTTACTAAACAAATCGCTTTTAATGTTATTCCACATATCGATGTTTTTGCTGACGATGGATATACAAAAGAAGAATTAAAAATGACAAATGAAACAAAAAAAATCTTAGATGAGTCAATTGAACTGACAGCTACATGTGTAAGAATTCCCGTTTTAGTATCTCATTCGGAGTCTGTAAATATAGAATTTGAAAAACCATATACTTTAGAAAAAGTGAGAGATGTTCTAAGTAAAGCAGATGGATGTGAGGTTATTGATAAAAGAGAAAATGGAGGTTATAGCACACCATTTGAGGCAGCTGGGAGTGATGAGACATATATATCTAGAATTAGAGAAGATAAAACTAAAAAAAATGCATTAAATTTGTGGATTGTATCAGACAACCTATTGAGAGGTGCTGCACTTAATTCTGTTGAAATTGCTGAAACAATTATTAATTCAAAATAAAATATGGAAAACAGACCTTTATCACCACACATACAGATTTATAAATGGCATATTTCTTCATTAGTATCTATTTCACACAGAATTACAGGAATAATTAATTTTTTTGCAATCACATTAATTTGTATTTGGTTTGCATTAATGCTTCTAGGAGAAAGCAATTATCAAATTATTAAAAATTTTTTAGAAACTTTTTTAGGTAAATTTATTTTAATTGGAATAACCTGGTCATTTAGTTTTCAAATGTTAAGTGAAGTAAGACACTTGATTATGGATTTAGGTTATGGATTTGAATTACAAACAACAAAAATTACTGGTTTGTTAGTTATTTTTGGTTCGATTGTTTTAACTATCTTAATTTATTTAATAGGCAGAGGATTAATATAATGCTTCCAGTAACAAAAAAATGGTTATTCTTAAAAATTAGTTCTGCAATCTTATTACCTTTAATGCTTTGGTTTATTATAAATTTAGTAAATATCTATGATAAAAATTATCTTGAAATAGTGAATTTTTTAACAACACAACCATCTAAATTCCTAATTGGATTATTTTTAGTTATTGCTTATTTTTTTTCAGCTTTGACTATAAGTGAGGTTTTTGAAGACTATATTAATGATAAAAAAACCAAAAATGCCGCAAACAAAGTTCTAAATTTTTTTGCTATAACAATTCCAGTAATTACAATAATTGTAATTTTTAACTTAAATACATGAAAACATATAATATTATAGACCATGAGTATGATGTTGTTGTACTTGGTGCAGGTGGATCAGGTTTAAGAGCTGCAGTAGGGCTTAGTGAAGCTGGCTTAAAAACAGCTTGTATCTCAAAAGTATTTCCTACCAGAAGTCATACATCAGCTGCACAAGGTGGAATATCAGCAGCATTAGGAAATATGGGAGAAGATGATTGGAGATGGCACATGTATGATACTGTCAAAGGTGCAGATTGGTTAGGTGATCAAGACAGTATTGAATACCTTTGTAAAGAAGCACCTAAGGCGGTTTTAGAATTGGAGAAATATGGAGTTCCATTTAGTAGAACTGAAGAGGGAAAAATTTATCAAAGACCATTTGGTGGAATGACAAAAAATTATGGAAATGGAATAGTCCAAAGAACTTGTGCAGCAGCTGATAGAACAGGACATGCTATTTTACACACATTATATGGACAAGCGTTGAAGTATAATACAGAATTTTTTATAGAATATTTTGCATTAGATTTGTTGATGAAGAATGGAGAATGCAAAGGTCTAATTGCTTGGAATCTAAATGATGGCACAATTCATAGATTTAGAGCGCATACAGTAATTATTGCTACTGGTGGTTATGGAAAAGTTTATTATTCAGCAACTTCAGCACATACTTGCACTGGAGATGGCAATGCAATGGTTTTAAGAGCTGGATTACCGCTTCAGGATATGGAGTTTGTTCAATTTCATCCAACAGGAATTTATGGCCATGGTACCTTAATAACAGAAGGTGCGCGAGGAGAAGGAGGCTATCTTACAAATTCTAAAGGTGAAAGATTTATGGAAAGGTATGCTCCAAATGCAAAAGATTTAGCATCAAGAGATGTTGTTAGCAGATCTATGTCTATTGAGATTAATGAGGGAAGAGGTGTTGGAAAAGATCAAGATCATGTTCATTTGAATCTAAGTCACTTAGATAAAGAAATTATTGAAAGCAGGCTTCCTGGAATTACTGATGCAGCAAGATTATTTGCAAATGTAGATGTAACTAAAGAACCAATTCCTGTTGTACCAACAGTTCATTATAATATGGGAGGTATTCCAACAAACTATAAAGCAGAAGTATTAACTGTAAATGGCTCAGAAAAAACTGTTCCAGGTTTAATGGCTATAGGAGAAGCAGCATGTGTCTCTGTTCACGGAGCAAATAGACTTGGTTCTAATTCTTTAATTGATTTAGTAGTATTTGGAAGAGCAGCAGCAAAAAGAGCAGCTGAGTTAGTTAAGCCAGGAACACCTCATGAGGAAATTCCTGAGTCAGAAACACAAAAATGTTTAGATAGATTTGATAAACTTAGAAATGCACAAGGAAATAATAGTACTGCTGAACTTAGACTTTCAATGCAAAAAACCATGCAGTCGAAATGTGCAGTTTTTAGAACAGAAAAAAATCTTAAAGAGGGTGTTGATGAGATTAAAAAAACTTATGATGGTATGGACTCAATTTCAGTTAAAGATAGGTCTTTAGTATTTAATACTGATTTAGTTGAAACATTAGAATTTGATAATTTAATAAGACAAGCAGTAACTACTGTAGAGTCTGCATATCATAGAAAAGAGAGCAGAGGTGCTCACGCGAGAGATGACTATCCAAAAAGAGATGATGAAAAGTTTATGCAACATACTCTTGCTTGGTGTGATGGAAAAAATACAAAGATTAGTTACAGAGCAGTACACAAATCAACTTTAACAAATGAAGTTCAATATTTTCCACCACAAGAGCGAGTATATTAATGGTTCAGCTAAGCTTACCTAAAAGTTCAGAGGTTAAAAAAGGCAAATATTTTAAAGATAAAACTGGATCTAAAAATTTAAGAAAAATAAATATTTATAGATGGGATCCATCGACAGAAGAAAATCCTAGAATTGATACATACGAAGTTGATATGGATAATTGTCCATCTAAGGTGCTGGATATTCTAAATAAAATTAAAAACGAAATTGATCCTACATTGGCCTATAGAAGATCTTGTGCTCATGGTGTTTGTGGTTCTTGTGCTATGAATATGGGAGGAAAAAACGGACTTGCTTGTACAACTCCGCATGCAGAGATAGATGGTGACATTGATATTTATCCTCTACCTCATCTAAAAGTTAAAAGAGATTTGATTGGTGATTTAGATGGCTTATATAAACAATATCAATCTATTGAACCTTGGTTAAAAAATAACTCAACAAAACAGACGACAGAAATTTATCAGTCTAAAGAAGATAGAGCAAAACTTGATGGTGCTTATGAATGTATTATGTGTGCTTGCTGTTCTACATCTTGCCCAAGTTATTGGTGGAATGGAGATAAATATTTAGGTCCAGCAGTTCTGCTACAGGCTTATCGATGGATTATTGATAGTAGAGATGAAGAGAGAAAAGCCAGATTAAAAAAAGTTTCAGATGAATTAAAATTGTATAGATGCCATACAATATTAAATTGTACAAATGCATGTCCTAAGGGCTTGAATCCAGCAAAAGCTATAGCTGAAATAAAAAAAATGTTAGCTACAGCTAATGTTTAAATAGACTATTCGATATTTTTGATCTAAAACACCGTATTCATGAAATTAATAGAACACTTTGTAAGCGGTAAAATAATTCCGGGATCTTCAGATAAAAAGGGAAAAGTTTTTAATCCAGCAACTGGCGAACAAGAGTCAGAGGTAAGACTTGCTTCAAAATCTGATCTAGACAGTGCTGTTGAGGTAGCAAAAAAAGCATTTGAAAGTTGGTCTTTAAAACCTGCTCTACAAAGAGCTAGAATAATATTTAAATTTAAAGAATTAATTGAAAAAAATTCTGATGAATTAACGAAGTTAATAGTTTCAGAACATGGAAAAGTTTATGAAGATGCAAGAGGCTCTTTAACTAGAGGACTTGAGGTGGTAGAATTTGCTTGTGGAATACCACATTTATTAAAAGGTGAGTTTTCAGAAAATGTTGGAACCAATGTTGACAGTTGGTCAATCAGACAACCATTAGGAGTTGTTGCAGGTATTACACCTTTTAATTTTCCTGCTATGGTACCAATGTGGATGTTTCCAATAGCAATAGCTTGTGGAAACACTTTTATTCTTAAACCATCTGAAAAAGACCCTTCTTGCGCAATAAGATTAGCAGAACTACTTTCTGAGGCGGGTCTTCCAGAAGGAGTATTTAACGTAATAAATGGAGATAAAGAAGCTGTTGATGCAATTTTGGAAAACAAAGATATCAAAGCTGTTAGTTTCGTAGGATCTACTCCTATTGCAAAATACATTTATGAAAATTCAGCTAAAAATGAAAAAAGAGTTCAAGCTTTGGGTGGAGCAAAAAACCATTTAGTTGTTATGCCAGATTGTGACTTAGATGGTGCAGTAAATGGTTTAATGGGTGCCGCTTATGGTTCAGCTGGGGAAAGATGTATGGCTCAATCAGTTGCTGTTGCGGTCGGAGATATCGGTGATGAACTTGTATCAAGATTATCAAAAAAAGCTGAAGCTTTAAAAGTTGGTCCCGGAATGGATAAGGCATCAGAAATGGGACCTTTAGTTACAAAAGAACATTTAGAAAAAGTCACAAGCTACGTTGATTTAGGTGTCGAGGAAGGCGCAAAACTAGTGATTGATGGAAGAGGTTTAAAACTTCAAGGTTATGAAAATGGTTTCTATATAGGTGGATGCTTGTTTGATCATGTAAATAAAGATATGAGAATTTACAAAGAGGAAATATTCGGTCCAGTCTTATCAGTTGTTCGAGTAAAAACTTTTGAAGAAGCTGCAAAATTAATTAACGACCATGAGTACGGAAATGGAGTTAGTATTTATACAAGAGACGGTGATGCAGGCAGAACTTTTGCAAGTAAAATTCAAGTAGGTATGGTTGGTATTAACGTGCCGATCCCAGTTCCAATGGCATTTCATAGTTTTGGTGGTTGGAAAAGATCATTGTTTGGAGATAGTGGAATGCATGGTATGGAAGGAATAAAATTTTATACTAAACTTAAAACAGTAACATCTAGATGGCCTTCAGGTGTCCGATCAAATGCGGAATTTGTTATGCCAACAATGAAATAAAGGAAATAAATGACAAAAATATCTTTAATTGGTGCAGGCCAAATAGGCGGAACTCTTGCACATTTAATAGGAACAAAAGAATTAGTAAATGAAGTGGTTTTATTTGATGTAGCTAGTGGTATTGCAAAAGGAAAAGCATTAGATATTGCACAATCTTCATCTGTAGATGGTTTCAATGTTAGGTTTTCAGGAACTGATAACTATGAGGATATAAAAGATTCGGATGTAATTATAATTACAGCAGGAGTTCCAAGAAAACCTGGAATGAGCCGAGACGATCTTCTTGGAATTAATTTAAAAATTATTAAACAAGTTGCTGAGGGGGTAAAGAAAAATGCTCCTAACGCTTTTGTGATCTGTATCACCAATCCTTTAGACGTTATGGTTATGGCATTTCAAAAATTTTCAGGTTTGCCATCAAATAAAGTTATTGGTATGGCAGGTATTTTAGATAGTTCGAGATTTAAATTATTTTTATCATTAGAACTTAATGTGCCAGTAAGAGAAATTGAGGCAATGGTTATGGGTGGTCATGGTGACACCATGGTTCCTATGCCGAGATTTACAAAAATTTCAGGTAAACCATTGTTGGATCTTGTAAAGGACGGAAAGATTTCTTTAGAAAGAGTTGAGGAAATTAATCAAAGAACAAGAGATGGTGGTGCTGAAATAGTTAAATATTTAGAAAAAGGATCAGCCTTTTATGCACCAGCAGCTTCAGGTGTTCAAATGGCAGAAGCATATTTGAATGATCAGAAAAAATTATTACCCTGCGCTGTACAATTAAATGGAGAATATGGAGTGAAAAATGTTTATGCAGGTGTTCCTGTTGTCATTGGAAAAGATGGTGTAGAAAAAATTGAAGAGATTGATTTAGATGAAAAAGAAAAAAAAGAATTTATGCATTCAATAGATGCTGTGAAAGCTTTATGGGAAGCTGCATCTAAAATAGATCCTGATTTATCTAAATAATAATGAATATTCACGAGCATCAAGCTAAACAAATATTAAAAAAATATGGAGCTGTAGTTCCCGAGGGAGTATTTGCGCTTAATGTTGATGAACTTATTCAAAAAGCAAAAGCACTCAAAACTGAGAAATATGTGCTTAAAGCACAAATCCATGCTGGAGGTAGAGGAAAAGCTGGTGGTGTAAAAATTTTAAACTCTATTGAGGAACTAACGGTAGCAGCTAAAGAATTACTTGGAAAAATACTAGTTACTCATCAAACTGGTCCTGAAGGTAGAGAGGTAAAAAAGATTGTACGTAGAAGAAACATCAAATATAGATAAAGAATTTTACTTATCGTGCCTGGTTGATAGGGCAAGTTCTAAAATTGCATTTATATCAAGTGACCAAGGCGGGATGGACATTGAAGAAGTTGCGAGCAGTTCACCTGAAAAAATTATAACTACAAAAGTTGATATGGGTGATGAAATTTCTGATTCAGATTGTGAAAAAATAATTAATATTTTTAATTTAAATGAAGACGTAAAAAAACAAGCAACAAAATTAATTAAATCAATATATAAAATGTTTGTAGGTACTGACGCAAACATGGTTGAAGTAAATCCATTAATTTTGACAAAAGAGGAAAAAATTGTTTGTTTAGATGCAAAAGTTAATTTTGACTCTAACGCTTTATTTAGGCATCCAGAAATTGTTGAATTAAGAGATTTAAATGAGGAAGATCCAATCGAGATAGAAGCTAGCAAGCATGAACTTGCATATATCAAGCTAGATGGAAGTATAGGCTGTATGGTAAATGGAGCGGGATTAGCGATGGCAACAATGGATATAATTAAATTGTATGGAAAAGAGCCAGCAAATTTTTTAGATGTAGGCGGTGGCGCATCTAAAGAAAAAGTATCTGCTGCATTAAAGATAATCCTTTCAGATAAAAATGTTAAAGGTATTTTAATAAATATTTTTGGAGGAATTATGCGATGTGATGTTCTTGCTCAAGGAGTAGTTGATGCAGCTAAAGAAATTAATATTAGTGTACCCTTAGTTGTAAGATTAGCAGGTACAAATTTCAAGGAAGGAAAAGAAATTCTTGATAATTCTGGATTAAAATTAATTTCCGCAGAAAATTTAGATGATGCTGCTAAGAAAATTGTTGAGGCCATAAAATAAAATGTCGGTTTTGGTAAATAAAAATACTAAAGTAATTTGTCAGGGATTTACTGGCTCACACGGAACATTTCATTCAGAACAGGCTATAAAATATGGAACTAATCTTGTTGGTGGAGTTACGCCGAAGAAAGGTGGACAAAAACATTTAGACAGACCAGTTTTTGATAGCGTTTTAGAGGCAAAAAATAAAGAGGGAGCAGATGCAACTATGATTTATGTACCTGCTAAATTTGCAGCCGCAGCAATCATTGAAGCTATTGACGCATCAATTGAACTAATTGTTTGTATAACTGAAGGAATTCCAGTTCAGGATATGCTAAAAGTTAGACAAAAATTAAGTGGATCAAGTAGCAGATTAATTGGACCTAATTGTCCAGGAATAATTACACCAGATGAATGTAAAATTGGGATTATGCCAGGAAGTATTCACAAAAGAGGAAGTGTTGGAATAGTATCAAGGTCAGGAACATTGACATATGAAGCAGTAGCACAAACTACTGAAAATGGACTTGGTCAATCAACTTGTATTGGTATTGGTGGTGATCCTATTAATGGAACAAATTTTATAGATTGTTTAGATTTATTTTTAAATGACTCTGAAACAGAATCTATTTTAATGATAGGTGAAATTGGTGGAACAGCTGAAGAAGAAGCGGCTGACTTTATAAAAAAATCATAAGATTAAAAAACCAATAGTTGGATTTATTGCTGGAATTACCGCCCCTCCAGGAAGGAGAATGGGGCATGCTGGTGCCATTATATCAGGTGGCAAGGGTGGAGCTGAAGATAAAATTAAAAAAATGGAAGAATGTGGTATTACAGTTGCCAAATCACCATCAATTATTGGAAAAACTTTATTTGATAAACTGTCTAATTGAAAAAAAATATTAGAGGGATATATTAAATAAAAAGATGTCTTCATCAAAAAAATCTTGATTTCGAAAAAACTTCATTTTTAAACAAATCTAATAGTGCATTTATAGAAGAAATGTATTTAAAGTTTGTAAATAAAGACGCTGATCTTCCAGAAAGTTGGGCAAATTATTTTGAGGGAATTGGTGAAGAATTAAATGTTATAGCAAAAGAAATTAATGGTCCATCATGGGGACCTACTAAAAAAAAGATTGATATTGATGAATTACAAAAAAAAATAGAAGAACAAGATAAAAAAGATTTTGATAATGTCAAACTAGACACTTCAGAAAAATTTAATTTTCAATTACTTGCTGACTCAAATAAAGATTCTATTAGCGCTGTAGCATTAATTAGAGCATATAGACTAAGAGGACATTTATTAGCAGATCTTGATCCTTTAGAAATGAGAGAGTCAGAATATCTAGATGAGCTTCATCCAGATTTTTACGGTTTTAAAAAAGAAAATTACGATAAGAAAATTTTTCTAAACGGGGTAATCAATCGTAAATATGCAAATATAAGAGAAATACTTAAGTTTATGAAAAAAACCTACTGTGGAAAAATAGGTTATGAGTTCATGCATATTTCAAACCCAGATGAAAGAAAGTGGTTTAGGGACAGGATAGAGCAAGATAAAAATGCACTTCAATTTACAAAAAATGGTAAAGAGGCAATTTTAAATAAATTGGTACAGGCAGAAGGATTTGAAAAATTTTTAGCCACAAAGTATGTGGGAACAAAAAGATTTGGTTTAGATGGTGGTGAAAGTTTAATACCTGCTCTTGAACAAATAATAAAAATTGGTGGTCAAAATAATATAAAAGAAGTTAAAATAGGTATGTCTCATAGAGGCAGGCTTAACGTTTTGGCAAACGTTTTACAAAAATCTTACAAAAAAATTTTTAATGAGTTTGCTGGTGAGTTTAGTAGTGATTCTGAAGATAGTGCTGGAGATGTAAAATATCATCTTGGAGCGTCGTCTGATAGAGAATTTGATGGAAATTCAGTACATGTCAGTTTAACAGATAATCCCTCTCATTTAGAAGCTGTTAACCCAGTTGTTTTAGGTCAAACAAGAGCCAAACAATTTTTTCATAAAGACCGTGAAAGAAATAAAGTTATACCTATTCTCATTCATGGGGATGCAGCCTTTGCTGGTCAAGGAGTTGTAGCAGAATGTTTTGCAATGTCTGGACTACCAGGACATAACACTGGAGGAACAATTCATATTATTGTCAATAACCAAATAGGATTTACTACTAGTCCAAGATTTGCGAGGTCTTCACCTTATCCATCTGATGTTGCAAAAATGGTAGAGGCTCCAATTCTTCATGTTAATGGTGATGATCCAGAAGCAGTAGTTTACGCAACTAGAATAGCAACAGAATTTCGATTAAAATTTAATAGAGACGTTGTAGTAGATTTAATTTGCTATAGAAGATTTGGACATAATGAGGGAGATGAACCTTCATTTACTCAACCTTTAATGTATAAAAAAATTAGATCTCATCCAAGCGTTTACAAAATTTATGGAAATAAATTAGTAAACGAAAAATCTATAAGTGAAGAACTATTAAATCAAAATGTTAAATCATTTAAAGATTTACTTGATGAACAATACAAAAGTGCAAAAGATTATAAACCTAAAATAGAATGGTTTGAGGGAACATGGTCAAGATATAAACCTGAAAGAGGTAAAGATAAAAGAGGTATAACAGGTTATGACGAAAATAAATTGAAATCAATTTCAGAAAAAATAAATCATATTCCTGAAGAAAAAAATATTCACAAGACTATATCTAAAATATTTAATGTCAGAAAAAAAAATATTGAAAAAGGTACTGGAGTCGATTGGTCTTCAGCTGAATCTTTAGCTTTTGGATCCTTGCTTGAAGAGGGATATCCAGTAAGGCTTGTAGGACAAGACTCTGGAAGAGGAACATTTAGTCAACGACATTCTGTTTTGAGAAATCAAATAGATAATTCTAGGTACATTCCTCTTAATAATATTTCTAAAAATCAAAAGCAATTTGAAGTAGTAGATAGTTTTTTGTCTGAACTTGCAGTTTTGGGGTTTGAATATGGTTATAGTCTAGTAGAGCCAAACACACTTACTCTTTGGGAAGCGCAATTCGGTGATTTTGCTAATGGCGCTCAAGTAGTAATTGATCAATTTATTGCATCTGGTGAAAGAAAGTGGAATAGAGCATCTGGTATAGTGATGCTGTTGCCTCATGGATATGAAGGGCAAGGACCAGAACATTCTTCAGCAAGATTAGAAAGATTTTTACAACTATGCTCAAACGATAATATGCAAGTAATGAATTGTACAACTCCAGCGAATTATTTTCATGCTTTAAGAAGACAAATGCATAGGAGTTTCAGAAAGCCACTAATCATAATGACACCAAAATCATTATTAAGAAATAAGTATTGTGTTTCAAATTTAGAAGATTTTAACAAAAAAAATACTTTCCATAGAGTACTGTGGGATCATGCTATCGATCCTAAGTCTAAAGGATTTGTTAAACTCAAAGAAAGTTCTAAAATTAGAAAAGTAATTCTTTGTTCAGGAAAAGTATATTTCGATTTATTAGACGCCAGAGAAAAGCTCAAAAGAGATGATGTAGTTATGTATAGAATTGAACAGTTGTATCCATTTCCAGCAAAAGCTCTTGTTAAGGAGTTAAAACCATATGCTAAAAATGCTGAATTCTTTTGGTGCCAAGAAGAACCAAAAAATATGGGCGCTTGGTTTTCAGTTAGAGATTATATCCAATGGACATTAGACACTTTAAAGGCTAATAATAATAAAATTTCTTATATAGGAAGAAGCCCAGACGCAACTCCTGCAACAGGATATGCCAAAAGGCATAATTCTCAACAACAAGAAATAATTAACAAGGTATTTGATTAATTTTAATGAGTGAAAAAATAGTAGTTCCAGTTCTTGGTGAAAGTATAACAGAAGCGACTGTTGCAAAATGGTTAAAAAACGCAGGTGATACAGTCGAAGCAGATGAGCCAATTGTAGAACTTGAGACAGACAAAGTAAACTTAGAAGTGCCATCTCCAATTTCTGGTGTGTTAACAGAGATTAATTCACAAGATGGATCAGTCGTTGAAGTAGGAGCTTTATTAGGTTCTGTATCAGCAGAAGGTGGAGCGGTTAAATTTTCGCCAAAAACCCAAAAAGAAATCAACCAAGAGGAAATAGTTCCTGTAGAGAGCAATGTAATAAAATTAGATGCAAATAAAAAAGAACCAAAAGTATTTGAAGAAAAAGATGTAGAAGAACCCAAAGAGAAACCATTGGTTTTAACTGAGGAAGTTAAACAAGATGTTGCTCCTAAAAGAAATGTTAATCCAACCTTGTCTCCAGCAGTGAGAAAAATAGTAACTGAGAATAATATCGATATTAATTCAATTCAAGGTTCAGGAAAAGATGGGAGAGTTTTAAAAGGAGATTTAATAAGTTTGATGGGTGCAAATCCAAAACCATCTGAAAGAAAAATTCAATATGGTGAAGTAGAAAGAATTAAGATGACTAGGTTGAGACAAACTATTGCAAAAAGATTAAAGCAAGCTCAAGAGAATGCCGCTGTTTTAACAACATTTAACGAGGTTGATATGAGCAGTGTGATGGAAATGAGGAAAGAAAATCAAGAGGATTTCCAATCTCGTTATGGGATAAAATTAGGATTTATGTCTTTTTTTGTAAAAGCATGTGTGGTTGCTTTAAAAAATTTTCCTGCGGTGAATGCTGAAATAGACGGAGATGAGATAATCTATAAAAACTATTACAATATTAGCTTTGCCGTCGGAACAGATAAAGGTTTGGTTGTTCCAGTTTTGAGAAATGCAGATGAATTATCCTTTGCTGATATTGAAAAAAATATTAAAGAAATTTCAGAAAAAGCGCGAGATGGAAAACTAACGATTGAAGATCTTCAGGGAGGAACATTTACAATAAGTAATGGAGGTGTGTATGGGTCTATGCTTTCAACCCCAATACTAAATTTACCTCAATCTGGAGTGTTGGGCATGCACAATATAGTGGAAAGACCTGTTGTTGCAGACGGTGAAATCAAAATAAGACCAATTATGTATTTAGCATTATCATATGATCACAGAATTATTGATGGAAAAGAATCTGTATCTTTCCTTAAAATAATTAAAGAAAACTTAGAAGACCCTAGAAGGTTGTTTTTAGATATTTAAATGTCAGAAAAATTTAAAGCTGTAGTTATTGGAGGTGGACCGGGTGGTTATGTGTGCGCAATCAGACTTGCTCAATTAGGATTAAAAACCGCATGTATAGAGTCTAGAGGGTCTTTGGGAGGTACTTGTTTAAATGTTGGTTGTATCCCATCAAAAAGCTTACTTAATCTTTCTGAAGAATTTCACAAAGTAAAAAAGTTTAGCAAACAAAGGTATTGAAGTTGGTGAAGTAAAATTAAATTTAGACAAAATGATGAAAAGCAAAGATAAAGCTGTAACAGTTCTTACAAAAGGTGTTGAGTTTCTTTTGAAAAAAAACAAAGTTACTTATTTTAAAGGACACGGAAGTTTTAAATCTAAAAATGAAATTTTAATTAAGGATGATAAAAATAGAGAAACTATCATCCAAACAAAAAAAACAGTTATCGCAACAGGATCAGTTCCAGTTTCATTACCAGGAATAGAAATAGATGAGAAAACAATTGTATCATCAACAGGTGCTTTAAAGTTAGAAAAGGTACCTAAGAAAATGGTTGTAGTAGGAGGAGGCTATATAGGATTGGAGATGGGATCTGTATGGTCAAGACTTGGAGCAGAGGTGCAAGTTGTTGAATTTTTAGATCATATTACACCTGGAATGGATAAAGAAATCTCTTCAGAATTTATGAAAATTTTAAAAAAACAGGGAATGAAATTTAATATGCAAAATAAAGTTGAAACAATTAAAAAAAATGCGACAGATGTAGTGGTTTCAACAGTAGATAAAGATGGTAATAAAAATAATTTTGAGTGTGATGTTGTTTTGATTTCTGTTGGTAGAAAACCTAATACAGATGGTTTAAATTTAGAGTCTGTAGGAGTAGATCTTGATGAAAGAAATAGAATTAAAACTGATAAAATTTTTAAGACTAATGTTGAAAATATTTATGCAATAGGTGATGTAATTGTTGGTCCGATGCTTGCACATAAAGCAGAGGACGAAGGTATAGCAGTTGCAGAAAACATAGTTGGTCAATCTGGACATGTAAATTACGATACAATCCCAGGAGTAATTTATACAACACCAGAAGTAGCATCAATCGGTAAAACTGAGGAACAATTAAAAGAATTAAATAAAAAATACAAAGTAGGGAAATTTTCGTTTATGGCTAATTCAAGAGCTAAGGCCATAGATGATGCAGAAGGTTTTGTTAAAATTTTAGCTGATGAGCAAACAGATAAAGTATTAGGCGCACATATAATTGGACCTCATGCAGGAGAATTAATTGCAGAGATCGGTGTTGCAATGGAATTTGGTGCAAGTGCAGAGGATATCGCCCGAACTTGTCATGCTCATCCAACGTTTTCTGAAGCAGTTAAAGAAGCCGCTTTATCAGTAGATAAAAGAGCAATACACTCTTAAATTATAGGATTTTATAGGAAAATCCTAAATTATCCTTTTGTATCAATAAGAATAATAAAATTTTTCAAAATAAATAACTTTTTTAAAATTATTGTGGTTGCTAACTTTTTTTAAATTTTAATTGATATTTCTTGGTACGATCTTGGTACGGAGCTGAAAATCCTCTTGGTACAATCTTGGTACGGGTATGTATTTGACTCTCAGTTAGACACATGGTTTATGATTTGGTAATCTTGGATCATGAAACAAAAAGGCTTCACCCTAATAGAACTTCTAGTCGTAGTAGCAATCATTGGTATTCTAGCTGCTGTAGGAGTAGTTGCTTATAACGGATATACTTCTGGAGCTAAAAAGAGCGCATCAATAGCAAACTTTAAAAACGTTGCAAAATATATTTCTAACGAGGTAATGAAATGCACAATGGGTGAAAGTAAAGCTATGAATAATAATTTAGATTGTTCTAAGCAGGGAGCAAATAATTGGGATGATGTTGTTATAGATGCTGCGTTACTTGCTCTGACAGATATTAAAAATCCATGGAATTCAAATAATGCACCAATTACTAAAGGTGGACAATATTGGTATGACAAAGATGTTGGTTACATCAGAATTATGTCACATTCTAAAACACAAGTAGAAGTTTGGGTATGTGCAATAACTCCTTGTGGAAGTAAACCCAATCCAAATGTTTATGATATGCTGGTCAATATAGATGGAATATAAAAAAGGTTTCACATTAATAGAACTCTTAGTCGTAGTAGCAATCATAGGTATCCTCGCTGCGGTAGGAGTTGTTGCTTATAGTGGGTATACTGCAGGTGCTAAAAAAAAGGTCTGTTACGATAATCATAAAACTGTAAAAAAATATGTGCTAACTGAAATAATTAAATGTAAGGATTTAGATATTGAATTTGATAGTATTACTAATACATCTTACCAAACAAATCCAAGCACTAATTGTAGTACAAATAAAAAATGCTCTGAAGTAAAACAACTGGGTCAGCCAGGTAATGGATGGTATCTTGGAACAGCAATATGTCCTTTGTTATACTATGATATGATAAAAAATCCTTTTGATAGCAACCAAAAAGCCTTTGAACAGAATTATGCAATACCACCAACAAATAAAGTTGGATATACTTTTATGAACGTAGATGGCAATACTGGAAAAGGCTATAAACTATCTACAAGATGTGGAAGTACAAATGCAGATGTACTAACTGAGACAATTCCATTTCCATAGTAACTGTATGAAAAACAAAGGCTTCACCCTAATAGAACTTGTGGTCTTAGTAGCCAATAAAACATAACTTGTACCAAGATTTAAAATGAAATAAGATTCCAAAATATGTTGAGAATGCTAGGATTTATTGACTACTCATTGACATTTCTTGGTACATTCTTGGTATGGAAAGAAGAGAGTAAACATTGCTTCTAAAAGTGTTTTTTATCAACGGTTCTGTGTGTATGTTAAAAAGTCAAATACACTCTTAAACTATAGGATTTTATAGGAAAATCCTAAATTATCCTTTTGTATCAATAAAAATAATCAAATTTTTCAAATTAAATAAATCATTTTAGATTTATTGTGATTGCTGACTTTTTTTAAATATTAATTCGTATTTCTTGGCATACTCTTGGCACAGAGATGAAAAATTTCTTGGCACAATCTTGGCACGGGTATGTATTTGACTCTCAGTTAGACTCCTAACTTAGTATTTGTTAATTTTGATAAATGAAAAATAAAGGCTTTACTCTAATAGAACTTTTAGTCGTAGTAGCAATCATTGGAATATTAGCTGCTGTAGGGATAGTTGCTTATAGTGGGTATACGAGTGGGGCCAAAAAACAAGCTGCAATTTCAAATCACAAATCTGTATGCAAATGGGTTTCAGCAGAAGCAATGAAAATAGGTTTAGGTATAGATAGCTTATTTGATGGCAATATAACTGCTACCTCAATTTTATCTGATTACAGTTCTGGTGGTAATCCTATGGGAAAAATTACTCAGGCAATTGTAAAAGCTTCAAAAGATAGATTTAAAAATCCATACGGAGACCAGGGCAGAGTAGGAGATATTGGTGTAACTGATTCTGGTTGGGGTAAAGCGGTAGATTTAGGATACACAATAGTAGATCCACAAGGACCACACAGTGGAAAGATTGGAATACTTCATATTCATACTTGTACAGAACTGCCATGCACAGGGGATTATAAAAAAAACCTTGCATATATCGCTTATTGTCCAGTAGAATTTTTTCCATAATTTATGATTGATAAAAAAGGCTTTACCCTAATAGAACTTCTAGTCGTAGTAGCCAATAAAACATAACTTGTACCAAGATTCTATTTGGAATAAGATCGTAAAAAAAGTTAGGAATGATAAAAATTAATCATGAAACATTCGTATTTATTGGCACATTCTTGGCACAGAAAGAAGAAAGTTGAATTGTCTCTAAAAGTAATTTGTATCAACATTTTTGGCTCTATGAAAAAAAGTCAAATACACTCTTAATTTTTTTTCATATTATAAAAATATGAAATATCCGATTCTTGTACCAAATATTTTTAATCATCCATTTACCTATGAAAGTAGTTTAAATCTTAAAGTTGGTGATTTTGTAATGGTTCCTTTTGGAAAATCAAAAATTACTGGTGTTGTTTGGGACGAATTTGAAAAAAATAACAATAAAAATTTTAAAATTAAAAATGTAATCAAGAAATTAGACATTACTCCATTAAAAAAAAATATAATAAATTTTTTAAATTGGTTTGCAGAATACAATCTTATTCCAAAGGGCATGGCACTAAAGTTAGTACTTTTAAGTAGTAATGCAGTAGAGAACAAAGAAACTCAACTTTATCAAATATTTGATAGCAAAATTAAACAAAACTTAATCAAGCTATCTAGTGATCAAAACAAATCTCTAAAAAAAATGAATATTTCAAATAAAAAATTCAGAGTTCATGTTTTGCAAGGTACCACTGGATCAGGTAAGACTTTAGTTTATTTTGAAGCGTTAAAACCACTAATAGAGAAGGGTTTTCAAGGATTAATTTTATTACCAGAAATAGGTCTAACTAGTCAGTTTGAAAAAAAATTTTTAGAATATTTTGGTTTTAAACCTGCAGTTTGGCATTCGGGTATTTCAAAAAAAAAGAAAGAATTAATTTGGAGTGGTGTTTCTAACGGTAAAATAAAAATAATTATTGGTGCAAGGTCTTCATTATTTTTACCATTTAAAAAATTAGGAATAATAATTGTTGATGAGGAACATGATCAATCGTTTAAACAAGATGAAGGTATAACCTACAATGCTCGTGATATGGCAATTTCTAGAGCATCTTTTGAAAATATTCCAATCAATTTGATTACTGCTGTTCCTTCTATAGAAACTTTTGAAAATATTAAAAAAGGTAAATACGAGGTTTCTAGATTAAATGAAAGATATCAAAACGCAGCATTACCTAATTATGAAATTATTAATTTAAATAATACAAGACTTGAAAAACAATCATGGATATCAAATAAAATTATTGAAAAAGTTAATTTACATTTGGAGAAAAAAGATCAAGTTTTGTTTTTTTTAAACAGAAGAGGTTTTTCTCCAAATGCTTTATGTAATAAGTGTTTTACGAGTTTTACATGTCCAAATTGTAGTATCAATCTAGTTTATCATAAAAATAAAAATAACTTGTTATGCCATTATTGTGGATACAAATCTGATCTTAAAAGAAATTGTACAAAAGAGGGTAATTGTGAATTTATTTTTAGTGGTCCTGGTGTTGAGAGAATTTCAGAAGAGGTAAGAAGAAAATTTCCTAGAAAAAAAATAGAGATTTTTTCAAGTGACACAATGAATAAAAAAGATTCTAAGGAAAAAATAGATAAAATTATAAATAATGAAACACATATTTTAGTTGGAACCCAATTAATTTCAAAAGGTTTTCATTTTCCAAGCTTAAATTGCATTGTAGTTGTTGATATCGATCTTTCATCTCAAGGACATGATTTAAGAGGTGCAGAAAAAAATTTGCAGCTTTATCATCAACTTTCAGGACGTGCAGGAAGAACTGGAAAACCAGCAACCGTATATTTTCAAACCTATGAAAATAATACTAAGATGATTTCAGAAATTACAAGAAAAAATCCAGATATTTTTTTAGAAAGAGAACTGGAGATAAGAAAAAAAAATAAACTACCACCATTTCAAAGATTTATTTCTTTAATCTTAACTGGAGACAATGAAATTAAATTAGAAAAAGAAGCTATTAATTTTAAAAATTTTATTGAAAAAAAAATTCAAGGAAAAGTATTAGGGCCAGTGAATGCTCCATTATTTAGATTAAAAAGAAAATTTAGAATTAGATTGTTAATTAGAGGCTCAAAATCTATGAAACTACAAAGCTCTCTTGCTAAAATTATTCCAAAATACAAATTTTCTTCTGGAATAAAACTTTCAGTTGATGTTGACCCAATTAACTTCAATTAATCTTAAAAAAGAGGCCTTTTTTATTAATCCGCTACTTGAAGACATAAGGGTCATATGCTATTTAGGGCGTGATTTTAAAATAATCTTCAACATTATAGAGGAACCAAGTTGAGTAAAGACACCGGATTTTCAATAACTTCAGCTGAAAGGTACTCTCTTGCGCTTTTTGAACTTTCAGAGGAAAACAATCTTTTAAGTCAGATCGAAGATCAGTCTTCATCTATTCTTAATTTAATTGATCAAAGTAAAGATTTTTCTTATTTGATTAAAGATCCAACTACAAGCCAAGAAGATTTATTAAAAGTAATCAATACAATCTCTGAAAATAATAAATTTGAGTCTTTATTTAAAAATTTTTTAAGTTTCTTAATTCAAAAAAGACGTTTCTTTTTTATTGAACGTATTCTTAAAAGTTTTATTGAAATTTGTTCAAAAAAAAGAGGTGAACTTAAGGCTGAATTAAAATCAGCAAAACAATTATCTAATGAAGAAATTGCAAAAATTACAGATGAATTAACAAAAAATTTTAACTCAAAAATAAAATTAAACTATAAACATGATGAAAGTTTAATAGGAGGTTTAGTAGTGCAAGTAGGAAGTACTATGGTTGATACCTCAATTAAAAATAAATTACAACAAATCGAAAATAGAATGATAGAGGCATAAATGGAAATAAATCCTTCAGAAGTTACGAAAATATTAAAAGAACAAATTAAAAATTTTGGTGATAAAGTAGAAGTCACAGAAGTTGGTCAAGTTTTATCAGTTGGAGATGGTATTGCTAGGATTTATGGTTTGGATAATGTTCAAGCTGGTGAAATGGTAGAGTTTGCAGATGGTTCAAAAGGTATGGCTCTAAACTTAGAAAGTGAAAACGTTGGTGTTGTAATTTTTGGTGATGACAGAAATGTTAAAGAAGGGGATGTAGTAAAAAGAACTGGTAATATTGTTGATACTCCAGTTGGAAAAGAATTATTAGGAAGAGTAGTTGATGGTTTAGGAAATCCTATTGATGGAAAAGGATCATTAGATAAAGGAATTAAAAAAAGTAGAGTTGAAGTTAAAGCACCTGGTATCATTCCACGTCAATCAGTCAGTGAACCAATGCAAACTGGCCTTAAATCAATTGATAGTCTAGTTCCGATTGGAAGAGGTCAAAGGGAATTAATTATTGGTGATAGACAAACTGGTAAAACAGCAGTTGCAGTAGATGCAATTATTAATCAAAAAAAAATTAATGAATCTGGTGATGAAAAACAAAAACTGTATTGTATATACGTTGCAGTTGGACAAAAAAGATCAACAGTAAGACAAATTCAAAAAACATTAGAAGAAGCTGGAGCTATGGAGTACACAACAATAGTTGCTGCTACCGCGTCTGATTCTGCTCCTTTACAATTCTTAGCACCATACACAGGTTGTGCTATGGGTGAGTATTTTAGAGATAATGGAATGCATGCGTTAATAATTTATGATGACTTGTCTAAACAAGCTGTTGCTTATAGACAAATGTCATTGCTATTAAGAAGACCCCCGGGACGTGAGGCTTATCCTGGAGATGTATTTTATCTTCATAGTAGATTACTTGAAAGAGCAGCTAAATTAAGTGACGAACATGGTGGTGGATCACTTACTGCACTGCCAATTATTGAAACACAAGGTGGAGACGTATCCGCGTTCATTCCAACTAACGTTATTTCAATTACAGATGGACAAATTTTCCTTGAAACAGAACTATTTAACCAAGGTATAAGACCTGCAATTAATGTAGGTTTATCAGTATCTAGGGTTGGTTCATCAGCTCAAACTAAAGCGATGAAAAAAGTTTCTGGTTCAATGAAACTAGAGTTAGCACAATATAGAGAAATGGCAGCTTTTGCTCAATTTGGATCTGATTTGGATGCATCTACTCAACAACTTTTAAATAGAGGCTCTAAATTAACTGAACTTTTAAAACAAAAACAATATTCACCTATGACTGTTGCAGAACAAGTTATTTCAGTATTTTGTGGAGTTAAAGGTTATCTGGATGATATTGATCTAAAAGATGTTGCTGAATTTGAGAGCAAGATTATTGAAAAATGTAAATCAGATAAGCCTGAAATTATCGATTCAATTTTAACATCAGGAAAACTTGAGGAAGATAAAGAAAAATTACTTGTTGAGGTAATCACTCAATTAAAAGGAAATTTTAAATCTTAATAATTTATGGCAAGTTTAGACGACCTAAAAAAAAGAATAGCTAGTGTAAAGTCTACACAGAAAATTACTAAAGCTATGAAAATGGTTGCAGCAGCTAAATTAAGAAGAGCTCAAGAAAGCGCTGAGAAGGGAAGACCTTACTCTGAAAAAATGAATAATGTTATTTTAAATTTATCAAGTGGTATATCTGATAAAGAAAATGCACCAAAGTTACTGTCAGGTACTGGTCAGGAAAAAACTCATCTTTGTGTGGTGATGACTTCTGATAGAGGTTTATGTGGCGGATTTAATTCTAATATTATTAAAAAAGCTAAAAGTTATTTTGCAAAAATTTTAGATGAAGGTAAAGAACTTAAAATTATTACAGTAGGCTCAAAGGGAAATGATCAACTAAAAAGAGTTTATAGTGACAAAATTATTGAAAATATTTCTTTCAAAGAGTCTAAAAATGCAAATTATTTCGATGCTGACAAAGTTGGGAAAATGGTAATTGAAAAATTCGAAGCAGGTGAATTTGATGTTTGTACAATTTTTTACAACCAATTTAAAAATGTAATTACTCAAATTCCTCAAGCACAGCAAATTATCCCTTTAAATAACGAGGGAGAAGAAAGTAGTTCAGAAGAAAGTTACGAATTTGAACCAGATGAAGATGAAATTTTAAGTAATTTATTGCCAAAGAATATTTCTACGCAAATATTTAAAGCAATGTTAGAGAATTCAGCTAGCGAGCAAGGGTCTAGAATGAGTGCAATGGATAATGCAACCCGAAACGCAGGTGAAATGGTTGACAAACTTACTATCGAATATAATAGAAGTCGTCAGGCAGCAATTACAAAAGAACTAATAGAAATTATATCAGGAGCAGAAAGTTTATAATTATGAGCAAAGGAATAATCACACAAGTTATTGGAGCGGTAGTAGACGTGAAATTTGATGGTGAACTACCAGAAATTTTAACAGCATTGGAATGTAAAAATGGTGACAACAGACTAGTTTTAGAGGTAGCTCAACACTTAGGTGAAACCACTGTTAGAACAATTGCAATGGATGCTACTGAAGGACTAAAAAGAGGTGATGAAGTTATTAATACTAATGCTCCTATTCAAGTTCCAGTTGGACCTGAAACGCTTGGAAGAATTATAAATGTAATTGGTGAACCAATAGATGAAAGAGGTGAGGTTAAGACTAAAGAAAGTTGGCCAATTCATAGAGCTGCACCTGAATTTAATGACCAATCAACAGAAACCGAAATACTTGTAACAGGTATTAAAGTTATTGATTTGCTTGCACCTTATGCAAAAGGTGGAAAGATTGGATTATTTGGTGGAGCAGGAGTAGGAAAAACAGTTTTAATTATGGAATTAATTAATAACGTTGCAAAAGCTCATGGTGGTTTTTCAGTTTTCGCGGGAGTTGGAGAGAGAACTAGAGAAGGAAATGACCTTTATCATGAAATGATTGAATCTGGAGTAATTAAAAAAGAAGGAGCTGGCTCAAAAGCTGCCCTTGTTTATGGACAGATGAATGAACCTCCTGGAGCAAGAGCTAGAGTTGCACTTACAGGGTTAACTGTAGCTGAATACTTTAGAGATCAGGAAGGTCAGGACGTACTTTTCTTCGTAGATAACATTTTTAGATTTACTCAGGCAGGATCAGAGGTTTCAGCTTTGTTAGGAAGAATTCCATCTGCTGTTGGATATCAACCGACATTAGCTACTGACATGGGTAATCTACAAGAAAGAATTACGACTACAAACAAAGGGTCAATTACATCTGTACAAGCAATTTATGTACCTGCTGATGATTTAACAGACCCCGCTCCAGCAACATCGTTTGCTCACTTGGATGCAACGACTGTACTTTCAAGACAAATCGCAGAAATTGGTATTTATCCTGCAGTAGATCCACTTGACTCTACATCAAGAATTTTGGATCCAAGAATTGTTGGAGATGAACATTATAGAGTAGCAAGAGATGTTCAACGAATTCTACAATCATATAAATCACTACAAGATATTATAGCTATTCTTGGTATGGATGAGTTATCAGAAGAAGATAAATTAGTTGTAGCAAGAGCTAGAAAAATCCAGAGATTTTTATCTCAACCATTCTTCGTTGCAGAAGTATTTACTGGCTCTCCAGGAAAACTTGTTGATCTTGATTCAACAATCAAAGGTTTTGATGCAATCTGTAAAGGTGAGTATGATCACTTACCTGAAGCTGCTTTTTATATGGTTGGAACAATTGAAGAAGCTATAGAAAAAGCTAAGAAAATGGAACAAGAAGCTGCTGCTTAATGAGCGAAGAGTTTAAAGTTGAAATAGTAAATCCTGAAAAATCTTTTTTAGTAAAAAACGATGTTTCAGAAGTTGTGGTCCCTGCTTTTGAGGGAGAGATGGGAATATTGAAGGATCATATTTCTATTATTTCCTTTTTGAAACCTGGGATAATAAAGATTTTATCAAAATCAGGTGATGAAAATTACTATGTTGAAGATGGTATTGTTGAGTTCAAAAATAACAATCTATCTATTTTAACAAGTGCAATTTTTAATCTTGCTGATATGGATAAATCAAAGCAACAAGATTTACTTAAACAGGCAGAAGCAGAGGCTAATAAAACCGATATTAACGATCAATCTAAATATTTAGCAGATCAAAAAGTTGAAGTTTTAAAAACTCTAAATTAATTTTTTTACTTTTTCTTTAAGTTCTTTGTAAACATGATGTTTAAAATCAACCACTACATCAGTAATTAAATCTAAGTCAATCCACTTCCAATCTAAAAATTCTGGATTAGATGTATTAATATTTATTTCATTATCATTTCCAATAAATCGCATTAAAAACCATTTTTGCTTTTGACCTTTGTATTTACCTTTCCAAATGATACCTAGTAATCTATGAGGTAAATCATAGGTTAATGTACCATCTAATTCTTTTATAAGTTCTACGCTTTTGATACTTGTTTCTTCCTCTAGTTCTCTAAATGCAGCTTTTAAATTATCCTCTCCCTCATCAACACCACCCTGGGGCATTTGCCAAAAATTTTTAGGATTATCTATTCTTTTTGCTACGAATACCTTATTTTGTTTATTCAATAACACTATTCCGACCCCACTTCTCAGTGGTAAATCTTTAAAATTTTTTTTCATTTTATCCGTTAAGTAACTTAATAGCGTAATTTAACTGATTATCGGTATCAGTTTTTATTCTAAAATCATCACCTTCTTCATTTACCTCTATATCCGGTCTAACACCTACTTCAGAAATTGATTTTCCAGAAGGTAGATAATATTTTGCAACGGTTAATCTGATAGCTCCACGATTTTTTAAAGGTATTATTGATTGGACAGAACCTTTACCAAAGCTATTTTCGCCAATAATAATTGCTCTTTTGTGATCTTTTAAAGCTCCAGCAACAATTTCAGACGCAGATGCTGAACCATAATTAATTAAAACCAATAATGTTTTTCCATCAGTAATATCTCCTTTTTTTGCAAACCATTTTCTATTTTCAGATTTTTTTCTGCTTTTTGTTGAAACTATTTCCCCATTTTCTAGAAAAAAATCTGAGATTTTTATTGCTTGAGATAAAAGACCTCCAGGATTATTTCTTAAATCTAAAATAAATGAATTTAAGTTTTTATTTTTTTTAAGTTTTTTAATTTGTTTTTCTATTTGATCACTGCTGTTATCATTAAATGAAGTAAGTCTGAGGTATCCTATACTTTCATCTATAATTTCAGATTTAACAGATTGAACCTGAATAACTTCTCTTATTATATTAAATGTTAAAGCCTTTTTTTCACCTCTTCGTCTTACTGTTAACTCTATTCCAGAACCCACAGGTCCTCTCATTAAATCAACAGCTTCACTTAATGATTTTCCTTGGACCTGAACATCATTTATTTTTACTATGTAATCACCAGCTTTTAATCCAGCTCTAGATGCAGGTGTGTCATCTATTGGTGAAATTACCTTTACTACTCCTGCCTCCATGCTAACCTCAATTCCTAATCCACCAAACTCACCACTGGTTTCCGTTTGCATTTCATCAAATATTTTAGGCGACATGTAGGATGAATAAGGATCTAAAGATTGTAAAAGTCCATTGATTGCAGAGTCCATACTTTCAGATTGGTTGAACTCATCAACATATTCTTTATTAATTTTTTCTAAAACCTCACCGAAGAGATCAATTTTTTTATAAATATCAATTTCAGCTGAAATAACTGTTTTATTTAAACAAAAAACGGAAAAAAAAATTAATAATAAAAATTTAATTTTTTTCATATCATCACTTTTTCTTTTGGAATTAGTTCTGACCAAATTTTCTCTAATTCATAAAATTTTCTTTTTTCTGGATGAAAAATATGAACAATCAAATCAATCCCATCAACAAGTTTCCATTCTCCACTTTCTTTACCTTCAATTTTAGAGTCTTTTACACCATTATTTTTAAGTTTTTCTAAAACTTGTTCCGACAAAGATTGGATATGTCTAGACGAGGTTCCACTTGCTATAATCATATAATCAGCCATAGAACTTTTATCTTTAAGATCAATAGTTACAATGTCTTGAGCTTTATTGAGATCTAGTGTGTTAATTACAATTTCTTTTAAGTCTGAAATTTTGTCCATTAATTGATTTTAGATTATCAAATTTTTCTTAATTGAGAAGATGAAATGTTGACTTTATTAAACTCAATAAACTCTAGATTGGCCTTACTAAGTTGCTTAAATGTCTTTGATTTTAAAGAATTTTTTTTATACCCATGTCTGTCAAAAACTAGAATATTACATTTTTGTGAAATTAATTTAGATTTATGCCATTTATGAAAATTAATAAGGTTATCGGCACCCATTAAAAAATAAATTTCAATGCTTTTATCCTTTTTTAAATGATTAATTAAATTTATAGTTTTATTTGATTTAATAATTTTTTCATAAAATTTAACCTTAATAAATAAATTTGTACCAATTATTTTTTTACAAAATTTAATTCTGTCAGCAACAGATGTCTTGCTCTCTATTTTAAATGGATTTTTTTTTGTAATTGCCCAAATAACTTTTTTGAGTTTAAATCTTTTTTTTGCTTCCTTAGAAATTGCCAAATGTCCTTTGTGAGCAGGATCAAACGATCCACCCAATACACCAATTTTTATTTTTGTGTTATTCAATTTAATTTCTTATTTTACCATTACTAGCGATTTCATATTTATATGAAATCAATTGATTTAAACCTACAGGACCTCTTGGTGGAAGTGTGTTAGTAGAAATTCCAACTTCTCCACCAAATCCAAATTCACCGCCATCAGCAAATTGAGTTGAAGTATTATGCATTGCAATTGAGCTTTTAATATTTTTTAAGAAATATTTTGCTGTTTTTTTATTTTTTGTAATGATGGAGTCAGTGTGCATAGTTCCATATTTGTTAATATGTTTAATTGCCTCTTCAGAATTTTTTACAACTTTAACAGATACAATTGATGCTAAATATTCAGTTGACCAATCCTTTTCTTTTGCAGGATATATTTGACCTTTGTAATAACTCTTCAAAATCTTATCACCAATTATTTTACAACCACTATTCTCAAGTGGCTGCAAAATAGGATTACTAAATTTTTTCACGATATTTTTATGAATAAGAATAGTTTCAGTCGCACCACAAATACTTGTATTTCTTAATTTAGCGTTATAGACAACTTCTTTAGCCATTTTTAATTCTGCATCTTTATCTATATAAGTATGACAAAGCCCCTCTAAGTGCCCAATTATAGGTACTTTGGATAATTCTAAAACTTTTTTAACTAGATTTTTTCCACCACGAGGTATGATTACATCGATATATTTTTTCATCTTAGAAAGCATAATATCTACGAGTTTTCTTTGTTTTGAGTCGATAAATTGAATAAAGTTTTCATTAACTTTATTTTTTTTAAGTGCTTTTCTAAACAACTTAGCTAAAGCTTTATTTGAATTTATGGCTTCAGAGCCTCCTTTCAAAATCACTACATTCCCAGATTTAAAACAAAGACTAGCAACATCTGAAGTTACATTTGGTCTACTTTCATAAATAACCCCAATAACTCCAATTGGTATTGACACTCTTTTAATATTCAAACCATTTGGTCTTTTCCATTTTTCTAAAGTGCTATCTATAGGGTCCTTCAATTTAGCTATTTTTAAAATAGAATTTATAATTCCATCTAATTTATTTTCATTTAAATGAAGTCTTTTGATTAAGTTCTCTTTTAACCCTTTTTTTTTTGCGTTATTAATATCTTTTGAATTTTGATTAATAATAAATTTTTTTTCATTCTTAATTAATTTTGCGTAATCATTTAAGACTTTATTTTTTACTTCAGTTGTAACTTTATACTCACTAGCTTTTCGAGCTTTTATTCCAATTAAATTCATATATTTAATCATTTAAATTTCCACCATATCATCTTTATGAATAACTTCTGATTTTGCAACATAGCCTAATAATTTTTCAATTTCATTAGAGTGATGACCCATAATTTTAGTCACCTCATCAGAAGTAAAGGAACTTAACCCTCTAGCACATTCATTATTTTTTTTATCTAATACTTTAATATGATCACCTTTGTTAAATCTTCCCGAAACTTTTTTAATTCCTGCTGCTAACAAACTTTTTCCAGATTTTAATGCTTTTTTTGCACCATCATCAATTATTAAAGCTCCTTTAGGTGCTACAGAACTTATTATCCATTTTTTTCTAGCATCTAGTTTTGAAATTTTTGGACTAAACCAGGTACAGTTATTTTTTTCAATTATTTTTGAAATAGGATTTGAATATAGTCCATTTGCAATAACCATACTAGTACCAGCAAGCTGACATATTTTTGCTGCTTCAATTTTTGTATGCATACCACCACTTCCATATTCATTTACACCTTTAATATAAATTTTTTTTAGATCTTTTTTTAGATCATCAATTTTCTTTATTAGTTTAGCATCCTTAAAAATTTTAGGATTTTTTGTATATAAACCATCAACATCAGATAATAAAATTAAGGTATCTGCGTTTGTAATTTGCGCAACCCTAGATGCCAATCTATCATTATCTCCATATTTTATTTCACTCGTTGCTATAGTGTCATTTTCATTGACCACAGGAATAAAACCAAGTTCAAAAAGATTATCAAAAGTTCGTTTTGCATTGAGAGATCTTCTTCTTTCCTCAGTATCTTCTAATGTAAGCAAAATCTGAGAAATATTTAATTTATATTTTGCAAAAGTTTGTGAAAATAAATTCATCAGTTCTATTTGACCAATAGAAGCAATAGCTTGACTCTTATCTAATTTGATATTTTTTTTGTTATAATTCATTTTCTTGCAACCTAAAGCTATAGCACCAGAGCTAACAATAACTACTTTTTGATTTTTATCTCTTAATTTCTTTATATCTTTTGCAAAACTAGATAACCATTGTTTCCTAATTTTTTTATTTTGATCAACTAGAAGAGATGATCCAATTTTGACAACAATTATTTTGGAGTTTTTAAGATACATAAGACAAAAGTTTTGCTTTAATTTTTGATACAGATTTTTTTTCCAGAGTTGTCATTGTTACAATCTCACAATTTTTATCCTTTGAAAAATGATCTATAACTTCATTTGCTGTTTCTTCATCAATCAAATCTATTTTATTAAGCACAATTAGTTCTTTTTTTTCTAATAACTTTGCACTGTAGCTTTTTAATTCATTTTTCACCTGATTATAAGACTCATTCAGATCTAAGTTGGTGACATCAATTAAGTGCAGTAAAGACTTACATCTCTCTATATGTTTTAAAAATTTTATCCCTAAACCTATACCTTCGTGAGCTCCTTCAACTAATCCTGGAATATCTGCAATGGTAATTTCTTTATCATCGTAAGAGGCTACACCAAGGTTTGGATTAATAGTTGTAAATTTATAATTTGCAATTTTTGGATTTGCGTTTGTTAATGCTGCTAACAAACTTGATTTTCCTGCATTTGGTAATCCAATAATACCGATATCAGCAATTGTTTTTAATTGAAGCCATATTGTAAATTCTTCTCCGATAGCGCCTTTAGTATATTTTCTTGGAGCTCTATTTGTAGAACTTTTGAATCTTGTGTTTCCTAAACCTCCTTTTCCGCCAGCAGCTGCAACATATTCTTCACCTTTTTTATTAAAATCGAAAAGAAGAGTTTTGTTATCCTCTTCAAATACCTGTGTACCTAGAGGTACTTTTAAAATTAAATCTTCACCACCTTTTCCTGTTCGATTTTGACCGGAACCGTTTTCCCCACGTTCGGCTTCGTGGTGTTGTTGATATCGATAATCAATAAGGGTATTTAAATTTTCCTCTGACTTTAAAATAATTGATCCACCTTTTCCACCATCCCCACCATCTGGTCCACCAAACTCAACATATTTCTCTCTTCTAAAACTAGGAGATCCATCTCCACCGTTTCCAGCCTTAATATAAATTTTAACTTGATCGAGAAATTTCATAATACAACATCTATTTTAATTGGTTGTACTATTAATTGGGTTTTACAGAAACGAAAGTTCTATCTGATTTAGATTTTTTGAAGACAACTTTCCCTTTAACAACTGAAAATATTGAATGATCTTTACCCATACCAACATTTTCACCTGGAAAAATCTTAGTTCCTCTTTGTCTAACAATTATGTTTCCAGGAATTACTGTTTCACCACCATACTTTTTTACACCAAGTCTTCTACCGGCACTATCTCGTCCGTTTCGTGATGATCCACCTGCTTTTTTTGTTGCCATAATTTACCTAATAACTATTTGCTTACTGCTTCCTTAACTTCTTCTTTTTTTGAAGTTTTAGAAATTTTTTCAGCTTCTGATAATACTTTACCATCTTTTGAAAAAATTTTGTTAATTCTTATCATAGAATATTGTTGTCTATGCCCATTTTTTCTTCTTGAATTTTGTCTTCTTCTTTTTTTAAAAATTAAAATAGTTCTATTTTTGCTATTTTTAATTAAATCAGCCTCTACTTTTGCGCCCTCAACATTTGGAGTTCCAATTTCAATTGATTTATCATCACCGTATGCCAAGATTTCATTAAACTCTATTTTAGTCTCAGGTTTAGAGTCTGGTAATTTTTCAATCTTTAGAATTTCTCCAGATTTTACTTTATACTGTTTTCCACCTGTTTTTATTACTGCGTATGACATAGTATGATTTAATTTAAAGTTACCGCAATATAGTTGTAGTCAGCCTTTAGTCAAGCCGAATTAATTAGAAATTATCCTTTAAATCTCTTAATTTTGAAAAGGTATTAACATCTTTTGCTCTTAAAAATATATTACACTCCAATTCCTCTTTTAAAGTTGACGGTATCGTAGGAATTCCATTTTCTCTTAATTTTTCTATTTTTTCTATTTTTTTTTGTAAATCTTTGTTTTTGGAATCATATTTTTTGCAAAATTTTGCATTGTTAAGAGTGTATTCATGACCACAATAAATTTTTGTGTCTTTTGGTAATAATTTAATTTTGTTTAAAGATTCAAACATTTCCTCATAAGAACCTTCAAATATTCTTCCACAACCAAGTGAGAAAAGTGTATCTCCAGTAAAAACTATTTTTTCTTTAAAAAAATCAAAACAAATATGGCCTGAAGTATGTCCAGGTATATGCATAATTTTAGCTTCAAAGTTTTCAGCTTTCCATATTTGATTGTCTTCTAATAATATGTCTATTCCAGGTATTCTTTTTGAGTCTCCTTTAAAACCCACAACAACTGATCCATATTTTTTTTTTAATTCTTGATTTCCTCCGATATGATCATAATGATGATGAGTGTTAAGAATATATTTTAATTTAATATTTTTATTTTTTAGGAAATTTATTATTGGTTCAGATTCACTGGGATCTACAACACACGCAAAATTGTTACTTTCATCTATTATTAAATAGCTATAGTTGTCTTGAAGACAGGGTATAATTTCAATACGCATTTTATTTTTCTATCAAAAATATACCTAGATTTGCAAATAAATTTTTAACTCCTAAATTACTCTCATTTATTATTGATGAATTAAGATCATTTAAAGCGAGTGATTTAAAAATTTTAATATCTTTTGATTTTACAAAGTGAAAAAAATCTTTGATTGTACACATATGTAAATTTGGTGTGTTATACCATTCATCTGGTAACGTTTTTGTAATTGGCATTGTACCTTTAAATAATAAATGAAATCTTACTTTCCAGTATCCAAAATTAGGAATCGTAACTATTGCTTTTTTTCCAACTCTTAAAAGTTCATCTAAAACTAATTCAGGATTAAGAAAAGCTTGAAGGGTTTGACTTAAAACAACATAATCAAATGATTTGTTTGGAAATTGCTTTAAATCTTTTTCAGCATTTCCTTCAATTACAGTTAAACCTTTAGCAATACATTCTTGCACTTTTTCTTTTGAAATCTCTAATCCTCTTATATGGATGTTTTTATTATCCTTTAAAAATTTCATCAAGGTTCCATCTGCACAACCTACATCTAAGACTTTCTTATCTTTTTCAATTAAATCTGCTATTACCTGAAATTCATTTTTCATAATTAATTTTCTTCGTAAGATTTATCTAAAAAGTTTTTAAGTGCACTCAAGAAATCAGGAACATCTAGTAAAAAGGAGTCGTGACCTTTATCTGACTCAATTTCTACAAATCCAACATCAGCTCCTATTGAGTTTAAAGCAATCACAATATCTTTATTTTCTTGGGTTGGATAAAGCCAATCTGAAGTAAATGAAATTATAAAAAATTTCGCGTTTGTATTTATAAATGCCTCAGAAAGATTACCATTGAATTTCTTAGCTAAATCAAAATAATCCATAGCTCTAGTAATATAAAGATAACTATTTGCATCAAATCTATCTACGAAAACTGAGCCCTGATATCTTAAATAACTTTCTATTTGAAAATCAGCGTCAAATCCAAATTTAAGATCTTCTCTTTCTTGTAACTTTCTTCCAAATTTTTCCTGCAAACCTTTTTTAGATAAATAAGTAATATGAGCTGCCATTCTAGCTACTGCCAATCCTTTTCCAGGATTAGTATCCTTTGATGTATAATTCCCATCTTTCCAGTTACTATCAGCTGTAATAGCTTGCCTACCTAGTTCGTTAAAAGCAATATTTTGAGCTGAATGACTAGATGTGGTTGCTATCGGTATTACTGTTTTGGATTTATCAGGAAAGTTGCTAATAAACTGAAGGACTTGCATACCTCCCATTGAACCACCAGTTATAGAAAATAGTTTATCAATACCAAAATGATCAAGTAAATTATATTGAGCATTCACCATATCATTAATTGTAATAACAGGAAAATTTGTTCCAAAAATTTTTTGATCAGGATCTTTATGACTTGGTCCGTATGATCCCATACATCCACCAATTACGTTAGAGCAAATAACAAAATATTTATTCGTATCGATAGCTTTATCAGGACCTACTGCATAACTCCACCAACCCTCCTTGTTAGTTACAGGGTTTATTCCGGTTACAAATTGATCTCCTGTTAGAGCATGAAAAACTAATATTGCATTATCTTTTTTTGAATTAAGTGAACCGTAAGTTTCATAGGCTATCGGAAAATCTTTTATGGTCTTTCCACAGTCTAATTTTAGTGGTTTATTTACAATTAAAGTTTTTATGTTTTTCTCGGTATTCATAGTTTTTGACTGTTTCGAATTGTGAGAAAAAAAACTATTTTAGCGGTTTTTTTTAAGCGCTCGCAATTCAGTTAAATCAGCGCATAATTTTTTTACTAGAACTTATTTATTATGTCAATTTTTTAAAAAATCCTCTTATTCTCTATAAAATTTTGTAATTTTATCTATAAAGAGCACATAAATTAAAAAAAATGATAACTCCAAATTTCAAAAAATTTAAAATTGAGGCTTATAAGCCTGGTAAATCAAAAGTTAAGAAACTTAAGAACGTAATTAAGCTTTCTGCAAATGAGTCTGCTTTAGGTATGAGCCCTAAAGCAAAGAAAATAATATCAAAGAAAAATCTGAATTTAGATAAATATCCAGATGGAAAATCTCAAAATTTAAGAAAAGCAATATCTAAAGCTTATAAATGTAATTTTGAGAAAATTATTTGTGGAGCTGGTTCAGATGAAGTTATTCAAATGCTCTGTCAGTTATTTTTAAACCCAAAAGATGAGGTTGTGGTACCAGAGTACAGTTTTTTAATGTACAGAATTTACTCAAAAATTGTAGGTGCAAAAGTTGTTTTTGCAAAAGAAATTAATTTTAAAGTTTCAGTAAATGAAATTTTAAAAAAAATAACAAAAAAAACTAAAATTGTGTTTATAGCTAACCCAAACAATCCTACAGGAACTTACTTAACGAAAAAAGAAGTTTTAGAATTAAGAAAAAGATTAAATAAAAAAATTTTACTAGTAATAGATGATGCCTATGCAGAATATATGAAAAACAAAGATTATTCATCTGGGTTAGATTTGTTTAAAAATAAATATAATGTTTTCATCCTTAGAACTTTTTCTAAAATGTTTGGATTAGCTTCTCTGAGAGTAGGTTGGGGATATGGATCAAAAAAAATAGTTGATGCGCTAAATGTTATAAAACCACCATTTAATGTAAATGGTATTGCTCAGTTAGCTGCCTCCGAGTCACTGAAGGATAAAGCTTTCATAAATAAATCGATTAGACATAATTTGTTATATTCTGAAAAAATTAAGAAATTTCTTGAGACATATAATATTTTTTCAAATTCAGTTTCAGCAAATTTTTTGTTACTTAATTTTGAAAAATGCAGATACCCAGCAAAATTTCTGTATGAAAAACTTAAAAATAAGGGAATTATTTTAAGATCAACAGAAGATGGTTATCATATAAAGAATAAATTAAGGTTAACTATTGGATCTAAAAAAGAAAACTTAAAATTTATGAGTGTTATTAAGCAAGTATTGCAAAAATGAAAAATATTTTAATTATTGGCTGTGGATTATTAGGTTCATCTTTATTAAGGCGTATTAGCAAAAAAAAAATAGCAAAAAAAATATTTATTTATGAAAAATCAAAATCAAATATTGCTAAGATAAGAAGATTAAAATTACCTGGGACATTTGTTAAATCATTAAAAGAAGGTGTAAGTAATTCAGATCTAATAATCTTTTGTACACCAATGAGTGAATATAAAAATATTATTTTAAAAATTAATAATTTTATAACATCAAAAACATTGATTACAGATATTGGTTCTTCAAAAATTGAAACTTCTAAAATTATAAATAAATTTTTAAAGCAAGGTATTCAATGGATTCAAAGTCACCCGATAGCTGGATCAGAGGTCAGTGGACCGGAGCATGGTAAAGAAAATATGTTTACTGATAGATGGTGTATAATAATTAAAGAAAAAAATATTAAAATAAGTAACATAAATATTCTAACCAAGTTTTGGAAAAAAATTGGAGCAAAAGTAGTTGTTATGAGTGCTGAAAAACATGACAAAATATTTTCTATTACTAGTCATTTACCACACTTAATTGCCTATAATCTGGTTAAATCTGCGCAAGATTTTGAGAAAAAACAAAATTATGAGCTAATTAAATATAGCGCTGGTGGATTAAGAGATTTTTCTAGGATTGCAGCATCAAATGAAATCATGTGGAGAGATATTTTTTTTAATAATAAAAACAATATTTCAAAAGCGATTGATTTATTCATTAAAAATTTAAATCAATTTAAAAAAGATATTAATTCAAAAAATAATAAGTCTATCGTAAAGAAACTTATTCAGACTAAAAAAGTAAGATCAAAAATCATTAAATTGAAACAAGATATTGATAAGCCTGACTTTGGAAGAAATTAGGATTTTATTCTAGATACTTTTTTTACCTTTAGCTTGGCAGTTTTTTGAATTCTATTAATTGTTTCTATAATTGGCATAATGATTACTTTCTTTTCTGGACCATAGGCATGAATTAGTTGTTTAGAGTTTAAACATATAGCAACATGACCTTTCCAAAAAATAATGTCTCCTTTTTTAAATTGTTCTTTTTTTGAATTCTTTTTTGTGTATTTGATCTGATCTTTTGTATCTCTTGGATAAAACGAATTATTATAATAAAAAAATATTTGTATTAAGGCTGAGCAATCAATACCTTGAAATGTTTTTCCACCCCAAACATATTTTACATTTAAAAATTTTTTAAATATTTTTGTAAAATTGTTTTCTTTATGGTTTACTTTTTTAATATCTGCTTTTTTGATCCATTTATTTTTTTGAATTTTTACATAATTATTGTTTTGTTCAAATACAGACAATTTGGATCCAAGTGTGAGCCAACTATTAGTTCTAATTCCAGGTTTTTTAAAAATTCTTGCTTTTAATGAACTGACTTTATAGTTAGGACTAAATTTTTTTACGTATTTTGAATTTTTTATAAACCCCTTATAGTTATCAAACAAAGTTTTAATTTTTATCCAATTTTTATTTTTTGCTAAAATTTTAAACTTTTCACCATGTATGATTTGTGAAGTTACTTCAGATTTTATAGAAGGTTTTTTATAAATGTTCGAAAAATTACCTGTGAAATAAAAATTATTTTGCACTAATTTTGATATTATTTTTTATTAACCATAAACAAATTAACGATGGTATTACCATTATAGTTGTTAATACAAAAAATGTTCCCCAATCTCCATTTAACCAGTCAACCAAAGCTCCTGATGATGAAGCCAGAGTAGTACGACCGGCAGTACCAATTGAAGCAAGTAATGCATATTGTGTAGCTGTATAAGTTCTATCAACTAGTAATGATATAAATGCAACAAATGCTACAGTTGCAAAAGCTGCTGTGATATCATCAGCTATAACTGCAATTGCAAATAAAATTTCTGATTTTCCAGTCCATGCTAAAACTGCAAATAAAAGATTTGTTATAGCCATTAACCCACCAGCAAAGAACATAGTTTTAATTGTTCCAGCTCTCATAGCCATTATTCCACCCAACAAAGTAAACACAACCGTTGTTATCCAACCAAGTCCTTTTGAATAAATTGCAATTTGACCTTTGGAGAAACCAATTTCTTTATAAAAAACAATGGACATTCTTCCCATAAATGCCTCACCTATCTTAAACAAGAAAACAAATCCTAATATTCCAACTGCAATGGCAAAACCATTTTTTTTAAAAAAACTTATAATAGGTCCGCCTATTGTTCCTGTAATATACGCAATGAAGTTTGTAATTATATTGCTTGATCCAAGTTTTCCTTCAATCAATTTGTCTGTTTCTTTTTGTTTTGCTTGTCTATTTGTTTCTATAGGTTCATGAACAAACATTAATCCTATATTCATTAAAATTATTAAAACACCCAAAATTAAAAAAGTAGCTTGCCAATAGTCGGCAACACCCAGATTTTCAAAAAATTCTGCTGTAAACAAAGCAACAACTCCACCTAATTTATAACCTGTCCACCAACCTACAACAGCCATAGCTGCACCAGCAGCCATTGATTTTCCTTCATTTTCATTTATCTGTTCAATTCTTAATGCATCTACAGTTATATCTTGGGTTGCTGATGCGATAGCAATAATTAAACCTACAGTGATTAATAAAGCCAAATTTTCAGTTGGGTTAATCACACTCCAAACAACAAGACTTAACAAAATAATTAATTGCATCAAAACTATCCAGCCTCTTCTATGACCTAATTTTTTTGTTAGTATTGGAATTTGAATTCTATCTATAATGGGAGCCCACAAATAATTGAAAGCGTATACTCCAAAAATTAAACCTGCCCATCCAATTGTTGACCTACTAAGACCTTCTTCTTTAAGCCAAAGACTCAAACTGCTTGCAATTAATACCCAAGGGAAACCACTTATTGCACCCAATAAAAGAATTCTTACCATTCGAATATCTTTATAAACTACAAGAGATTCAAGCCATGTTTGTTTCTTTGTTTCAGACATAATTAATTTCTCCAAAAGGATGGTAAGAACAATACTAATATTGCAAACAACTCAAGTCTACCTAAAATCATACCTACAGTTAAGATCCATTTAGAAATATTCGGTAAAGATGAAAAATCTCCATTAGGTCCTATTATAGGACC
>CACCGK010000003.1 GCA_902545555.1 uncultured Pelagibacteraceae bacterium
TTTTTTCTACTTTATTTGTACCTTTAAATTCTTTAGGACTTGATAACCAAACAAATTCAACACCTTCTTCTTCTGCATTTGCAACTTCTCTTGCAGATCCTGGCATATTTTCTTTATCTCTTCTATACAAACATTTAACAGATTTTGCCTTCTGTCTTATAGAAGTTCTCACACAATCCATTGCTGTGTCACCTCCACCGATTACAACAACATCTTTACCTTCTGCGTTTAAAATTCCTTTATCAAACAACTCGACATCATCTCCTAGACCTTTTTTATTAGATGCTGTTAAAAAATCCATTGCAGGAAAAATATTATCAAGATCATTTCCAGGCAAGTTTACTTCTCTTGCTTTATAAACTCCTGTAGCAATTAAAATTGCATCATGTTTTTTTCTCAATTGGTCTAGACTTGCATCCTTACCAACTTCAAAATTTTGAACAAATTCAATTCCTCCATCCTTTAAGAGTTTTGTTCTTCGCTCTACAACTTCTTTTTCTAATTTAAAATTTGGAATTCCATAAATTAATAATCCTCCTGCTCTATCATATCTATCGTAGACAGTTATTTTATACCCATTTTTTCTTAATTGTTCTGCAGCAGCTAAACCAGCAGGACCTGCTCCTATAATTCCTACGCTTTGATTTTTTTCATTCGTTACCTTAATTGGTTTTACCCAGCCCTGAGCCCAAGCATTATCTGTAATATATTTTTCTACTGATCCAATAGTTACTGTTCCATGACCAGACTGTTCAATTACACAATTTCCCTCGCATAATCTATCTTGGGGGCAAATTCGGCCACACACTTCAGGCATATTGTTTGTGCTTTGGGATAATTCATACGCCTCTTTTAATCTTCCCTCTGCTGTCAATTTAAGCCAATCTGGAATGTTATTACTTAAAGGACAATGAACTTGGCAAAAAGGTACTCCACATTGCGAACACCTACTAGACTGTTCTTTGGCTTTTTCATTGATATACTCGTCATAAATTTCGTTAAAATCTTTCTTTCTCGTATCAACTTCTCTTTTAGGTGGAGTTTGTTGACCTATTTTAACAAATTTTAGCATTTTATCGGGCATAATATTATTTAAGTTTTGGCAAAATATACCCTGATTTATGTATATAAAGCATAAAATAGGTCATATATATTGACCTTAATTTTTAAATTATTACCGCCAATTAACACGTTTTTAATTATTGCATAGCTATTATGCTTAAATCGAATTGTTTTAAATAAATACTTTATAAGTTACGAAGAAACAATGTTTCAAAATATTATAGAAGTTTTAATTCTCTCTGCAATCCAAGGAATATCTGAATTTCTTCCTATTAGTTCTTCTGCTCATTTAATTTTGGTTTCTACTTTATATGAATTTAAATCTAGTTCTTTGCTTATTGATATTAGCCTCCATCTAGGTTCACTAATAGCTATAATTTATTTTTTTAAAGATGAATTGTTTGATATCAGAAAAAATAAAAGAATTTTAAATTTAATTGTATTAGGATCTATTCCATTAATAATTGTTGGATACATACTTTATAGTACAAATTTAATTTATCAGTTAAGAAATTTAGAAGTCATTGCTTGGACTACTTTAATATTCGCAATTATTTTATACATCTCAGACAAAAATCGATTTGATAAAAAAATTTCTTCAAATTTAAATTTTCAGTCAATAATATTTATAGGTGTTTTCCAAATTTTCTCTCTTGTACCCGGAGTGAGTAGGGCAGGAATTACTATAACAGCTGCGAGAATTTTAAAATTTAATAGAGTAGATTCAAGTAAGATATCTTTTTTACTTTCAATCCCAGCATTAGCTGGAGCTAGTGTCTTAAGCTTGAAAGATGTTTTTGAACAATCAATTCAGTTTAATTACTTAGTTGTTATCGCAATTATATCTTCTTTTATTTTTTCTTTTCTAACAATTAAATTCTTTTTAATTTATATAAATAAATTTTCAATGAATGCGTTTGTAATTTATAGAATAATAATTGCTTTAATTTTATTTAGTTTAATTTATTAAGTATATTTCTTTTTAATTAAAGGCAGTAATTGAGACAAAAGAACTCCACATAGAATAAAAAAACATCCAAGTAAATTATTAACATCTAGAATTTGATTTAAAATAAACCAAGCAGCTATAGTCGCAAATACACCTTCAAGAGAAAAAATTATAGCTGCAGGTGCTGGAGTAATATTACGCTGGGCATAAATTTGTAATACAAATGCAAATCCACCAGATAATATACCTGCATATAAAATTGAATAAATTTCCATTAAAATATTACTGAAAATAAATTCTTCATAAATAATTCCAATTATAAATGAAAAAATAGCCACAATTAAAGTCTGCGCAGCTCCTAAGGTAAGTGGCAGATTGTATTTAGTTATAATGATCCCAGTAAAAATGATATGAGTACTCCAAAATAGAGCTCCGAGAACAACTAAAGTATCTCCTAATCTTACAGTTGCATCATGAAAATTTGTTAATAAATATCCTCCAATTAAACATAGAACTACAGAAGGCCATACACTCCAATGCATTGATTTTTTACCAAACAAAAAAATGATAATCGGTACCATTGGCACATAAAAAATTGTAAAAAAAGCAGCATTTGCAACATCTGTATAAAGTAAAGCAACTTGTTGTAGTGCTGAGCCTAAGAATAAAGAAATTCCAATTAATAATGAATAAATTATGAAAGTTTTTTTATCTAATTTAAATTCTGATTTAAAATTTTTTAATTCAAATAAAATCATAAGTGGAATTATGGCTAGAAAACCAACAAAAAACCTCACAGCATTAAATGTAAAAGGACCAATATTATCCATGCCCGTATCTTGGGCAATAAAAGTTGTTCCCCAAATAAAAGTGCACAATAAGGCACTAAGTAATGATATGGATTGACTCATTTTTAATTAGACAGCTAGTTTATAGGCAAAGTTTTTGCCTAAGTTTTCTTTTAGATCATTATTAAACCTAGCCGCTTCTGCACCATCAATAATTCTGTGATCATAAGATAAAGAAATTGGCAGCATAGTCCTAGTTTGAAACTTTCCATTCATAAAAATTTGTTTTTTTTCTGATCTTCCTACTCCTAATATAGCAACTTCAGGATAATTAATTATAGGAGTAAAAAATGAACCTCCTATGCCACCTAAACTCGTAATCGTCATCGAGCCGCCAAACAATTCTTTTTTATCAATTTTTAAATTTCTACAAAGTTCGCTTACCTCTTTTAATTCTTTGCTTATCCGAGAAATTTTTTTATTATTTGCATTTCTTATTTTAGGAACCATTAATCCATTTGGCGTATCAACTGCTATCCCAATATGGTAATATTTTTTTAAAGTCATTTTTCCAGTCTCAATTTCGTCAATAGAAGAATTAAAACTAGGAAATTTCTTTAGAGATGCAACTAAAGCCTTTATTATAAATGCTAGGGGTGTAATTTTAATTTTTTCTCCAGTATACATATCTGTTAATGAACTTCTAAAACTTTCCATCTCCGTTATGTCGGCTTCATCATGATTTGTAACATGAGGAATTGTTGTCCATGAATTTGTAAGATATTTCGATGATAATTTTTTTACTCTTGGTATGTCTTTAATTTCTATTTCACCAAAATCAGAATGTTCAAATTCGTTTTTAATTTTATCTGGTTTACTATCTTTTACTACAACGTTGTTTTTTGAATTAGATGAAACAAATTTTTTAATATCATCTTCAATAACTCTGCCATCTTTCTGACTTCCTGCTACTTGATTAATATCTACACCAAGTTCTCTAGCAAATTTTCTAGCTTTTGGACTTGCAGATGAAATGTCTGAAATATTATTTTTAGAAAATGATTTTTCTTGGATTTCAGGTTTTATTACCTCAATATTTTTTGACTCTTTTTCAATTTCTGGTTTTTCTTTAACCTCTTCCTTTTTAACTTCTGTATCACTATCTAAAGTTAAAATTAAGTCGCCCTCAGAAACTTTGTCTCCTACTTTTATTTTTAAATTTTTAATTCTACCTTCTAAATTTGATGGTATTTCTACGCTAGATTTATCACTTTCAATTGTAATTAGGGCATCATTTTTTTTAATTGATTGACCTTCGGTAACTAATACCTCAATAACCTCAACATCTTTAAAATCTCCAATATTAGGTACTTTAATCTCAGTTTCTGACATTATAATTTTGTTGGCATTGGTTTGTTAGTATCAATATTATACTTCTTCATTGCATCTTTTGCATGTTTGGAAGAAATAAGCTGTTCTTTTGCTAAAATACTTAAACCATAAGCAACCAAATGTTCTTTATCTACCTCAAAAAATTTTCTTAAATTTTTTCTTGTATCACTTCTTCCAAAACCATCTGCTCCTAATGAATAAAAGCTTTTATTAGTATAAGGTCTGATTTGATCTGAATTCATTCTCATATAATCAGATGAAGCCATAATTGGGCCCTCTGATTGGCCAAGGCATTGCTCAACATAAGATTTTTTAGGTTCTTTATCAGGATTCAAAAGATTAAATCTTTCTACCTCCATTCCATCTTTTCTTAATTCATTAAAACTTGTTACACTCCATATCTCACTGTCAATTTGATAATCATTTTGTAAAATCTCTGCAGCAAACATCATTTCTCTTAAGATTGTTCCTGATCCTAAAAGTTGGATTTTAGTTTTTTTGTATTTGTTAAATTCTTTTATTTTATACATGCCCTTTAAAATGCCTTCCTCACAATTTTTATCTTTTGGCATTTCTGGGTGTGAGTAATTTTCATTCATTGTTGTAATATAATAAAAAACATTCTCATTTTTCTCATGCATTCTTCTTAGACCTTCTCGAAAAATTACCGCTAATTCATAATGAAATGTAGGATCATAAGTTACGCAATTTGGAATTGTTGATGCTATCAAATGACTATGCCCATCTTGGTGTTGTAAACCTTCTCCAGCTAATGTTGTTCTTCCAGCTGTTGCGCCTACCAAAAATCCTCTAGCCTGACTATCACCGGCTGCCCAAGCTAAATCTCCTATCCTTTGGAAACCAAACATTGAATAAAAAATATAAATTGGGATCATTTCGATATCATGATTAGTGTATGATGTGGCAGCAGCAATCCATGAAGACATAGCACCTGCTTCATTGATACCCTCCTCTAAAACTTGACCACTTTTATCTTCTCTATAAGAGCTCAATTGAGCTGCATCTTCAGGTTCATATTTTTGCCCCTCATGTGCATAAATTCCGATTTTTTGAAAAAAACCTTCCATTCCAAAAGTTCTGGCTTCATCAGGAATAATTGGAACTAATCTAGGAGATATATTTTTATCTCTTAGTAAATTAGTTAGCATTCTCACAAGTGCCATTGTAGTGGACATTTCTTTTTCACCAGTCGATACTTTCATAAAATCAAAAATATCTTTGGTTGGTGCTTTTATTGGTTTTGCAAAAGTAGATCGTTCAGGTAAAAATCCACCTAATTTAATTCTTCTTTCTTTAATATATTTTATTTCGGATGATTTTTCATCAGGCTTAAAATATTCAATATTTCTTACCTGTTCATCTGTTAAAGGAACATCAAATCGATCTCTATAATACATCAAGTCATCAACATCTAATTTTTTAGTTTGGTGGGTAGTATTCACACTTTCACCAGATTTTCCCATTCCATAACCTTTAATAGTTTTAGCGATAATTACTGTTGGACTTCCTTGATTTTTAGTTGCTTTATCATATGCAGCAAAAACTTTATGAGGATCGTGTCCGCCTCTGTTTAGCCGCCATATATCTTTATCAGACATACTTGATACTAATTCTAATGTTTCAGGAGATTTTCCAAAAAACTTTTCTCTTACATAAGCACCGTCTCTTGCTTTCATTGCTTGATACTCACCATCTACTGTCTCATTCATAATTTTTACTAATTGACCAGTTTTATCGTTGGCTATCAATGAGTCCCAATACGATCCCCAAATTACCTTTATTACATTCCAGCCAGCTCCTCTAAAACTTCCTTCAAGTTCTTGAATAATTTTTCCATTACCTCTAACTGGACCGTCCAATCTTTGAAGATTGCAATTAACTACAAAAATTAAATTATCTAAATTCTCTCTTGTAGCCAGCCCAATTGCTCCCATCGACTCTGGCTCATCCATTTCTCCATCACCTAAAAAAGCCCACACTTTTCTTCCTTCATCTTTAATCAAACCTCTGTTGATTAAATATTTCATGTATCTGGCTTGATATATAGCAAGCATGGGACCTAACCCCATCGATACTGTGGGGAACTGCCAAAATTTTGGCATTAACCATGGGTGTGGATATGACGATAGACCTCCAGGCTTTACCTCTTGTCTAAAACTATCTAATTGTTTCTCATTTAATCTACCTTCTAAGAAGGCCCTTGCATACATTCCTGGAGCACTATGCCCTTGGAAATAAATTAAATCTCCACCAAATTTATTGTTTTTTGCTCTCCAAAAATGGTTCATACCAACATCATATAATGTTGCAGCAGATGCAAATGTACCAATGTGTCCACCAAGTTCAGGGTGTTTTTTATTTGCTCGAACTACCATTGCTGCTGCATTCCATCTAATTAACGATCTAATTCTTCTTTCAATATTTTGATCACCACTAGACTTTACTTCAGCCTCTGGGGGTATTGTATTAATGTAAGGTGTATTTTGAGTATAAGGAATATTCGCTCCTTCTCGATAAGCTTTGTTAATTAGTTCTTTAATCAAAAAATGAGCTCTTTGATTTCCATCTTTTGAAATAACTGCTGATAAAGACTCCAACCAATCTTGAGTTTCAAACGGATCAATATCAGTCCCATTAACTACTTGTATTGCAGATGGTTTTTTCTCAATAATTGGTTCAGATATAATTTTTTTTTCCTCTTTTTTTTCAGCCATTGCTTCTTCAGCTTGTTTAATTATATTTTCTGTATCTTTTGGAAGAGTGCTTTCTGATGATGTTTTTGGAGATGATGTAAGATTAAGCAATAAATCACCTTTAGAAACTTTATCACCAACTTTAACTGCTAAACTATCTACTTTTCCAGTAATTGTAGAGGGGATTTCAACGCTTGATTTGTCACTTTCAATTGTAACTATTGGATCATTTTCTTTAATTTGGTCACCAGGTTTTACAAGTATTTCTATAACCTCAACATTTTCAAATTCACCAATGTCAGGAACAAGTAATTTTTCGCTCATTTTTTAAAATGCTTTATATACCCAAAAAAACATTATTGGATTTTATTTTATCACATTAATAAGGTTTTTTCGTTAATCTTGTATTTTTATTGTAAAAAAAATAAAAAAATAAATGAATTTTAAGCTTTTTAGTTTCTCTCAATACACATAGCTATTCCCATACCACCACCAATACATAGTGCCGCACAACCCTTTTTTTTATCTTGCTTAATCATTTCATGGACAAGAGTAACCAAAATTCTTGCCCCAGAAGCTCCAATCGGATGACCTAAAGCAATTGCTCCTCCATTAACATTAACTTTTTGTTCAGGGATTTTTAATTCTTTAATTACCGCAATACTTTGTGCTGCAAAAGCCTCATTAATTTCAAATAAATCTACTTCATCTATTTTCCAATTCGCTTTAGATAAAGCTTCTTGAATTGAGGGTATAGGTCCTAATCCCATTAATGAAGGCTCAACCCCACAAGTAGCCCAAGACACAATTTTAACCATTGGCTCTAAAGATTTTTTTTCTGCTTGCTCTCTAGACATTAAAACCAAAGCCGCAGCACCATCATTTATACCTGAAGAATTTCCAGGTGTTACAGTCCCATTTTCTTTAAATACTGTTTTTAATTTTTTTAGATCATCTATACTTAAATTTTCTCTTGGATGTTCATCTTTTTCAAAAATAAATTTTTTATCACCATCTTCAATTTGTAATTTAATCAGCTCATCTTTAAATTTATTTTCACTATAAGCTTTTTCTGTTTTTTTCTGAGAATTTAAAGAAAAATTATCTTGTTCATCTCTAGAAATTTTATATTGTTCAGCAACATTCTCAGCTGTAACACCCATATGATAATCATTAAATGAATCAAGTAGGCCATCTTTTATCATTGTATCTACTAATTTATTTTCAGAAAATTTTTTATCTTCTCTATAATAAATTGCATGAGTCGCTCGAGACATATTTTCTTGACCACCTGCAATGACTATTTTATTTTCTCCTAAACTTATTGATTGATATCCTGAAACAACAGATCTTAATCCAGATCCACAAACCTGATTAACAATATGAGCAGGTTTAGAAACCGGTACTCCTGCACCGATTGATGCCTGTCTAGCAGGGTTTTGACCAAGCCCAGAAGTTAAAACATGCCCCATAATTACTTCATTGATCTCCTCTAAATCTAATTTTGATTTATAAATTACCTCTTTAATTGCTATTGATCCTAATTTTGATGCACTAAGATTTTTTAACGACCCTTTGTGTCTTCCAATTGGAGTTCTTAGTGCTGAAGTAATAACAACATCGCTAGAATTTTTGCTCATAAGGTAATTAACATAATATTTTATAAGTTAAATTACATCAAAAACTTTGATATATGGGATATATTATTAAGATGGACCGCTGGCCAAATTGGATAAGGCGCTCGGCTACGAACCGGGAGATTCCAGATTCGAGTTCTGGGCGGTCCACCAAAAAGGAAACAAAAATGTTTAATTGGCTTTTAAATGCATCTTTACAAAAATCAGTAATTTATTTTTTTATAATTATTTTAATTATTTTATTAATTTTAACTTTTGTATTATAAAAAATTATGAGCAAAGAATTTGAGCAAATAAGTATTAAACCTGGATTTATGAAACACAATGGGGGTGTTTTATTCAGGTCTATTTCAGAGACTGAATACGAATTTAAATCTATAATTAGTGAAAACCATTTAAATGCTGCTGGAATAACTCACGGAGGCTATTTATCAGCATTAATAGATGCTGGAGCAGGAACAGCCGCGCATAGAGCGGCTGGAAATGCTCCATGTGTAACCATCTCTTTAGATATAAAATTTATAGGTGCCTCAAAAGTTGGAGATGAAATTATTGGATATACAAAAATTTTAAAAAAAACAAATACTCTTGTCTTTTTATTTTGCGAGCTAAAGTGTAATGATAAAATAATTACTTCTGCATCTGGAGTATGGAAAATTATTAAAATAAAGCCATCTAATTTAGGACCTGGTGGTTAATTTTTTTTATTTAGATATTTAATTCTTTTATATTACTATATTGTTCCAGTACTTCGGGATTTGCTAAAGCTTCAATGTTTTTAATTTGACTTCCTTCTATCTTACTTTTAACAGCAAGTTCAACTATTTTACCACTTTTTGTTCTGGGTATATCTTTCACAACAATAATTTTACTAGGGATATGTCTGGGAGATGCATTTTTTTTTATTTGTAATTTTATTTTGTTAATTAATTCTTCTGTTAATGAATAATTTTTGCTCATTACAATAAATAAAACTATTCTAACATCATTATCCCATGATTGTCCTACAACAATAGACTCTTTTATTTCTTTAAACTTTTCAACTTCTGAATATATCTCTGCTGTTCCAAGTCTTACACCTCCTGGATTTAAAGTGGTATCTGATCTTCCATGAATTATATATCCACCACTATTTTTTATCTCTGCGTAATCTCCATGGTGCCATATATTTTTAAATCTATTAAAATAAGCACTCTTAAGTTTAGTATCATTTTTATCATTCCAAAACTTTATAGGCATTGATGGAAAAGGATTTTTACAGACAAGTTCTCCTTTACTATTTTTTAAAGACTTCCCTTTATCACTTAAAACATCTACATCTAAAGCCAAGCCATTATTTTGTATTTCTCCTATATTCACTGGCTGATATAAATTTCCTAATACGAAGCACGAAACAATATCGGTACCACCAGAAATAGATGACAAGTGCACATTTTTTTTAATATGCTTATAAACATATTTAAAACTTTCTTCTGAAAGAGGTGAGCCAGTTGAACAGATTGTTCTTAATTTATTTAGTTTAAATTTATATTTTAATTTTGGTTTAAATTTTCTTAAAGCATCTACATACTTCGCACTTATTCCAAATAAAGTTATTTTTTCTCTTTTTGCTATTTTCAAAAGTAAATCGGATGATTTAAACATTGGAGATCCATCAAAAAGAACAATAGATGCCTTCGAAGCTAATGAACTAACTAACCAATTCCACATCATCCATCCACATGTGGTAAAATAAAAAACGTTATCATTTTCTTTAATATTACAATGTAATTGATGTTCCTTCATATGCTGGATTAAAACACCACCAGATCGATGACAAATACATTTAGGTTTTCCAGTAGTTCCACTTGAATATAATATTGCTAACTCTGTTTCAAAATCAAATCTTTTGAAATCAATTTTTTCAGCATTAGTTTGCATTAATTCATTCCATTTAAATAAATTAATTTTTTTAAATTTATATTTATTTTTAATAAACTTTTTTCCAGGATAGTTACTAATTACAACACTTTTAATTGATGGAATTAATTTTAAAATCTCTGGAAGTCTATTTAAAATATCTATTTTTTTTCCGTTATAAAAATACTGATCAGTAATGAATAAAACTTTTGGATTAATTTGAGAAAATCTTTCTATAACACCTTTAGATCCAAAATCGGGACTACAAGAAGACCAAATACCTCCCAAAGAAGTTGTGGCAATGAATGCTTCAACAGTTTCAATAGTATTTGGCATATATGCAGATACTCTGTCTCCTTTTTTAATATTTAATTTTTTTAAAAACTTTGAAATTTTATTAGTATTTAAATTTAATTGTCTCCATGATCTTTCTTCTCTAAATCCATTTTCACTAATAAAGGTTACTGCTTTTTCATTGTTGTTTTTAGATAATAAATTTTCACCAAAATTTAGTTTGCTACCTGGTAAAAATAAATTTTTATAAAAAATCTTTGATTTTCTAAAATTTTTGTTACTTTTAGTTCCCTTTATCTTGCTAAAATCCCAAAATCTACTCCAAAACTCAGGTGAATTTTTAATACTCCAATTTAATAATTTTTTATAATTTCTATTAAATTTTATTTGTAATTTTTTTGAAATGTAATTTTCAAAAGCAAATAAATTTGAATTTTTTTTTACAATTAGAGAAGGTTGCCAAAGTTTTTTACTCATTTTATTAAATTAAATTACTGTTATAGAATTAATATTATTTATGATAATCTCACTAACATTTAATATAAAATGAGAACTTTTTACCCTCCGATTCGGTCATGTTTTAGTCTATTTTTGTTCTTTAGCAGTAACAATATCTGGTAGGTAAAAAAAAAGAAGCACAAAAGATAGAAATGACTAAAAATAAAATTACAGCTGTTCTCGGTCCTACAAATACAGGCAAAACCCATCTTGCTATCGAAACCATGCTTTCATTTGAGAGTGGCATGATTGGATTTCCACTTAGATTACTTGCAAGAGAAGTATATGACAAAGTAATCAAGAAAGTAAGTTTAGATAAAGTTGCACTTATAACCGGAGAGGAAAAAATAATCCCATCTAATGCAAAATATTTTTTATGCACAGTGGAGTCTATGCCAATAGACAAACATCTTGAGTTTGTTGGCGTAGACGAGATTCAAATGTGCTCTGATCATGAAAGAGGTCATATTTTTACTGATAGACTTTTAAATATGAGGGGGGAAAAACTTACAATGCTAATGGGCTCAAGTACCATTAAAAATATTATTTCAAAATTAGATGAAGATATTGAATTTATAAATAGAGAAAGACTATCTAAACTTACCTACGCTGGTCATAAAAAAATATCAAGAATTGACAGAAAAACAGCAATCATTGCGTTTTCAGCAGAGGAGGTTTACGCCATTGCTGAGTTAATAAGAAGACAAAAGGGTGGTGCCGCTATTGTAATGGGATCACTTAGTCCAAAAACAAGAAATGCTCAAGTTGATTTATATCAATCTGGGGATGTTGATTTCCTAGTTGCAACAGATGCAATTGGGATGGGAATAAACATGGATTTAGATTTTGTTTATTTTTCAAATGTTAAGAAATTTGATGGAAAAAAATTAAGAAGATTAAACCTTGCAGAAATAGGTCAAATAGCTGGTAGAGCTGGCAGGTATCTTAACGACGGTAGTTTCGGTATTACTGGTGATTGTAAAGAAATATCTCCAGAGGAGGTAGAATTATTAGAAAATCATAAATTTGAAGAAATAAGAACTTTGTTTTGGAGAAATTCAAATCTTAATTTCAATAACCCAATTAGTTTAATTAAAAGTTTAGAGGAAAAACCTCAGGTGGAATGGCTAAGAAAAATTCATGAATGTGAGGATGAAAAAGCACTTAAATATTTTTTAAAAGATCAAAAAGTTTTAAATAGAGAATTTGATAAGAAAACTTTAATGCTCTTGTGGGAATGTTGCCAAATACCTGATTTTGTTAAAAAAACTTACGGAAATCATTTTGAGGTTATTGGGAATGTCTTTAAATTTTTAACTAGCAAAAAAGGACTAATTTCAGAAGACTATTTAAGATTACAGCTTATGAAGCTTGATAAATTAGAGGGAAATGTAGATTCTTTGTCAAATAGAATTGCAAATGTCAGAACTTGGTCATATGTTTCAAATAAAAATAATTGGGTAGAAAATCAAAGTTATTGGATAGAAAAAACAAAACACTTGGAAGATAGACTTTCAGACAGACTACATGAAGAACTTACTAAAACTTTTATTGACAAAAGAGCAAGCGTACTCGCTAGAGGTTTAAAACAAGATATGGAATTTAAAACTGAAATTTTACAAAACAATGACGTAAAAATTGATGATCAATTTATTGGAAAAATTAAAGGACTAAAATTAGATCTAGATTTGAAAAAAGGTGCTTTGGAAACAGATATTAAATCATTAAAAAAAGCTGCCAGACAAACTATTGGTCCAGAACTAGAAAAACGTGTTCAAACAATAATTAATACAGGATTAATAAATTTGAATGAAGACTTTAAAATTTACTGGAATGATTTCCCAATTGCCAAATTAACAGCGGGTAGTGACTATTTAAATCCTAATTTTGATATAATTGTTGATGATATTATTGAACAAAACACTAAACAGAAATTAAATGATTACATTAACAAATGGATACATGCAAAAATAAATAACGTTCTTAAAAGTTTAATTGATTTAAAAAATATAAAAGAAAATAATTCATCAATTAAAGCACTAGCATACCAGCTTTATGAAAATAATGGTGTATTAAAACGAGACCAAGTTTCTGAATATTTAAAAAACCTAGAACAAAATGAGAGAAAAATTCTTAGAGAATTAGGGGTAAAGTTTGGAAGATATCACGTTTTCCTTTATCAATTAATTAAACCAGAAGCAGTATCTTTGCGAACATTATTGTGGAAAAATTTTTATCAAAAATTTCATAATTTAAAACCACCTACTTTTGGTTTGAATTTTTTAGACGATAAAGAAATAAAAAATAAAAACTTTATGCTTTTGTGTGGATTTGAAAAATTTGATAATTTTTTTGTAAGAATTGATATTTTAGAAAGATTATTTGTATTAATAATAAATTCTGGTTCAAAAGAAAATTCTGAAATAAAATTAGTTCCAGAAATGTTAAATCTTTTAGGATGTAGTAAAGATAATTTTAAAAAATTACTTCAAAAAATGAATTATAAAATATTTGAAAAAGAAAATGAAACATTTTTTAAATATAGTCCTACTAAAAAATTTAAAAGAATTATGACAAAGAAGATCTCAAATGAAAATCCATTTAAAATATTAAAGAATTTAAATTTTAGTTAAAATGTTTTTTAAAAAAGAAGAAATAAAAAATAATAATTTTCTAACAAAAGTTTGTGCTTTATTAATTCATGCTGCAAAAATAGATGAAAATTATACAGATAAAGAGGAGGAAATTATTAAAAAAACACTTAATGAGCTAGGTATAGAAAATGAAAATATTTCTAAAATAATTGAAGAAGCAAAAATAATTGAAGAAAGCTCAAATCAAATTTTAGATTTTACCCAAGAAGTAAAGAGTTTACCCGAGCAAGATAAAATTAAAATTATTGAGGCTTTGTGGTCCATAATCTATTCAAACAAAGATGCTGATATGTATGAAACTAATTTAATGAGACGACTTGCGGGTTTACTTTACATTGACAATAAAACAATGGGCGATATTAAAGAAAAAATTAAACAAAATTTAAAATGACTTATATTGTTAACGACAATTGTATTAAGTGCAAGCTAACAGATTGTGTTGAGGTCTGCCCAGTTGATTGCTTTTACGAAGGTAAAAATATGCTTGTAATTAAACCCGATGAGTGTATAGATTGTGGCGTTTGCGAGCCAGAATGTCCTGTCGATGCCATAAAAGCAGACACCGAACCTGGAAGTGAAAAATGGTTAGAGATCAATAAAAAATATTCTGAAATCTGGCCCAACATAAGTGAAAAAAAAGATCCACCAGCGGATCACGAGAAATTTAAAAATGAGCAAAATAAGTACGAAAAATATTTTAAAGAAAATCTTTAAAGGCAAAACAGACAAAATAGTGAAAAAAAAAGTTTCTAAAAAGAAGGTTGTCAAAGCAAAAAAAACTGTAAAAGCTAAAAAAGCTAAAAAAATAATTTCAAAAAAAACCAAAAAAGTTTCTAAAAAAGTTTTACCTAAAGCAAACAAAATAAAAAAAGCTGTTAAAGTTCCAGAAACAACGGCTGAAACAAAAGTAGATAATTTAAGAATTTCAAAAACTAATGAAGTTAAACCTGAAATAAAAAAAGTTAAAAAACAAGAAACCGAAAAAAGAGAATATAAAGTTAAAGAACATATTGTATATCCAAAACATGGTGTGGGTATAATAAGAGAATTTAAAAAAATAACTATAGGTGGCATTGATGTTGAATGTTACATAATAGATATACCCAAAGAGAAACTCGAACTTAAGTTTCCAGTTAACAAGCAGTCATTGTTAAGACCCTTGGCTACAATTAATCAAGTAAATAAATGTATCTCAATTTTAAAAAGTAAACCTAAAATAAAGAGATCTATGTGGAGTAGGAGAGCCCAAGAGTATGAAGCTAAAATTTCTTCAGGCAAAATATATGAACTGGCTGAAGTAGTGAGAGATTTAAATAAGGGTGATGATCTTATGGTTGATCAATCTTATAGCGAAAGACAATTATTTGAAAAAGCGTATGATAGAATTTTATCTGAATTTCAAATAATACTAAACCTCTCTTTAGAGGATACTCAAAAAAAATTAGATAAAGCACTAAAAAGAAATTTAGGTGGTCAGCCTCAACCAGCAACAACTTCAAAAACTCCAACTTCTGAACTACCTGTAGACGAGCCAATTTCTGATAATGACGAACCGATTGACGAGTAAAAAAAAACGCCTCTCACACAAACTGTAATGAGAAGCGTTTTTTGTAAAGAATACTAAGTTACTATTTTCTTCTTCTTTTTTTTGCTTTTTTCTTAGCTTTTTTCTTAGCTTTCTTCTTAGTTTTCTTTGCCGCTTTTTTTCTTTTCTTAGGCATCTTTAGCTCCCTTTTTTAGTTAAACGAATCAAATTGATTCGCTATTAACTTATTTTTATTTTTTTCTATAAGTTATGTCAATTCTTTAATTAAAAGTTAAATTTTATAAAAAATATTTTTAAACTTTTATTTTTATAAAACTTTTTTTTATTAATTTAGTTAATGTTTATGCGGTTAATAAACAATTTAATTTTAATTGTTTAATAAAGATTTTCTAGCTGATTTTTATATTTTTCTGTAACTTTTTTTCTTTTCACTTTCATTGTTGGCGTCATTAAACCATTTTCGATAGAAAAATTTTCATCTATTAATTGAATTCTTTTTATCTTTTCTAATAAAGTTAATTTTGCATTTATTTTTTCAATTACTTTATTTATTTTTTCTTTTTCATTTAAAAAGTCTTTATTAGGAACAATTAAAGCAACTAAATAATTTTTTTTATCACCATAAACCATACATTGATCTATCTCTGGTTCGTTTGTAATCATATTTTCAATTTTAGCAGGTGAAATATTGTCTCCACCAGCACTTATTATTATATCTTTTTTTCTATCAGTAATTTTTAAATAACCATCATTTGGATCTATCTCTCCAATATCGCCTGTATGAAGCCATCCATTTATAATTACTTTATCAGTTTCTTCTTTTTTGTTCCAATATCCTAGCATTACATTTTCGCCTTTAACTAAAATTTCTCCATCTTCAGCAATTTTAACTTCATTTCCTTTAAATGGAGGGCCTACAGTTTCCACTTTTATTTTGTGTATTGGATTGCAACTTACTACTGGTGACGTTTCTGTTAAGCCATATCCCTGAAGTGTTGGTAATCCTATAGCATTTAAAAATTCACCTATTTCTTTATCTAAAGCACCACCACCTGAGACGAAAGCTTTTAAATTTCCACCAAACTGTTTTTTTATTTTCTTTCTAACTAATTTATCAACTATGAAATCGAGCAATTTTTCATAAAAAGTCATTTTTTGATTTAATAGTTTTTTTCTTCCCAAATGAAGAGTTGCTTCAATTAATTTTGCTTTAAAACCCGTTTGTTTTTTTAAATTTATGTTTATTTTATTATAAAGGTTTTGGTAAAACCTAGGGACAGCTGCCATAATTGTAGGCTTTGCTTCAGATATATTTTCTAGAAGTTTTTCAATTTTTTCAGCATAGAATACTCTAGCTCCTACTGCTATCTGTACAAATTGAAGACAGTGCTCATAAGAATGAGAAAGCGGAAGCCAAGTTAAAAATACTGGTCTTGAATCAAATAATGGTTTTGTAATTTCACACGATCCAATAACATTATTTAAAATTCCACCGTGACTTAAAATTACACCCTTGGGATTTCCTCCAGTTCCTGAAGTATAAATTATACATGCTGGAGACTTTCTATTTAATTTATTATTTTCGATTTTATCTTCCTCTAATAAATTATTCTTTAAAACAGAATTATAATCTAAATATTTTTCTTTGTTATTTAAATTTAAGTTATTTGTTACCTTAGCTATTTCATCTAAAGTTATAACTTTTTTAATAAAGTCTTTTTCATTAATTATATTATTTAATTTTTTTAACATTTCGTTATTTGAAACAATAACTAAGCTAGGTTCACAATCTTCTATCAAATACTTGTAATCATCTTCTATATAAGTTGTATATGCTGGAACTGTGATTCCACCAGCAAGCATTATAGCTAAATCAGAAACGAACCACTCGGGTCTATTCTCCGAAACCAAAAGACATCTATCGCCTTCTTCTATATTTTGCTTAATAACTTTTGATAATTTTAAAATATTCTTTTCAGTTTGTTCCCATGTATATGTTTTTTTATTACTTGGGTTCAGCCATTCTAAAAAAATATCTTTTTTATTCTGTCTATTAGCTTGATCAGCAAATAATTCGATCAAATTATTTAAATTATCTATATTCATATTTTCTTGGTGGGCGAAGAGAGAATCGAACTCTCACTTCTTGCGAAACACGATTTTGAGTCGTGCGCGTCTACCAGTTCCGCCATTCGCCCTTGGTATTCAATTAAATTATATTTAATAGTATAAGAACTAAATTTATATTAAAACCAAAAAATGTTTCAAACACTTTACAAAAAATGTTTAGAATTAGCTGCACATAAAAGTTCGAATTTTTATTTAGGGCTTGTATCTTTTATTGAAAGTTCTTTTTTCCCTATACCTCCAGATGCAATGATAATTCCAATGGTTATTGCTAAAAAAAAGGAATATTTGAAAATATTTTTAATAGCATCAATATATTCAGTTCTTGGAGGAATCTTTGGATATATAGTAGGTTATTTATTTTTTGATTTAGCAATGTACGTAATAGAATTTTATAGTTATCAAGATAAAGTTGAAAATTTAAAATTAAGTATGTCTCAAGGTAGTGGATTCCTCACATGGCTAAGTATCCTTTTTTTAGCTGGTTTTACTCCATTACCCTATAAAGCATTTACGATTTCAAGTGGATTAATTGCTTTTAATCTTCCCGTTTTCATAATTGTTAGCTTAATTTCAAGAGGCCTGAGATTTTTTATAGTTGCATATTTATCTTATAAATTTGGAGAATTATTTACAGAGTACATGGAAAAACATGGATCAAAATGGTTCACCATAATTGGAATTATTATAGTAATAATATTTATTATTATTTATTTATTTTTTAAATTTAATGGTTGAGATAAACAAAACAATAACATTTAAATTAATTTTTTTAATAAGCATTATTGCTTTATCCTCAGCATTTTTTATTGAATATGTTTTAGGTCATCAACCTTGTAATTTATGTATACTGGAAAGGATTCCATACCTATTAGCATTAATAATTATTTTACTAAATTATAAATTTGTTAATCTTGAAAAATATTTCATTCTTTTTCTAATTTTAATTTTTTTAGCTGCTACTATTTTATCTTTATATCATTTAGGTATTGAGCAAGGTTTCATTAAGGAATCGTTAGTTTGCGATTTAAAAAAAGGGTCAGATTTAATATCTAAAGAGGATATATTGAAACAATTACAAGAAAAAAATATAAGCTGTAAAGATGTGACATTTAAAATTATGGGATTATCACTTACAAGTTATAATATTTTGATTTCTTTGCTAATAACTATTAGTAGTACAAAGATTTATTTAAATTATGACAAAAATTAATACAAAAAGAGTTGAAGAATTCATAAGGGTCGACCACGCAGGTGAACGTGGAGCTGTTAAGATTTATGAAGGGCAATTGCTGGCTTTAAATACTTTTGTAAAAGATGAAAATCTTAAAAAAACTATTGAGGAAATGAAAGTTCATGAAAAACAACATTGTGAATTTTTTGAAAATGAAATTAAAAAAAGAAATATACAACCAACTAAATTTTTGCCTTTGTGGGATTTATTGGGTGTTGGACTAGGATTTGGATCAACTTTACTTGGGAAAAAAGCTGCGATGTTGTGTACTGCCTCTGTTGAAGAAGTTATAGATGAACATTACTTAAATCAAATTAACCAACTGGATAAGAGTGAGAAAGATTTAAAAAAAAAGATTACAAAATTTAGACAAGATGAAATAGACCATAAGGATATTGCATATGATAAAGGTGCAACAAAAAAAGGGCCCTATTTATTGCTAGATAAAATTATTAAAACCGGCTCTAGAATTGCAATAAATATCTCTGAGAAAATTTAAGCCTCTAATTCTACATCCCAATACAAATAATCCATCCAGCTTTTATGTAAAAAATTTGGTGGAAAATTTTTACCATTTTTATGTAGATCCTCTGTTGACGGTCGATAAGGGTACTGATGCAACTTCATCCCTGAATATTTTAATAGTTTCCCACCTTTTTTCACATTGCATGCGGAACAAGCTGTTACAACATTATCCCAATTAGTTTCACCACCTTTTGATCTAGGTAATAGATGATCAAAAGTTAACTCTTCATTGCTTCCACAATATTGACAGGAAAATTTATCTCTAAGAAACACGTTGAATCTAGTAAAACTTGGCTTGCTTTGAGGAACAATATAATCCTTTAATGCGATGACACTTGGTAATTTCATATTAAATGATGGACTTCTTATAGTTCTATCGTAATTACTAACAATAATAACTCGATCAAGAAAAACTGATTTAACAGTATCCTGCCATGACCATAAAGATAAAGGGTAATAACTCAAAGGTCTGTAGTCAGCATTAAGTACTAATGCTGGACACTTTTCTAATGAAACACTTTGTTCAATAAAATTATTCATTAACTTAATTTTAACTTAGTTAAACAAATTTATCAATATTAAGAGATGTTAAATTTTTTTTAATATAAAATTTAAAGCTGTACTTGATGCTTCAATAGGAATATGATGATCACAGTTTTTTATTAATAATGTATCAACTTTAACATTATTTCTAATTAAAAAATCTTTTGCTTCTAGTAAATGTATTGATGAGACAATTTGATCTGCTTCACCGTGTATAAGTAATGTTTCAGTATTATTTTTGATTCTGTTTTTCAAATCTTTTTGATTAATTATTTTTCCGGAAAAACCAACTATACATAAAAATTTTTCTTCAGATGTAAGACCAACATTTAAAGACATCATACATCCCTGACTGAATCCTGATAAAGAGATATGATCATTTGATAACTTAAACTCTTGTTTTATTTCATCAATAAATTTTTTTAAAACTTCTTCAGCTTTAATTGATTGCTCTAATATGTAATTATTATCCTCTTTTGTTAAATCGAACCACTGATAACCAGAAGGATTTATAGCGCATGGCTCATGACCATTTGGACAAATAAAGACTGTATTAGGCATATGTCTTTTCCAGTTTAAAGAAAGCATACTTATATCCTTTCCATCTCCTCCATAACCATGAAGCAAAATAATTGCATTTTTGATTTCAACACCATTTTCTGGTTTAATAATTATTGAATCTAGGCAAAATGTCATAGTAGATAAATTATGTTTTTTATGTAAAAAGACAATCTAAAATAAAAATATGATATCAGGAATTTTAGTAAAAGTTTTATCAATAGCTCTTTTGATAGCTGTGGGAATAGTTTTAATCTTAGGTATAGGGACTCTTTTTAAGGGAGGAGAGACAAGTAAGAAATATTCAAATAAATTGATGCAGTTAAGAGTTATTTTACAGTTTATTGCTATTATTGCTTTAGTTGGCTTTGCTTATTTTTTTAAAAATTAGTTATATTTTTTTATCCAATTAACAAAATTTTTATCTTCAAAATTAATTGAACCTATTATTCTTGCAAATTCTTGACCCTCTTTATTAATTAGAATTGTTGTAGGGACGCCTCTTAAAGTAAACATTTTTGCTAATGTAGTAGGTGGATCAAAATAAGGTTCGATATTTTTAATATTAAGATCTATAAAAAATTTATTAACTTTGTTTAAAGTTTCTTTTCCAATATTAATCGGAAAAATTTTTATATTATTCAATTCGGGGTAAGCTAGAAGTTTATCTAAAGATGGCATTTCATCTTTACAAGGTTCACACCAGGTCGCCCAAAAATTCAATATCAATAAGTTACCAGTATATTCATTGATATTAATTTTTTGATCATTTTTGTTTAAAAAAATAACATTATCATGTATTTTTGGTATTTTATGGATTACAATATTTTTAATACCAGGTAATTCTTCAGCTACAACATTTGTTATCAAAAAAATAAATATTATTAAAAATCTCATGTTAAATAGGTATAATTAAATATCATGGTAAAAAATAAAAACAACCAAGCAATCTGGAACATACGGATAAAAAAAAATGCATCAAGTTTGTTTCAAAAAGTCGGTAATTCAATAGATATTGATAAAAGACTCTATAAAGAAGACATCCAGGGATCAATTGCTCATGTTGAAATGCTTTTTAAACAAAAAATAATTTCATTTAAAATAAAAAATAAAATTATTTATGGACTAACAAAAATTGATAAGGAAATCTCAAAAAATAAATTTCAGTTTAATAAAAAATATGAAGATATTCATATGAATATAGAAAAGAGACTCTTTCAAATTATAGGTGAAGAAGCTGGCTATGTTCACACTGCAAGATCAAGAAATGATCAAGTAATTACTGATTTTAAAATTTGGATGAAAAATTCAACTAACGACATAAATAATAATATTAATAAAGTTATTAAGAGCACAATCAAGATAGCTGAAAAAAATGTTGAGACAATCATGCCTGGATTTACTCATCTTAAGAATGCTCAAGCTATCTCTTTTGCACATTATTTAATGTCTTATGTAGAAATGTTTAATAGAGACAAAAAGAGATTTTCTAATAATTTAGACAGTTTAAATGAAAATCCCTTAGGTGTTGCGGCTTTAGCAGGAACATCATTTAATATAGATAGAAATTATACAACCAAAAAACTTGGTTTTAAAATACCTACAAATAATTCTATTGATACAGTTTCAGATAGAGATTTTGTTTTAGATTTTTTATACGCTTCATCTGTGTGTGCTATGCATATTTCTAGAATTGCTGAAGAATTAATTATTTGGAATTCTGATGGTTTTAACTTGATTAATTTATCTGATAAAGTTGTTACTGGATCATCGATAATGCCACAAAAAAAAAATCCTGATCTTTTAGAGTACTTGCGTGGAAAATCAGGAAGCGCTTATGGAAATTTATTTTCTATGCTTACTATTTTAAAAGGCTTACCATTGTCCTATTTTAAAGATTTGCAAGATGATAAGGAGATTGTTTTCAAGTCTAATGACAATCTAAATAATTGTTTAAAAATTTTCGATGAAATCATTAAAAATTGTAAACCAAATAAGAGTAAAATGTTAGAGCTTGCAAATTCTGGATATATTACAGCAACTGATTTAGCTGACTATCTTGTGAAAAATCACTCAATGTCTTTTAGAAAAGCATATCAAAAAACTGCTGCTATAGTTAACTTTGCTGAAAAAAGAGAAAAGAGATTAAATGAATTGACTTTAGAGGAATTAAGAAAAATTGAACCCAAACTTAAAGATGAGGTATTAAAAGTATTTAATTTAAAAAATTCAATTAATTCAAAAAAATCTTATGGTGGAACTTCTTTTGATAATATTAAAAAAATGATAATGAAATATAAAAAAGAAAAATGATTAAAAAATTTACTATTATTATATTACTATTTTTTGTAATTATTTCTTGTGGAAAGAAAGGTGATCCTAAATACAAAGATCCAGATAAAAAAGCAGAAATAAGTGAAGTTTCAATTAACTTAACTTAATGAAATACATAAACAAAACATTAACAATAGAAAAAATTAGTCTCCAAAAAATTGCAAATAAATTTGGAACTCCATTTTATTCTTATTCTTATTCTAAATTAAAAGAAAATATTAATAATTTTAAAAAAAGCTTTGGATCTTTTTCACCACTTATCTGCTTTGCAGTCAAATCCAACACAAATGTTAATATAATTAGAGAAATTAAAAAATTTGGATTAGGTGCCGATGTTGTTTCGGTAGGAGAACTGATGATGGCACTAAAAGCAGGAATTAATCCAAGCAAAATAGTATTTTCTGGTGTTGGTAAAACAACAAGTGAAATCAGCTTTGCTATTGATAAAAAAATTTTGCTTATTAACGCTGAGTCTTTAAGTGAAATAAAAGAAATAAATCGAATAGCAAAATCAAAAAATATAAGAGTAAAAATTGGTGTAAGACTAAACCCCAATACAGATGCAAAAACATTAAAACAAATTTCCACTGGAAAAAAAGAAAATAAATTTGGTGTAAATAAAAATACATTGTATGAAATTATAAATTATTGCAGGAATTCAAAAAATATTGATTTAAATTGTCTAAGCGTTCATATAGGCAGTCAAATTTTAGACCACAGACCTTATGAAAAAATGCTTAAAACGATCAGTCAAATTCTCAATAAAACAAATCATAAATTTGAATTCATAGATTTAGGTGGAGGTATGGGCATTACTTACACTGATAAAAATAAAAAACTTAATTATAAAAAATACAACACAGCTATTCTTAAATTTTTAAGAAAACATAAAGTTAAAATTATATTTGAGCCAGGAAGATCAATTATTGGTAATACTGGGACATTAGTTTCAAAAATAATCTATATAAAAGAGAGCGGTAGTAAAAAATTTATCATTTTAGATGCTGCAATGAACGATTTAATGAGACCTGCTTTGTATGGCGCGGTTCATAAAACCTTACCTGTTACAAAATCTAACAAAACATCAAAAAAAGCCTATGAATTCGTAGGTCCTATTTGTGAGAGTACAGATAAATTTGTTACATTAAAAAAATTTCAAGTGTTAAATGAAAAAGATTTAATAGCAATATGTGATGTGGGAGCTTATGGAATGTCACTTAGCTCAAATTATAATTTAAGACCTAAACCCATAGAATTATTGATAAAAGGATCAAAAATTAAAGTAATAAGAAAAAGACAAAGGCATAAAGATATAATTTAGCTTTTGAAAAAAATGATAAGAAATTTTTTATTTTCAATATTATTTTTTAGTGGAGTCATCTTTATTTCGATAATTTTTTTACCATCATTTTTTTTACCTAAACAGTTTGTTTTGATGGGGGGTAAATTGATGGGCCATTGGGCCAGTTTTTGTTTAAAGTTTGTTCTTTCAGTAAAAATTTCAATCAAAGGAAGAGAAAATATTATTAATAATGAAAAATTTTTTATAGCAGCATCTCATCAATCAATGTTTGAAACTTTTTATTTACAATCAATCTTTAACTCACCAGTATTTATTCTAAAAAAAGAATTATTGTTAATTCCAATTTTTGGTTGGTACTTAAAAAAAATAGGATCAATTTCAATACAAAGAAACAAAGTTACAAAAGATAACTTGGGTTTTTTTGATGATATTTCAAAAATGGTGAATACTTCTAATAGACCTTTAATTATTTTTCCTCAAGGAACCAGAGTTCTTCCTAATGAAAGACCACCTTTTAAAAAAGGAGCTTCGAGAATTTATGAAGAGCTAAATGTTGCTTGTCAGCCAGTTGCAATTAACTCTGGATATGTGTGGCCAAAAAAAGGTAAAAAGAAATCTAATAAAACAATTACAATCTCTATTCTAAAACCAATTCCTTCTGGGTTAACAAAGGAAAATTTTATTCAAATTCTTGAAAAAAATATTTATTCGGAGTTAGATTTAATTAATTAGCCCTTCATAGGCATAACAACAAAAATACTATCAAAATCACCGGGATCTTTTATTAGTGCTGGTGAACCAGTATCATTAAAGAAAATTTCAACTCTATCTCCATTTAGTTGTGAAGCAACATCTATCAAATATCTAGAGTTAAAACTTATCTCTAAATCATGATCAAACTTAGCAGTTAAAGTTTCTTTACCATCACCACTGTTAGTATTATTTACTGACAGATCTAAAGTGTCTTTAGATAAATTAAATTTCACACCATCTTTTTTATCTAATGAAACAGATGCTACTCTATCAACTGAGTTTAAAAATAATTTTAAGTCTATTTCTAATTTTTTTTGATTATTTTTAGGTATAACTTGGATGTAATTAGGAAATTTTCCATCAATAAGTTTCGAAATTAAAATACTGTTATTTAATTCAAATTTTATTTTTGATTTCAAATTTGAAACTTTTACATCTCCATCATAGCTATCTAATAAAGAGCAAAGTTGAAAAATTGTTTTTTTAGGTAAAATTATTGGATCAAAATCAATTTTTTCCTCTAATCTAACTTTTGAAATAGACATTCTATGACTATCAGTTGCAACTGCTGTTAAAAAATTTTTATCTTCAACTTCTGTTTGATGAAAATAAATACCACTTAGATAATGCCTTGTTTCGTCATTAGAAACTGAAAATTTACACTTATTTAATAATTTCAATAATTGTTTTGATTTAATTATAAATTCATTTTGATTAAAATTTTCATCTGTTAGTGGAAACTCTGTTGCACTTATGCAATTCAAATTAAAAATAGATTTTTCAGACTCTACTTGTAATTTACTTACATCTGATAAAGAAAGATTTATTTTTTTTCCTGAGTTAAACTTTCTAATAATATCATACATGATTGAGGAAGTTGTGGTTGTTTTGCCCTCTTCTAAAATTTCTACATTATTTAATTGATGGATAAATATTAAATCTAGATCAGTCGCAGTGATAGTAAGTTTTGAATTGCTTGCATCTAACAAAATATTAGAAAGTATTGGTAATGTACTTCTTTTTTCAATAACTCCCTGGCAATAATTTAATGCTTGCTGAAGATCCTGTTGATTAACGTTAAATTTCATTTTCTTTATTATTATATAAAATCTGGTTTTTTAATTTATTTATATTATCAACCATCTCAGGATCTTTTTCTTTTATCTTTTCAATAGTTTTTACTGAATGAATTATTGTTGTATGGTCTCGGTTAGAAAATTCTCTTCCAATTTCAGGTAATGATTTAGAAGTCAAAATTTTAGTTAAATAAATTGCTGTTTGCCTAGGTCTTACTAAGTATCTTGATCTTCTAGATGATAGCATTTCATTTTTACTGATTTTGAAAAACTTACAAACAATTGTCTGAATTAGATCTATTGTAACCTTATTTTCTGATAAATTTAATAAATCCTTTAAAACTACTTTAGTTTCTGCAAGATTTGGGACTTTGTTGTAGATTCTTGAAAATGAAACAACTCTATTTATTGCACCAACTAATTCTCTTACACTTCCGGTTATTTCATTACTTATAAAATCTTGAATTTCTCTAGAAACTTGTAATTGTTCGGAATACAAAGCATTCAATTCTTCAGTTTTTTTTTCAACTATTTTTTTTCTTAGCTCAAAGTCCGGCTTTTGAATATCAACTACTAATCCACCAGAAAATCTTGATTTAATTCTTTCTTGAATTCTTGATAATTTATTTGGTGATCGATCAGCTGACACAATTATTTGAGATCCCTTATCAAGTAATGCATTAAATGTATGAAAGAATTCCTCCTGCATAGCCTCTTTTCCACTTATGAACTGGATATCATCGATTAATAAAATATCTGTATTTCTAAAATATTCTTTAAACTTAACCATATCGTTTGATTTAATTGATTTTACAAACTGATACATAAAACGTTCAGCAGAAATAAACATTACTTTATTGTTTTTTTTAAGCTCTAAACCTATTGCATTTAATAAGTGAGTTTTTCCCATTCCAACACCACCGTAAATATAAAGTGGATTATAATGAGATATATTTTCTGAAACTTTTAAAGAAGCTTCGTAAGCTAATTTATTACTGGAGCCTGTTATAAAATTATCAAATCTTTTATTTGGATCAATTCGATTATACTGAAGATAAGAGTCTTTTATAAATGAAACATTTTCATTAATATTATTCTCTTTAATATTATTTTCTTTTAAAGCGATATCTTGAGCTTTATCAACTATTTTAAACTCAATTCTAATAATATCTTTCTTATATACTTTAATTATTTGTAATATTTGGTCTAAATACCTTGATGTAATCCAATCTCTAATAAATCTTGTTGGAACCGATAATAATAAGTAGTTATTAAATTCCTCTAAAAATGAAATCTTTTTTAACCAGCTTTCATAAACTTCTAAGCCTAATTTATTTTTCATTTCATCCTGTACTTGCTTCCATTGAAAGCCTTCAGATGAAAAATTATTAACATTTTTAGTATTTGTTAATTTATTCATAACTTAAGAGGAAATCTCAGTTAGAACTATTTAAAAAAATTTGCAACAAGTTAATAAGAAAAATAAAAGAAAAATAAAATCTATGATTGTGATTTATAATTTTCTAGATGAACTTAATTTTAAATCTAAAATTAAAATTCTAAATTGAATCAAATATAGATTGAATCAATAAATTGATTGAATTAAAATTGAATCGAACATAGATTGAATGACATTAATTCAAATATTTACTAAATCTAAATATAGTAACTTAAGACAAATATTAAATATATAATGTAGATATCAGGAGTTGTTTAATAATTAACTTGACGTTTAGATTGCAGCAATTTTTTTAGTAATTCTAGAAACGTTTCTAGAAGCATTTTGTTTTTTAATTATTCCTGTTTTTGCAATTTTCATCAACTCAGAGTTTAACTTTGGTAAAAATTTAAGCGCTTCATCTTTCTTTTTATTAAGAATTAAAAAGTTCATTTTCTTAAGAGCGTTTCTAAACCTACTCTTTCTAGCTTTATTTACCGCTGTTTGTTTAGAAATTCTTCTAATTCTCTTAATTGCTGATTTTGTGTTTGCCATTTGCGCAGGGGTATAGCTTGAGAATTTACAGTGGTCAACTAAATATTTAACTATTTTTGACAGGAAACACAAAAAAAAGTTGACCTATTTGATGTTATTTTTTTTTTTATAATACCTTTGCAATTCGTACGCTTACAATCAGCTCCCTCTTGCTGATAAACTTTAAATTCCTTTTGAAAGTTACCTTTATTACCTGAGATATCTTTAAAATCTCTAATACTTGAACCACCCTTATTAATTGCCTGTTCAAGTATTTTCTTGGAATTTAAAATAACATTTAAACACTCATTTTTATTAAGTCTTTTTGCCTTTTTAAACGGATTTATTTTACTAGCAAAAAGAATTTCACTTGCATAAATATTACCTATTCCAGAAACAAATCTCTGGTCAAGTAAAAAATTTTTTATATCCTTATTTTTATTCTTAAAATAATTAACTACATATTTTAAGTTAAATTTATCACTAAAGGGCTCAGGCCCCATTGATTTAAATCTTTTCTTTAAATCTTGATGATTTTTGATTATTTCGAAAAATCCAAAGCGTCTTGGATCATTATAAATTACTTTTAAATTATCAAATACAAACTCTGCATGATTGTGCTTTTTAGGTAAAAAAGGTGAATGATAAAAACTAGTATTCGTAAATTTTAGAGGTTTTTTGTTATCAAGAATATGGATTGTTCCTGACATTCCTAAATGAATTAAACAATAATCTTCATTTTGAAAATGAATGATTAAATATTTAGAAAATCTACTGACTTCAATTATTTTTTTATTTTTAAGAAAACTTTCAAAATCACTTGGTATTTTAAACCTTAAATTCCTATTTCTAATTATTACTTTTTTTATGCTTTTTTTTTTGATCTTTTTATGAAGGGATTGTCTAACAATTTCTACTTCTGGTAATTCTGGCATTTGATACTATATTCAATATATATTTTTTTATGCAACAAAATCTTCAAAATAAAAAAGGACTTGTAGAAAATGTATTCAATCAGGTCTACAACAAATATGACTTGATGAATGACTTTATGTCTATGGGTGTACATAGATATTGGAAAAAAAGTTTAATCAATATGATGAATCCGAGAGTTAGTAGAAAATTAATAGATGTTGCATGTGGGACAGGGGATATTGGAAAGTTATTTTTAGATAGCACAATTAAAGAGGCTGAAATTACTTGTGTAGATCCTAATAAAGGAATGGTTAGTCAAGGAAAGCAAAAATTATCTAATTACAAAAATGTAAAATGGGTTATTTCTCCAGCAGAAAAATTACCAATTAAAGACAACTCATTTGATTATTACACTATTAGCTTTGGACTAAGAAATACAAAAAATTTAAATAAAGCACTTTCAGAAGCCTATAGAGTTTTAAAGCCTGGCGGACGCTATCTATGTCTGGAATTTTCTAAGATTCAAAATTCAAATCTTGATTTTGTATATAAAAATTATTCAAAACTTATTCCTATTATTGGTAAGTTTGTAGTTGGAGAAAAAGAACCTTACGAATATTTAATTAAAAGTATTGAACGATTTATTAATCAAGATGAATTAATAGAGTTGATGCAAAAAAATAATTTTCATAAATGTTCTTATAGAAATCTCTCTGGTGGTATTGTTTCAATTCATAGTGGTTGGAAAATTTAATGATTAAAAAACTTATTACTTTATTTAAATTAGGAAGAAAAATTGCAAAATCAGATATTTTAAAAATTGCTTCAAAATTTAAAAAACCTCCTTTAGCTGTAACAATATTATTCCAAATTTTATCTATTTCATTTGAAAAAAAGGAACAAAATAATTTAATTGAGGATGATGGTGAAAGACTATCTAGATCATTAGAATCTATGGGTACAACTTTCATCAAACTTGGTCAATTTTTAGCAACTAGACCAGATATAATCGGAGAAGAATTATCTTTAAAGCTAGAAAAACTTCAAGATCGACTACCCCCTTTTTCAATTCATGAAGCAAAAGAAATTATTAAAGAAGATCTTGGAGTTGATGCATTTAATTCAATAATTGATTTAAGTGAACCAGTTGCTGCTGCATCAATTGCACAAGTTCATAAAGCAAAAATAAATGACAATGGAACAATTAAAGATGTAGCAATAAAAATCTTAAGACCAAATATAAAAAAAATATTCAATGAAGAAATAGATGCAATGATGTTATTCGCATTTATTATTGAATCATTTGTAAAAAAAACAAAAAGATTAAAACTTGTTGAAGTTGTTTTTTTTACTTAAAGAAATAACTAATCTTGAAATGGATTTAAGGTTTGAAGCTGCTGCAGCTAATGAATATGCTGAAAACACTAAAAATGATGCTGGATTTAAAGTTCCTGAAATTTATTGGAATTTTACTAGTGAAAACGTAATGACTTTGGATTGGATAGATGGAATTTCTATAAGAGAAGCTGAGGAGCTAAAGAAAAGAAATTTAAATACTAATAAAATAGCTGAAGATATTATCCAACATTTTTTAAGACATGCTGTAAGAGATGGTTTTTTTCATGCAGATATGCATCAAGGAAATATTTTTGTTGATAATAGTGGACAAATTGTACCTATAGATTTTGGAATTATGGGCAGGTTAGATAAACTTAGTAAAAGGTTTTTAGCAGAAATTTTATTTGGATTTATTCAAAGAGATTATCGTAAAGTAGCTGAAGTTCACTTAGTGGCCGGATTAGTTCCAAAAGAAGTACCAATCGATGATTTAGCTCAAGCTTTGAGATCAATTGGTGAGCCTATATTTGGTCAAGAAGTAAAAGATATTTCAGGAGGTAAATTACTCAAACAATTGTTTGATGTAACAGAAAAGTTTAATATGCAAACTCAACCTCAATTATTAATGTTGCAAAAAACTATGGTTGTTGTTGAAGGTGTAGCAAGAAAGTTAAATCCAAACACAAATATTTGGACAACTTCAAAGCCTGTACTAGAAAATTGGCTTAAAGAAACAAAAGATCCAATTAATAATTTAAATGAAACTTTAAGAAATACATCTGAAGTGATTAAACGTTTACCAGAATTTCCTGAGATTATGGATAAAGCAAATCAAGCATTAACGTTTTTAGCTAGCGGTCAAATTCCACAAAATTCAAATTCATATACCGCTTTAAATGACAAGAAATCAGAAATGATAGCATTTAGAAATCAATCTATTATTGGTTTATTACTTCTTGTAATTTTTGGCCTTATAGTATTTTAATTCCGCAAATGAAAAATTTATTAAATAAGAAAATATTATTCATTATCTGTGGAGGGATATCTGCTTATAAAAGTCTAGAAACAATTAGGCTTTTTAAAAAAAATGGAGCAGAAATAAAGACAATCCTTACTAAAAGTGCAAAAGAATTTGTAACTCCACTATCGGTAACGTCGCTTTCTCAAGGTAAAGTATATAGTGATTTATTTAGTTCAGAAAATGAGGCTGAAATGGATCATATTTCACTTTCAAGATGGGCAGATTTAATTTTAATTGCACCAGCTACAGCAAACACAATTTCAAAATTAGCTCAAGGAACAACTGATAATTTAGCATCTACTGTAGTGTTGGCTTCAGATAAAGAAATTATTTTAGCACCAGCAATGAATGTAAGAATGTGGGAACATCCAACTACTAAAATTAATTTAAAAAAATTAAAGGAGTTTGGATATAAAATAATTGGTCCAGAAATTGGTGAAATGGCATGTGGTGAATATGGGGAGGGTAAAATGTCAGACCCATTTGTAATTGCTGAAGAAATTGATAAATATTTCTTAACTCAAAAAAATAACAAAAAATTTAAAGCATTAGTTACAGCAGGGCCAACTAATGAGTATATAGATCCAGTACGTTTTATTACAAATAAATCAAGTGGCAAACAAGGATATGAATTAGCAAAATCATTGTCCAAAAAAGGTTTTGATACAACATTAATATCGGGTCCAACTAATCTTGAAATAACTAAAGATATTAATCTTATAAAAGTTGAAACAGCAGATGAAATGTTGGTTGCTACCCAAGAAAATTTACCTGTTGATGTAGCAATTTTTTCAGCTGCAGTAGCTGATTTTAAAATTAATAAAAAGTATGAAAATAAAATTAAAAAACAAGAGAACCTAAACTTAAATTTTGAAAAGAATATAGATATACTTAATTATGTGTCCAACCATAACTCTTTGAGACCTGAACTTGTGATTGGATTTGCAGCAGAAACTAATGAGGTTGATAAAAATGCAGAGGAAAAATTAAATAAGAAAAGTTGTGACTGGATAATTTCGAATGATGTATCAAATAAAGATATAGGATTTAATTCTGATTATAATGAAGTAACAATTCATTATAAAAATAAAGACCTAAAAAAAGAAAAACTTTCGTACAAAAAAAAATATGAAATTTCTGATGAAATAGTTGATAGAATAATTGATCAATTAAATTAATGGCAAAAGTTCTTATCAAAAAGTTAGACCCTGTGGTTGAATTACCCACTTACAAAACAGAAGGTGCATCAGGTATGGATTTGATGGCATTAGTAAAAGAACCTATTAATCTTAAACCAAACTCATCATGCTTAGTACCAACAGGGCTTGCTGTTGCATTTTCTAGTAACTTTGAAATCCAAATAAGACCAAGATCTGGTTTAGCTGCAAAAAACAGTATAAGTGTTTTAAATACTCCTGGAACTATTGATAGTGATTACAGGGGAGAAATAAAAGTAATTCTTTTTAATCACGGGAAAAATGATTTCTTAATAAGAAATAAGGATAGAATAGCACAAATGATTTTGACTCCTGTAATTAAAATGGATCTCGAGGAAACTAATGATCTGCCAGAAACAATTAGAGGCGAAGGTGGGTTTGGCTCAACAGGAAAATGAGCAAAAATTTAAACAAAAAAGAAATAGAAAAATTCTCAAGGCAAATAATTCTTAAAAATATTGGGGCTATAGGTCAAAAAAAAATTTTATCTTCTAGCGTTTTGATAGTTGGTATGGGTGGTCTAGGTTGCCCAGTAGCAGAATTTTTAACTAGATCAGGTATTGGCACGCTTGGAATTGTAGATCATGATACTGTAAGTCTATCTAATATTCACAGACAAAGCCTGTATAATGAAAAAGATATAAATCAATCAAAAGTAAAGATTGCAAAAAAAAAATTAAATAAAATCAATTCGAAGACAAAAATAAATATTTTTAATTTAAAATTAAATAAAACTGCATTTGAAAAAATTATTAAAAATTATGATTATATTGTTGATGGGACTGATAACTTTGAGAGTAAATTTTTAATAAATGACTTAAGTCTAAAGTATAAAAAATTTCTAGTTACTGGTGCTATTAGCAAATTTGATGGACATATTTTTACGTTTAATTTTACTAATAAAAAAGATCCTTGCCTGAGGTGTTTTTATCAAGAAGACATAATATCTGATGAAATATTAAATTGTGAATATGAGGGAATTTTAGGAACCGTTGCAGGAATTATAGGTACATTACAAGCCAATGAAGTTTTAAAAAAAATATTAAATATTGGACAAAATTTAAATAGATACATTCTAATTCTAGATTTATTAAATTTAAATTTCAGAAAAGCAAAGATTAACAGAAGAAAAAAATGTATATGCAACTAATAATAAAAAAAATTTACATAGTAATTTTTTTATTATTTTTTACTCACAGCTCATTTGCTAATGAAATTTTTGTTTCTCTTAAAAAAAATAAAGTAAATGTTCGCTATGGACCAACTTTTGAATATGATATTAAATACGTTTATAAAAAAATAAATCTTCCATTAAAACAAATTGATAAAAAAGAAAATTTTAGGCGAATTATAGATTTAAAAAATAATAGTGGATGGATTCATATTTCACAGTTAAAAAAAAGTAATTCAGTAATAGCCACAAAAGATAAAATTTTATTTAAGAAACCTACACCTTTTGCTAAGCCAATTGCTCAAATAAAAGAAGGAAGATTATTAATTATAGAAAAATGCGAACAAAATTGGTGCAAAATTACATCAGAAGAATTTGAAGGTTGGATTAAAACAGATAATATTTGGGGACTAAATTAACTAAAATCAGTAGATAAAGAGGCTATATTTTCTTTAGATAATTTTGTGCTATGAGAATACTCTTTATGTTCAATTCCAAGCTCAATTTCTGAGCTATTAGATTGAAATTTTTCAATTTGATCATCAGTAAAATTAAAATGAATAAACTGTACTGATGAAGCTTTTCCTTTAGAAGAAGTTCTATCAACATCTTCTTCGGGAAGTGCTTTAATTTTCTCACCATTTATTTTCATAAATACTGTTTCTTCTATTCCACCAACTTTTCCCAGAAACGCAGCCCTTGAGATAGGATTATCTATTTCAAACATTAAAGTTGCTGTTAGTTCTTTGCCGTTAGGTATTAAAGGATTGTATGCAGTTAACTCGTCCTGAAGTTGCTCATCACCACCTTTTTCAATGTATAGCATTTCTTGTACTTGAGCTAACATTGTTTCATAACTTTCAAAATAAAAAGTAGCATAAGGCCCTAAAGCAACTCTTCTATTTTTTTTATAATCAACAATACTTTTTCTTAATTCACGTCTCTTTTCTATATAATCATCTAAAGGCATGATGTCTTCTTTTTGAATTTCTCTTTTTTCTCTAGGCATGATCATAAGTTATAACTTTTTGCCACCAATTCGATAGGGTGTAGTGCCTCATCATTAGATATGTTTGTATCAACTTCTAACTGTTTTAAATGTTTACCAGCTAAAGGACAATCAGAAGCCATATACTTATTATTTTTAGTTTTTATTTGTCTAGCTGTAGGTCTTCCAACTTTATTTGCTAAATCATGAGTTTCTTTCATTACTCCAAAAGTTCCTCCATGACCTGCACATCTTTCAACTACATCAATTTTAATGTTTGGTATTAATTTTAACATATCTCTTGCTTTGATACCCATATTCTGTGCTCTAGCATGACAAGCATGATGCACGGTTACTCCTCCATCAATCTCATTTAATCCTTCTGCTAATCCCTCATTGTTTGCAATATCCACAACATACTCATCAATATCCATAACGTTTGAAGATAATTTTTTTATTTTTTCATCGTTAGGTAATAACAAGGGCCATTCGAATTTTAACATCAATCCACAACTAGCTGTTAAGGTTACTACTTTATATCCTTTATCAATCCACTCAATTAAATCCTTAGAAACTTTTTTCGCTTGTTCAACAACTTTTGGCAGATCTGCTTGCTCTAAAAATGGCATCCCACAACAACCAGGATAAGCTTCTTGAACCTCTACACCATTTTTTTTCAAAACTTTTAAGGCAGCAACACCCGTATTTTTTTTATTAAAATTTACAAAACAAGTTGAATAAATAACTACTTTTCTATCTTTAGAAGGTGTTAGATAATTTATCTTATCTTTATTTTTTTTAAAAAAATATGAAAAAGTTTCTGAGTTATATTTTGGTAACTGAACTCTTTTATCTATTCCAGTAATTAGTTCTAAGATTTTTCTAATTAATTTATTTTTAATATTTGATGCCCAATTAACTATTTTTGAGAACATAATACCAATTTTAGCGTTTCGATCTATTTGAGCTAATTGTGTTGGTACGCTTGGTAATTTACCTAATTTTTTTTGAGCCGTTCTATATCGCAGCATTAAATGTGGAAAATCCAAATCAAAATCATGAGGTGGAACATATGGGCATTTAGTCATAAAACACATATCGCACAGGGTGCATGCATCAACGACAGGAGCAAATTGATCACTAGATAAGCTTTCAACATCTTCATTTTTAGACTCATCAATCATGTCAAACAGTTTAGGAAATGAATCGCAGAGATTAAAACATCTTCTGCATCCATGACAAATGTCAAACACTCTTCTCATTTCAGCATCTAATTTTTCAGGATTTAAAAAATCAGGATGCTCAAAATCTATAGGATGTCGTATAGGTGCACCTAAACTTCCTTCTTTGCTCATATAATTAAGTTTTTGAAATTCGAACTGTTTTTAGTGGGCGACTAACGCCCACTAAGAAATTTGATTAGCTAATAGACTCTAAAGTTTTTTGAAATTTACCAGCGTGTGATTTTTCAGCTTTAGCTAAAGTTTCAAACCAGTCAGCAATTTCTTCAAAGCCTTCTTCTCTAGCTGTTTTAGCCATACCAGGGTACATATCGGTATACTCATGAGTTTCGCCTTGTACTGCCGAAGCTAAATTTGCTTTTGTTTCACCAATTGGCATACCAGTTCCTGGATCACCAACTTCTTCTAGATACTCCAAATGACCATGTGCGTGACCAGTTTCACCTTCGGCTGTTGATCTAAAAACTGCAGCTACATCATTGTAACCTTCTATGTCAGCTTTTTGTGCGAAATAAAGATATCTTCTATTTGCTTGACTTTCACCAGCAAATGCTTCTTTTAAATTTTCTTCTGTTTTACTTCCTTTTAAAGACATTTTTTCTCCTTTTTAATGATTAACAAATCATATAATGCATATTAACAGTATGTCAATAGTTTAGAATTATTATAATGTAGATTTTAAGTGTATGATTTAATTAAATTATTTTTGAGTTTGATTATCACTCGCAACTCTAACTAACACTTCAACAGAATTTATTTTTTTTCCTGTAATATTTTTTCTAATATTTATTTTGTCTATATCGCTCTCATCACAATCAATCAACTCATGCGTATCTTCATCAAAAAAATGATGATGTGCTGATGTGTTTGTATCAAAATAACTTTTGTGACTATCGATTGAAATTTCTTTTAAATATCCTTTTTTTTCAAATGCATGAACTGTGTTATAAACTGTGGCTAGAGATATCTTTTCATTCATTTTTTCAGATATCATTTTAACAAGATCGTTTATTGTGAAATGGAAAGTTTTTTCTCTATTATACAAAACTTCACAAATTTTTATTCTTTGCTTGGTTGGTCTAAGCCCAACTTCTCTTAATTTTTCAATAAAATTACAGTTTTTTGGCATTGTTTTTTATAATTATTCTAAAGTATGAATAAAAATATAGTGTTTTATTATATTATATTAGGATTAAATCAAGTATTAAGGGTGCTCTAATATGAAAAAAAACTCATACTCTTATGATGATCTAATAACTTGTGGGAATGGTGATCTTTTTGGTCCTGGTAATGCAAAATTACCACTCCCGCCAATGCTTATGTTTGACAGAATAACAGAAATCAATGAAAATAATGGAGCGTTTAATAAAGGCTCTTTAAAAGCTGAATTAGATATTAAAGATGATCTTTGGTTTTTTGATTGTCATTTTAAAAAAGATCCAGTTATGCCAGGGTGCCTAGGTTTAGATGCTATGTGGCAACTGGTAGGTTTTTTTCTAGGTTGGCTAGGAAATCCTGGGAAAGGAAGAGCTCTAGGAGTGGGTACTGTGAAATTTACAGGCGAAGTATTACAGAGTGTAAAAAATGTAAGATATGAAATAGATATGAAAAAAATTATGTCTCCTGGAGGAACAACTGTTGGGCTTGCAAATGGAATTGTTCTTGCAGATAATAAAAAAATATATTCAGCAGAAGGTTTGAAAGTGGGGTTATTTAAATAATGAGAAGAGTAGTTGTTACAGGTTTAGGAGTTGTTTCTTGTTTAGGAAATAATCAAGAAGAAGTTCATCAATCTTTATTAAATTCAAAATCAGGAATTTCTTATGCTGAAGATTATAAAGAGCATAACCTGAAAAGCCATGTTCACGGTAAACCAATTATTAAACTTGAGGATCATATAGATAGAAAAACAATTAGATTTATGGGATCAGGCTCAGCTTACAATTATATTGCAATGAAAGAAGCTATTGAGGACTCTGGGTTAGAAGAAAGTGAAGTAAGTAATTTTAAAACTGGAATTGTGATGGGCTCAGGTGGACCTTCTATAGAAAATGTAATTTTAGCTGCAGATAAAACTAGAGCTAAGACACCAAAATTAATGGGACCTTTTATTGTTCCAAGAACTATGGCCAGTACTGCTTCTGCAACACTTGCCGTACCATTTAAAATTAAAGGAACTAACTACACAATGAGTTCTGCATGTGCAACTAGTGGACATTGCATAGGTAATTCTATGGAATTAATTCAAATGGGTAAACAGGATGTTGTTTTTGCAGGTGGTAGTGAAGAAATTCATTGGGCAATGACAGCAATGTTTGACGCTATGACAGCTTTATCATCAAAATATAATGACACTCCACAATCTGCGTCTAGAGCTTATGACAAAACTAGAGATGGGTTTGTAATTGCAGGTGGTGCAGGCGTATTAGTACTTGAAGAATACGAACATGCTAAAGCAAGAGGAGCTAAAATATACGCAGAATTAACTGGTTATGGAGCAACTTCAGATGGATACGATATGGTAGCGCCATCGGGTGAAGGCGCTGTTAGATGTATGAAAATGGCAATGGCAACTGCTAAAAATAAAATTGATTATATTAATACTCATGGAACATCTACTCCAGTTGGAGATATAACTGAGCTTAATGCTATTAAGGAAACTTTTGGAGAAAATATTCCAAAAATAAGTTCAACAAAATCTTTATCGGGTCATCCTTTAGGGGCTGCTTCAGTGCATGAAGCAATCTATTGTTTGATAATGATGAAAAATAATTTCATAACAGGATCAGCAAATATTACAGATATGGATGATGATGCTAAAAAATTTCCAATTGTTGCGAAAACTGAAACAAGAGCAAACTTAAATACAGTAATGTCAAATAGCTTTGGCTTTGGTGGAACTAATGCAGCTTTAATTTTTGAAAAGGTTTAGTTTATGAGTTTGATGAAAGGTAAAAAAGGATTAATCATGGGTGTTGCCAATGAAAGATCTATTGCTTGGGGTATTTCTCAAAAACTTGCAGAAGCTGGAGCTGAGTTAGCATTTACTTATTTGGGTGATGCTTTAAAAAAAAGAGTAATTCCTTTAGCAGAAAAATTAAATTCAAATGTTACATTTAGTTGTGATGTTGAAAAAAAAGAAGAAGTTGTAAAATTATTTGAAAATATCAAATCCCGATGGGGTGAAATTGACTTTGTAGTTCATGCAGTTGCTTTCTCTGATAAATCAGAGTTATCAGGTGAATATTTAAATACGACTAGAGAAAACTTTTTAAGAAGTATGTTAATCTCATGCTTTTCATTTACTGAAGTAGCAAAAGAAGCTTCAAAGGTAATGAAACAAGGTGGAAGCTTATTAACTTTAACTTATGAGTCTACGAAAGCAATTCCAAATTATAACGTAATGGGTGTTTGTAAATCAGCTTTAGAGGCCAGTGTTAAATATTTAGCTAGAGATTTGGGTGCTATAGGCATGAGAGTAAATGCTATAAGTGCAGGACCTATCAAGACATTGGCTGCCTCTGCAATTGGAGACGCAAAATTCCTATATAAATGGAATGAAGACCATTCTTTTCTTAAGAGAAATGTAGATATCCACGATGTTGGAAATTCAGCATTATATCTACTAAGTGACCTAGCAAACGGAGTTACTGGTGAAATTCACTACGTAGATGCTGGATATAACAAGGTAGGAATGCCAGATCCTAAAAATATAACCTAAAATTTAATTAAATTTAGTTAAAAATATATGAAGGGATACAAATTTATTACTGATGATGATACAGCAAGATTTTGTAATCGAGTAACTGAGGCATTGTCGAATGGATGGAAATTATATGGTGAACCCAAAATGACATTTGATAAAAAACGAGGAATAATGCGTTGTGGCCAAGCAGTTATAAAAAATGTTCCAAATAAAAAATACTCAAAAAAAATAAATTTATCTTCAATATAAAAAACCCCCAGAACTCTCATTCCAGGGATTTAAAATTTTAATTTAAATTATAGATTATTCAGCAGCTTGTTTCATTGAAAGTTTAACTTTACCTCTATCGAAACCAATCACTTTAACTTTAACTTCGTCACCTTCTTTGACAACGTCAGTAACTTTAGCTACTCTTTTATCTGCTAGTTCTGAGATATGAACTAGTCCATCTTGTTTTCCTAAGAAATTAACAAATGCACCAAACTCCATAATCTTCATTACTTTACCTGAATAAATTTTGTTTAATTCAGCTTTTGCAGTGATGTCTTTAATCATTTGCATTGCGGTGTTTCTAGACTCTTCATCTGGAGCAGCAACTGTTACCACACCTTCGTCATTTACATCTACTTTCGCACCTGATTTTTCAACTATCTCTCTGATTGTTGCACCACCTTTTCCAATTACGGCAGCAATGTCTTTTTTATCTACATTAACTTGTTCCATTTTTGGAGTATGTTTTCCAACATCAGATCTTGAAGCTGATAATGCTTTATTCATTTCCCCCAAGATATGAACCCTTCCATCTTTGGCTTGGCTTAATGCCTGCTCCATAATTTCAAATGTAATACCTGTGATTTTGATATCCATTTGGAGAGAAGTAATTCCATCTTTAGTTCCAGCAACTTTAAAGTCCATGTCACCAAGATGATCTTCATCACCTAGGATGTCTGAAAGAACGCTGAAATCATCACCTTCTTTAATTAATCCCATTGCAATACCAGCAACTGGCTCTTTAATCGGTACTCCAGCATCCATTAATGCTAAAGAAGTTCCACAAACAGTAGCCATTGAAGAAGAACCATTAGACTCCGTAATCTCTGAAACTACTCTAAAAGTATATGGAAATGCTTCTTTGGTTGGTAGTGAAGAGTTAATTGCTCTCCAAGCTAATTTACCATGACCAATTTCTCTTCTACCTGTTCCAATTCTTCCAGTTTCTCCAACTGAAAAAGGAGGAAAATTATAGTGAAGCATAAATCGCTCTCTTTGTAATCCATCTAAACTTTCAATTCTTTGCTCGTCATCAGATGTTCCTAAAGTTGCTACAACAATTGCTTGGGTTTCACCTCTAGTAAACAAAGCAGAACCATGTGCTCTTGGTAGAATACCAACTTCACATTCGATAGGCCTTACATCTGATAAACCTCTACCATCAATTCTATTTTTATTTTTTAGAATGTCTGTTCTAACAATTGATTTTTCAAGATTTTTTAACTGACTGTTAACATCTAGATCAGTATAATTTTCATCCTCCTCATAAAGTTTTTTAGCTTTATCAGTAATTTCAGAAATTTGATTTGATCTATCTTGTTTATCTCTAGTTGCAAAAGCTTTTTTAAGATCTTCTGTAAAAGTTTCTTCAAGTTTTTTCTTAACTTCTGATAGATCTTTTTTTTCAACAGTCCACTCAGGCTTTCTGCATTCTTTTACAAGTTCCTCAATCATTTCGATAACTGGAACAAATCCTTCATGGCCAAATTTTACTGCATTTAACATTTCTTCTTCTGTTAAACCATTTGCTTCAGACTCAACCATGAGCACAGCATCTTTTGTACCTGCTACAACTAAGTCTAATTTTGATTTTTCTAACTCTGCTTTAGATGGATTTAAAACATATTTACCATCAATAAAACCAACTCTTGAAGCACCCACAGGCCCCATAAATGGCATTCCTGATATAGCTAATGCTGCTGATGAGGCTGTGATTGATAAAATGTCTGGTTCATTTTCTTTATCGTATGAAATTACCGTTGGTAATAACTGAACTTCATTTTTAAATTCATCAGGAAACAAGGGTCTGATTGGTCTATCAATTAATCTAGAGATTAATGTTTCACTTTCAGTTGGTCTTGCTTCTCTTTTAAAATATCCACCTGGGATTTTTCCTGCTGCATAATATTTTTCTTGATAATTTACAGATAAAGGGAAGTAATCCATATCAGGATTTACTTTTTTTGCTCCAACTACTGTTGCTAGTACGACTGTCTCTCCACATGTTGCGATTATTGCACCGTCCGCCTGTCTTGCTACTTTACCTGTTTCTAAACTTATCTTCTTTCCCGCTACTTCAATTTCCTTCTTATATACTTTAAACATTTCATTTCCATTTCGTTTCGTTCATTTCGTTCCATTCCGTTCTATCTATCTTGACTTCTATTTTCTTAAATTCAATTTCGACAGTACATTTTTGTAAGAATCCATTTTATTTTTCTTAAGGTATTCTAACAATTTCTTTCTTCTATTTACCGCTCTCAACAATCCAACAGATGAATGTTTATCCTTTTTGAATTGCTTAATATGTTTAGAGAGAGTTTCAATTTTCTCTGTTAGCAAAGCAATTTGTATCTCTGAAGATCCAGTATCTTTATCATGCATTGCTAATTCTTGTGCCTTCTTGTTCATGCCTCTTTCTTTCTATTTATTTGTTTGTTTTATTAAGTTTTCTATTTTTTCCGCATACTCAAAAGATTCGTCTTTTCTAAAAAGTAATTTTGGTAAAAATTTCATAACCACTTTTTGTGATAAAATTTTTCTAATTAAAAATGAGTATTCCTTTAAAATATTAATTGTTTCCTCAGCATCTTTTCCTCCCAATGGAAGAACATATGCTTTAGCAATTTTTAAATCAGGACTCATTCTAACCTCAGTAACCGTTATAATATTTGTTTCTAAATTCGGCACCTTAGCCTCATTCCTTATAAAAATCATGCTTAAAGACTGCTTAATCATTTCACCTACTCTTAATTGCCTTTGTGACACTGGTTTTCCTATTCTATCTGCCATTAAATTGACCTCTCAGTAGATGTAACACTAAAAGCCTCTATTGTGTCATTTTTTTGGAAATCCATATAATCTTTAACTGTAATTCCGCATTCTTGACCATCACTTACCTGTTTAACTTGGTTTTTTTCTCTAAATATTGTTGAAACTTTTCCAGTATAAATAATAGCACCGTCTCTAATTATTCTTACATCTGAAGTACTATTAATTTCTCCTTCAGTTACTTTTGAACCAGCAACTTTACCTGCACCCGAAACTTTAAATATTTCTAAAATTTGTGCAGTACCAGTAATTTTTTCTTGTACATCGGGCGCCAATAATCCTGACATTCTTTGTTTTATGTAATCTAGAACTTCATAAATAATGTTGTATGAAGATATTTTTATCTTCTCATTTTCAGCAAGTTTTTTTGCTTCTTTACTTGGTTTAACATTGAAAGCTATTAATACTGCATTTGAAGCTTTCGCTAATGTAACGTCTGTCTCAGTTACCATTCCAATATCTGCCAAAATTATTTTAGGTTTAACTTCATCATGTTTGATTTGACTAATTGCATTTTTGATTGCTTCAGATGATCCATGTACATCAGATTTAATTATTAAATTTAATTCTTCAGTAGATTTATCTGAAAAAGCAGAATCTTGAGTTGCAAAAGTTAGTGGATTTTTTCCATCCTTACTCTCTTGAGCTCTATTTTCACTCAGTGTCTTAGCTTCTTTTTCTGTATCAAGAACAATAAAATCGTCTCCAGCTTTGGCTGCACCATTTATTCCTAAAATTTCAGCAGGCGTTGAAGGTAAAGCTGCATTAATATTTTGACCTTTATCATTAATAATCGCTCTTACTTTTCCCCATTTTAAACCACTTACAAAAAAATCACCTCTCTTAAGTGTTCCAGTAGTAACAATTATATTTGCAACTGGACCCCTACCAACATCAATTTTTGACTCTAAAACTATACCTGTAGCTTTAGATTCATAATCCGTTTTAAGATCTAAAATCTCTGCTTGTAGTATTATTGACTCTACTAATTTATCTAAATTTTGTTTTGTTTTAGTTGAAATCTCTACCATTAAAGTATCACCGGATAAATCTTCAGCAATTAATTCGTGCTCTAATAATTGATTTTTTATCTTCTGAGGATCTGCCTCTGGTAGATCACATTTATTTATTGCTACAACTATTGGAACATTAGCAGCTTTAGCATGTTTAATAGACTCAACTGTTTGAGGTTTAACTCCATCATCAGCAGCAACTACTAAAACAACCACGTCTGTTAATTTTGATCCTCTTGCTCTCATTTCTGTAAATGCAGCGTGACCTGGAGTATCAATAAATGTTAATTTATTACCCTGACTTTCAATTTGATAAGCTCCAATGTGTTGGGTTATTCCACCAAATTCTCCTGAAACCACGTTCGCACTTCTGAGCACATCCAGTACCGATGTTTTGCCATGATCCACATGACCCATGACGGTAACTATTGGTGGTCGATTTTTTAAATTTTCTGTTCTTGAAGCTTTTATTTTTTGAATTATTTCCTCTGCTTTCTCTTCCCTAATTGGATTGTGACCAAATTCTTTAACTAAATATTCAGCAGTATCTGCAGCTAATGTTTGATTGATAGTCACAGTAACACCCATTCCAAATAAATGCTTAATTACATTACTTGATTGTTCAGCCATTCTATTTGCAAGTTCTCTTACTGTGATTGCTTCAGGTATATTAATATCTCTTTTAATCGGTTTTAAATTTTCTTGAGAATCATCTTTTGTAGCATTTTTAATTTCTTTTTGTCTTGCTCTCTTTACTGATGCTAAGCTTCTTTGTTTTGCATCAATCTCATCACTTAGTGCTCTTGATACAGTTAACTTTAACTCTCTCTTTTTTGTTCCTGCTTTTAAAGTTTTTCTATCTTTGTTTTCACTATCTCCTTTAAGTCGTTTAGTAGCTCTTTGCTCTGCTAATTTTCTCTTTTCAAAATCGTTTGTTATAGGGGGTGATTTAGGATTAAATGAAGGTTTTAATGGTGTTCCTCTGTTGTTGAAAGTTGAGGTTGTTCTTGGTTTATTTGTAGTAGATCTAAATGATCCTCCTCTACTCGAGAATTTTCCAGTTTGTTTTTCAATTACTACAGAATTTTTTCCTTGAGATTTAGCAATCTCAATATTCTTGATTGATTTTTTGGCTGAGCCTGAAATTGTTAATTTTGTTTTTTTCTCCATACCTCATCACTCAATCTTTATAAACAATTTTTCTAGCAGACATAATTAGTTCATCAGCTTCTTCTTTAGATAAAGCAAAATCTTCCAGATAACCTTGGATTTTCACTTTCTCACCTTTAACCACGTCATAACCACCAGTTAATTCATCAGATGCTAAGTCTGCAAAATCTTCTAAACTTAAAATTTTTTGTTCACCAAGTGTGACTAACATTCCTGGTGTTAATCCGTTTAAATTAATCAAGGCATCTTCCAGACCTAATTCTTTAATTCTCTGAGAAATATCCTCTTGATCCTTTTCATGGAACTCTTTAGCTCTTTCTATCAATGCTTTAGCAGTATCTTCTTCTATACCTTCAATCTTCATTAAATTTTCAGCTGAACTATCTTTAATGTCATCAATAGTTGAAAAACCCTCAGCAACAAGTAACTGACCCAACGTTTCATCTAACTCTAAATTTTTTACAAAGTTCTCTGTTTTTTCTTTAAATTCTAATTGTCTTCGTTCAGAGTCTTCTGCATCTGTCATTATATTTATTTCATAATTTAAGAGTTTTGTCGCAAGTCTTACATTTTGACCTCTTCTCCCAATTGCTTTGCTTAAATTTTCCTCGGTAAGAATTACATCAAGTTTTTTTCTTTCACCATCAACGTTAACTCTTTGTACATCAGCTGGTGATAAAGCATTTGAAACCAAAATAGCAGGGTCTTCCGACCAATTAACTATATCAATTTTCTCTCCTTGAAGTTCATTTACAACAGCTTGAACTCTTGAACCTCTCATACCTACACAAGCACCTACTGGATCTAGAGATGTATCAACTGCTTTAACGCATATTTTGGCTCTACTTCCAGGATCTCTTGAAGAAGATTTAATTTCTATTAGTCCATCATAAATTTCGGGAACCTCTTGAAGAAAAAGCTTTTCCATAAATTTAGGATGAGCTCTAGATAGAAATATTTGTTGTCCTCTAGGTTCTCTTCTAACATCATAACAATAAGCTTTTATACGATCACCTGCTTTAATATTTTCACGAGGTATTAATTCATTTTTTTGAATTATTGCTTCAGTTCTTCCTAAATCAACAATTACATTTCCAAATTCTAATCTCTTTACAATTCCACTTAAAATAGAGTCTTTCTTATCAATAAAATCATTAAATTGTCTTTCTCTTTCAGCTTCTCTTACATTGAAACTAATCACCTGCTTTGCGGTTTGCGCAGCAATTCTTCCAAAATCAAATGAAGGAAGTGGCTGTAATACTTCGTCACCAATAGACTTATCTTTGTTTAATTCATTTAAATTAATTGCATCTTCCAATTTTATCTCTGTATTTGCATTTTCAGGATTTTCAGCAATTATCAATTTTCTAAAAAGCTCAATATCTCCATTGTCTCTATTTATAGAAACTTTAATTTCATTTTCTTGTCCAAATTTTGATTTTGCAGCTTTAGCAATACCTGTTTCCATAGAACTTATAATTAGTTCTTTATCAATTGATTTTTCTAATGCCACAGCTTCAGCAATTCTCAGTAATTCAAGTTTGTCTGCTCTTTTATTTAACATAATATTGTTTGCCACAAAAAAAAATGGGCTAAAGCCCATTTTGTAAAGTTCAATAATGTAGTTGCAATATAGTAAAGTTTTTTTTTAATTCAACAGAAACTATTTAGAAAAAACGTTAGTTTTATCGATTTTTTCCCATGAAAATGAACCATTTTCCTCAGGTGCTCTACCAAAATGACCATAAGCAGATGTTTTTTCATATATTGGTTTGTTTAAATTTAACATTTCTCTGATACCTCTAGGGCTTAAATCAAAATTTTCTTTAATCTTTTCTACAACAAATTTATTTTTATCTAGGTCGTTATCAAATAAATCAACATAGATGGATAATGGTTTTGATACACCAATTGCATAAGCTAACTGAATTAAACATTTCTTAGCAATTTTAGAACCAACAACATTTTTAGCAATGTACCTTGCCGCATAAGCTGCTGATCTATCAACTTTAGTTGGATCTTTTCCAGAGAAAGCTCCACCACCATGAGGTGCTGCTCCGCCATAAGTATCAACAATAATTTTTCTACCTGTCAAACCACAATCTCCATCTGGCCCACCAATTACAAAATTTCCCGTCGGATTTACATAAAACTCGTCCTCGTTAAAACCATCAAGAAAATTCTCAGGAATGGATTTTAACATATAAGGTCTAAGTAAATCTCTGACTTGTGATTGATTAACATCTGGTGAATGCTGTGAAGATATAACTACAGATTTTACTTTTGATGGTTTTCCATTAACATACTCGAATGTTACCTGACTTTTTGAATCTGGTTCAATATTTTTTAATTTTCCAGATTTTCTATCTTCAGCCATTAATCTTAAGATTTTATGAGAATAATGAATTGGTGCTGGCATTAAAACATCCGTTTCATTACAAGCGTACCCAAACATGATACCTTGATCTCCAGCTCCTTCATCTTTGTTGCCAGAGGAATCTACTCCCATAGCAATATCAGCTGATTGGGAATGTAAGTGACTTTCAATTTTTGTAGCTTCTTTCCAAGTAAATCCTTCTTGGTCATAACCAATATCTTTTATACAATTTCTTACTTTTTCAATTAATTCATCTTTTTTAATTTCTGGTCCTCTCACCTCACCAGCTAGAACAACTTTATTTGTCGTAGTAAGTGTTTCGCAAGCAACTCTTGAATATGGATCTCCAGAAATAAAACTATCAACAACCATATCTGAAATCCTATCAGACACTTTATCTGGGTGTCCCTCGGAGACAGACTCACTTGTAAAAAGATAATTTTTTAAATTACTCATTTTTACGTTTCTTAAATGAAAATATTAAGAAAATATACAACAAAATTATAAATCCAAAAATTTTATTCCCAAATTTTGCAAACAGGCTCATCTGAATTTTTCTTGTTTCACTTAAATCTATATAACCAGATTTATTAATATCGACTTTTTGCTCAATAACTCCCATTGGGTTAATAATTGCTGTTGTCCCATTATTTGCAGACCTTAAAACATATTTTCCACTCTCTATAGCTCTAAAAATACTATGAGTAAAATGTTGCTCTGGACCAATTGATTTACCAAACCAGCCATCTTCGGAAATATTTACAATATAATCAAAGTTACTGTTTGTAAAAATTTTAGCAGAATAAATTATCTCATAACAAATGAGAGGCAATATTTTAACTGATAAATTATTATAATTCAGATTTATTATGTTTCTTTCTTTACCTTTCGAATATGATTGGTAGTCATTAGTAATTGTTTTTAGGCCAATACCTTTTAGTAATTTTTCAAAAGGCAAAAATTCACCAAAAGGAACAAGGTTTATTTTTTTATATGAATTTATTATATTTAGATTGTGATCAAAAATAGATAATGAATTAAAATGTTTAATAGTTTTATTCTCATCTTCTTTACTATTGATACCAATTGCTAACAAATGATTTTCGTTAAATTTATTTTCAAATAACCACTTGTATTCTTTTAATTGGTTTTGTGAAATACCTGGAATTATACCCTCTGGCCAAATAAAAATTATTTTTTCACTTTTTTTAGGAGAGCTAATTTCAATTAGTTCTTCTATTGCAGTTATAGGATCAACATTGTTATAAAATCTATCTATACTTATATTTGAACTCAAAATTCTTATTTTATAGTCAAGATTTTTTACTTCTTGATTGTTAAATTTTTCTAAATTTTGTGAACCAAGTACATAAAATGAAAACGTTGTAATAAGAAACGCAACACATACGCTAATATCTTTTTTATTTTCTCTTAAAATAAATATTGATGGGCTTGTAAATAATGAAATACAGAAAAGATTAAAGCTGTATGTACCTATGACTGATGCAATGTTTAAAATTTCGATTTGATTAGAGAAACTATAAGCAATTAAATTCCAAGGAAAACCAGTTAGTATTGATCCTCGTAGAAACTCTATTATTCCAAATATTAAGGAAAAAAGAAAAAATGAGCTCAAACTTTTATTTGGTTTTAAAACTGCAAATAAATAAGTAACTAGAGCATAAAACAAGGCTAATAAACCAGGTATTAATATTATTGTAAATGGTATTAAAAACTTAAAACTTTGATCAAACGTTAATGATATTGAGATCCAATATAAATTACTTACAAAATAACCAAACCCAAAAAACCAACCATAAAAGAAAAATATTTTTTTATTTTTATAAAACTCAATTTTTTTTATTAAAAATATATAGAATAAACTAAAAGTTAAAAAATTTATTACAACATAATTAAATGGGGGTAAACTTAAGGAGGTAAGCACCCCTAATAAAATTAAATAAATTAATTCAATATAAAATTTATTTTTCAATTTAATTTATTTTTGATTGTACAGATTTAAATAATAGATTTTCCTCTTTTAACATTTTGAAATAATCTTTATTTTTTTTATGATCAAAACCTAAAAGATGAAGAAAACCATGTATTAATATTTTAGCAACTTTTTCTTTAAAGGATTTTAAATCTTGTGATTTTGGTTTATCTAAATAATTATAGCTGATGATAATGTCTCCTAAATAAGTATTTTTTTTAATTTTTATTTTTTTATCTAATGGAAAAGATAAAATATCTGTAGATTTATTTTTTTTTCTAAAAACCTTGTTTAATTTTTTAATATTCTTATTATTTGAAAGTAATAGTGTGAAAGTTACTTTTTTATTTAAAAATTTATATTTTTTTGGAAAAGCTTTACATATTTTTTTAAAAAAAATATCCTTATTTTTAAGCCTTTTTGACCAAGCCTTCTCCTCAGAGAAGACATTAATACTAATCATTATTTGAGTATGCTTTAACTATTTTAGAAACAAGTGGATGTCTAACTACATCTGAATGATCAAAATCAACTATGGATATTTCCTTTAAATGCCCAAGCAACTCTTTTGATCGGACTAATCCTGACATGCTTTTATTTGGTAAATCAATTTGAGAAGGATCTCCATTAACAACTATTTTTGAATTTTCTCCAATACGTGTTAGAAACATTTTAATCTGAGTATCTGTAGCATTTTGTGCTTCGTCTAAAATTGCAAAGGAATTTTTAAGAGTTCTACCTCTCATAAAAGCTAAAGGCGCAATCTCTATATCTCCAATCTCAATCATTCGCTGTATTTTTTCAAAGTCGAAGAGATCATATAAAGAGTCATATAAAGGTCTAAGATAAGGATCTACTTTTTCCTTCATATCACCTGGCAAAAATCCCAAACGCTCACCCGCTTCTACAGCCGGTCTTGAAAGAATAATTCTCTCAATCTTTTTTTCTAAAAGCATAGTTAAGCCTACGGCTACTGCCAAAAAAGTTTTTCCTGTTCCAGCTGGTCCAGCTGAAATTACAATATCACTCTCCCTCAAAGCTCTAACATAGTTTTTTTGTTTTTCAGATCTAGGAATTATAGATTTCTTGGGAGTTTTAATGATGTCTGTAACATTATTGTTTTTTACTTTTTCATTAATCATAAAGTTATCAACTGATGAAAGTATATCTTTATTCTCTATACTTCCATTATTAATAAACTGATTAGCTAAAAATTGAATAGCGTTTTTAATTTTTTCATTCTTTTCAGGTGTTGATTTAATTAAAATTGAATTTCCCCTTGAATATAAGCTGCAATTTGTAATTTTTTCTAATTCTTGCAAATTTTTATTAAATTCCCCAACAACACCCATCAACAAGTTATTGTCATGAAATATGACACTTAAAGAATTGTTATCTGAATAAACAAATTTTAAAGACTGATCGATATTTTTTTTAGTTATTCCACTCAAATTCTATGCAACCTTTTGATCCGAATTAGTTATTACTTCACCGAATAAAGTATTTCTATTACTATCTTTAATTCTCACTTGAACTATTTTTCCAATATCATTCTTTTTACCATTAAAAATTACAGATGTCATATACTCAGATCTACCAAAAGCTTTGCTTTTATCGTCAGTTAAATTTTCAACCAAAACATCAATAACTTTACCCTCCAATGATTTGTTCATTTCGATTTGATTTTTGAATAAGATAGTTTGAATTTTTTCTAATCTTTCAATAGAAATTTTTTTTTCAATTAGGTATAAATTTTCGGCGACTGTTCCAGGTCTTGGACTAAAAATAAATGAATAAGAGTTAATAAATTTAATTCTTTCAATTAATCTAGTAGTATCCTTAAAATCCTGATCCTCTTCACCAGGATAACCTATTATAAAATCACTTGAAAATTCTATATTTGAGTTAATTTCTTTTAATTTATCAAAAGTATTTAGATATTCCTCAATAGTATGTTTTCTATTCATCAACTTTAAAATTTTATTAGATCCACTTTGAACCGGTAAATGCACAAGTGGCATTAACTTTTCAGAGGTTTTATATACTTCAATTAAATCCTCAGTCATATCTTTTGGGTGAGATGTTGTATATCTAACTCTCTTAATTTCAGATAATTTTTCAATATTTAAAATCAAATCTGATAGTCTGTATCCTTCATTATCATAAGCATTTACATTTTGACCAAGTAAAATTATTTCTTTTGCACCATTATCAGCTAAATATTTTGCTTCATCCAAAATTTGTTTAAATGGTCGAGAATATTCTGGTCCTCTTGTATATGGGACTACGCAAAAATGACAAAACTTATCACATCCTTCCTGAATAGTTAAGAAGGATGAAACTTTTCCAGCTTCATTTTTAATTTTACTTAAATATTTAAATTTAGAAACTGTATCAAATTCAGTTTCTTCAATTTTTTTCTTTTTTTTATTATAATTTAATATTGTGTCATTTATTTTGTGATAAGCTTGAGGACCAATAACTAAATCTATGTAGGGTTCTCTTTTTAGCATCTCTTGATTTTCTGCTTGAGCAACACAGCCTGCAATAATCACCAATGGTTTTTTTTTT
>CACCGK010000004.1 GCA_902545555.1 uncultured Pelagibacteraceae bacterium
AAGTTGTCCAACTGAATAACTCATATTAAATAAAGGCAACAAACCTGCTGCGTGCCAAGTAGATCCAGAAGTTAACTCTTTTCTTTCAACTAAAACAACATCAGACCAGCCCTTTTTTGCTAAATGATAAAGTGCACTTACCCCTACAACTCCTCCACCAACTACTACAACTTTAGTTTTTGTTTTCATTCTGCGATTCCTACTAAATTTTTAATTGTTACGAAACAAAAATGTATAAGTGGACAATCAAATAGAGCTTCCAAGAGGGATTGGATTGGATACCATTGTGGTTAACCAACAGTCTTTCAAAGTTCCCTCAGAGGTGTACTTTTCGACTTGCCAATTGAATTTGTGATAAATTTTATCCTTATCAAGAATGATAACTTCAAATTGAGCCCATTTGTCACTACTTCCAAGTTCAGTGATTGTGTGACTTAGGTGGTTAATCATCATCCCATAAGAGTCGCTTTTTATCATCATCTTAAAGTTGCTTAATGGTCCTGTAACTCTCTTATTATTTGGGTGAGCAAATTTCCAAGTTTGTTCTATACCACTATCTTGATATTGAAGATCGTTTTGTTGAAGCCCACTCAATTGAATTTTTATAACTTCTTTTGGGCTTATAGTACTATTGGGGTTTAATAATTCAGCGTAAGAAAATGAAATAAGAAAAAAAAATAAAATTACAGCTTTAGAGATTATTAGCGGTTTTTCTAACATCATTTAAAAATTTTTGTCTCTTGGCATCACTAACAAATTGTACTGCAAAATATCTTCTATAGACAATGTTATATATGCCACACATATGAAATACCCCTCTTTTTAATCTTCTAATTGGTAAGTTTAAAAAAAAAGTTGTAATTGCTAATCTTGGTGAACCATATGTGCAGAATATTATAGCTTTTTTATCTCTTAAATTTCCAATTGGATAACCGTAATTTCCAACTAACCGTTTAAATCTAAACGCCCAAGGTGGGGCTAAAACTTTATCTATCCAACCCTCAACTATCGCTGGCATCCTAAAATTCCAAATTGGAGCAATTAAAACAATTGTATCACTTTCTTCGATTCTTTTTCTATGATCTAAAACTTCTTGATCAGGTTCTTCACCAGCAAAAACAGGATCAAATTTCTCTTTATATAAATCAACAACATCTACCTGATTTCCATTTACTTTTGATTGCTTAACGAATTCATCTCGAATTGCTGCATTAAATGAATTGTCATTGTAGTGCCCATACACTAAGAAAATTTTTTTCATTATGTTAAATTTTTATTCAGTAGTTTTGTATTTACTATTATTAATTATAAATACAAATAAAATTGGAAGAATTAATGTTAAAAGTGTTACAAAAATTAACAGTATTCCAAGTTCAGAATAATCTGCGGTTGTTTGTATTTCGCCAGAAACCTTATCCTTAACCTCTCTTGTTACAGTAAATATTTCATTTAAATATTTTGTTCCTAACGCACTCGCTGATAGTGCTAGATTTGTAAAAGATGCAAAAACTGCAAAAAAGGTTGCCTTTAAATGTGCTGGAGCATTTTTTGCTATCCAAGCTAATAGAGGTATCATTGAAACTTGGCCAAGCGGAGACTCCAACGCCGTATTAATTAATGCAATAAATTTAGCATCAACAACTCCACCTGTTAACGAGGCTGTCCAGTTATGAAAACCATAATACATTCCAACACTCGGTAAAAACAAAATCGCACCCGCAATACTTAAAACTACAATTATTTTAGCAATTGAATTATTTGCCATAAAAGGTCTTAATAAAACAATGCCAGCTAATGTTAAAATTGATGCTAATAATGATAGAACAGAAAAAAACTGCTCATTAAATCCAAGTTCATCAATTTCGAACCATGTTAAACCAGGGCCAGGACCTGGCATGGCTCTAAATATAAATATTATTACTGCTGTACCTACAATTGTTAATCTTAGTTCCTGAGGTAATTCCTTAATAAGTTTAAACATTAAAAACAAAATGATTATAACTGAGCCTATAAAAACAATTTCTTGCGCAAACGGAACCTTAAAGGAACCAATAGACAATGTGAAAATAACAAAAACTAAACTTCCTCCTAATATCCACCAGTTTATTTTTGTTTTTTCATTACCTCTTTCATCTTTAAATTCTAGACCTTTAGATTTTAAAGATTGTATTTTTTTATATCTTAAATAATTTGCTAAAATTACACCTAGTATAGAAACTAAAGGTATTACAAGAGCATAAATGTAGATATTTCCATATAAATTTATCTTATCAGCCTGCTCAAGGCTTTCCACATCTCTAAACAATATTACATTAACTAATGCAACAAGCACTGTACCACCAATAATAGCAAACCTTCCAAGTGTCTGCATTGTTGTGTGCATTATTTTTATTTGATCTTTAGAATAATCATTTCCTGTTTCATCAACCAAAGGAACTGCCTCAACTGTCATAGCATCGGCTACAACGTCCTGAACCACGTAACCAACTGGAGCTAAAATCACACTTATCACAAACCATGTTTCTACCGAAAATACCTGGGACATATCTTCAGTATGAATAATCAATCCATACATAATTAGTAAACTAAGAGCTATCAATGAAGCTCCAAAGTAGACCATGTAATTTTTTCTCTCCCAGATTAGATCTACTAAATGTCCTAATGGCATTTTTAATGCCCAAGGAATTCCAGCCCAAAAACCTAGTCCTGCTAAAAATGCTGCTGATAAATTTAAATAATCTTTAACAAAAAATGTACCAACAATTCCTGTTAAACCAGAAATACCTGCAGCCATATAAACCATTAATGGAGGTAGATAAGTCCATTTAAATTGACGACCCAAATCTAAAAATGTGCTGTCTAAAAATTTAATTATTTTGCTCATTAGTCACTTAAAACTGGAAAAGCTTGTCTAACTTTTAAAAAATATTTTTGATATTCCATTTTAGTACATTTGTTTTCAATATACTTAATATCATTTTTTTCCATCAATTCTTTTGCTTTTTCGTCTCGTATACCGAGCTGCAACCATAAAACTTTAGCATTAATTTTAACTGCATCTTCTGCAATAGCATAAACTTCTTTTGATGGTCTAAAAACATCTACAATATCAATCTTATCTTTAATATCAGATATTTTTGCAAAAACTTCTTCTCCTAAAATTTTTTGACCCTTGGCTCTGGGGTTAACTGGATAAACTTTAAATCCATATTTTTGCATATATTTCATAACTATAGTTGACGCTTTTGTTGGATCGTTACTTACTCCTACCATGGCAATAGTATTATATTTTGAGAGAATTTCCTTAATATCACTCATTAATTATTTTTAATCTGTTTCTCACAAAATATTCTAGCTTCAGAAGCAGTCATTGGTTTTTCCAATGTTTTAGTTCCAGCTACACATGCCTCAATCGCTCTTTTTTGATTATGATCTTTAAAATTATAAATTACTAATGCACCAATAATAATAAAAACTACTATTAAAATATTTTTTATCACTATTTATTTTTCCAATTTGGTTTTCTTTTTTCTAAAAAGGCAGAAATTCCCTCTTTAGCATCCATTGCCATCATGTTAAGGGTCATCATTTTGCTTGTGTAAGCATAAGCTTTATTTAAAGGCATTTCTAACTGTTTGTAAAAAGCTTGTTTTCCAATTTTAATTGTCAAATTAGATTTTGAGGCAATTTTGTTTGCCACCTTTAATACTTCATTATTTAATTTTGATTTTGAAAAATAATCATTTATTAATCCTATTTCTTTTGCATAATTTGCTTTTATAGGTTCTCCAGTTAAAAGCATTTTCATCATTGATTTTCGATTTATCTTTCTGCTTACAGCAACCATTGGTGTACTACAAAATAAACCGATATTTACACCTGGGGTTGCAAACAATGCATCTTTAGTACTGTATGCTAAATCACAACTTGCAACTAATTGACAACCTGCTGCAAATGCAGCTCCATGAACTTTAGCAATTACAGGTTTTCTACCTTCAACAATTTGAAGCATTACTTTTGAACAAAGATTAAATAATTTTAAATATTTATCTCTCTTTTTTAAACCTCTAACTTCTTTTAAATTGTGTCCTGCGCTAAATCCTTTGCCTGCACCCTCTAATATTATTACTTTAACTTTTTTATGAGTATCTAATTTTTTTAATGCCTTTAATAAATCTGAAAGATTCTTGAATGATAAAGAATTATAAGTTTTTGGTTCAGCAATGATAATTGATGAAACTTCGTTGTTAATTTTTTTAATTTTAATGTTACTAGTCATTTAATCAGTTAATCCATCGGATCTAGCCTGATTTCTTTCTATATGAATTGGTAAAACTTTGCCATAAATAGCTTTGGAATGTTCTGGGGTGTTTACTCTCCATGGGTCTAAAACATAAGCTGGAATACACATATACCTTGATTTTTGGCCTTCAACTTTTGTTACCCTATGCAAAGTAAATCTACCTTTAAAAATTTGTAAATCTCCTGGCTCTAATTTTAATTGTCTTACTCTGGTTCTGTCTCCAGCTATAACTTTTTGAACTTCTTCAAAATTTTCATTTCCTGGTTCTCTAATATTTGGACAGTACTCAAATACACCACCCTTCTCAGGTTTTTGGATCATTAAACTAAGCGTAAACTCACAACTATCAAAATGCCATGGGAGTACTCCATCTGGTTTCATAACATTATAAGCATGACATGCTAAAGGATCTGCCCATCTGTAAATAGGAGAAACACCTAAACAAGCAGATACAAATTTTAAAATTTCTTCGGTTTCGTATAAATATTTCATTTCGGAGTTTTTTGGAAAACAATCTGAATTTAAATATCCATTGTATCTATTCATAAAAGTTCTTTTTGGATGATCTTTTGGTAATGAGGGATCGTCCTTTGCATATAAGTAAGCATTAATACTCTCTTTAGACATATAAACTTCGTCTAATTGTTTTTCTAACTCTGAATTCATTACTTTAAGTGATTTAGGTAAAATAAAATTTGGAATTGTTGAACAACTATATTGATCAAGTTCTTCTTTACATTTTTTAACTAGATTTTGAATTATTGGTGAATTTAATTCATGTATTGGATATTTTTCTAAATCTACAATAGTCTTAAGTCTATCGTTCATTTAAATTTATTTTAATTTTCCTTCTTCTCTCATTTTTGCTCTTATTTGAGTAGCTGATATTTTTTGAGTTTCTTCATCCAAAACTATTTCCTCAATTTTATATCCAACTCCCCTACCATAACAAATATTTGTAATATTAGGTACTAACATTATTTTAAATTGTCCTTCAAACTCAGGATTTAATCTGTCTTCAATGTTTTTTTTTACTGTTTCAAAATCAAAAGGATTATCATCTACACCTTTTACATCTCTAACTTGAATACAAACTTGTCCTGTTTTTTTTATAATTTCTTTAAACAAAGTATAATGTCCTTCGTGAAAAGGTTGCCATCTTCCTAGCATTTGTGCTGTTGGTTTTTTGTTATCCCATTGGTGTGTCATTTTTTTATCTCCTCTATTATTTTTGGTGCCCAATTTTTTGCGTCCTGAGTTGTTACATGAAAATCAAAATTCTTAGGTTTAACAAACATTTGATTTGTGTCTTCAAATCTTCCTTCTTTAATTGTATCGACCCACACCCTAAAATCTGCTGGAAACAAGCTTCTTGCTTCAGGGGTTGGTGCAATGAAATCAGCAATTACATAATGACCTTTTGCTTTTATTTTTAAAGCTGCTTCAGCCATTCTTTTTGCTTGTCTTACCCTTCCTTCTTTTGAAAAATCCCAATCATTTGCAGCCTTTCTTACTTCGTCAGCATTTAATCTTTTAGCATTTAAGAGAGGTGCCATTTCATTTGCTAGAGTTGTTTTACCAGCTCCAGGTAAACCCATAACTAAAATAATTTTCATTAAATATCTTCTAGCGGATGATGGGACATTAATTCAAGTCCATTTTCACCTACAAGATACTGTTGTTCAAGTTTTACACCCTCTTTACCACCAACTTTACCAATATAACTCTCAAGTGTAATTGTCATGTTCTTCTCAAAAGTTCCACCTTCTTCTCCACCATCATTTGGGTATCTTATTTGAGGCCACTCATCACACAACCCAATTCCATGAACCATACATGAATACCTATTTCCATAATACTCATCAGGCAAAACCCAAGATTTTTTTATAAATTCTTTAAAACTCATTCCTGGTTTTATTAATCTAAAATTATGATCAATTTGATTTCTAGCCATTGAATATAGTTTTTTTTGCTCATCATTAAATTTATGTCCAACTACAAAGGCTCTTGATATATCAGCACAGTATCCATAGGGACCAACCATATCTGTATCAAAAGCAACAATTTCTCCTTGTTGCATAACTTTGTTACTACTCTCTTGCATCCATGGATTTGTTCTTTCACCAGACGATAAAATCCTACACTCAATCCACTCTCCTCCATTTTCAATATTTGTTTTATGTAAAATTGACCACAATTCATCTTCAGTCATTCCTGGCTTAAGATCTGATCTCATTTTTGATACACCTTTTTCTGCAACTTCTATTGCTGCTTTCATACAAGTCAATTCATCAGGTGATTTTATTACTCTTGCTTGTTCTAAAATCAATTTTGCATCTACAACTTCAATTCCTTCTTTATTTAAAGCTGTAATCGCAGGACCATTTAAAACATCGATTGCAATTTTTTTAGTTTTAAAATAATTTTTTGATAAATCTTTAACTTCATTTATCCATTTTAATAATTGATTGTCTGCTTGGTCTCCATTACTAAAATAATCCCATGTAATTGCTGGTCTTATTTCATCAATTAGATTTAAATGCTTCGATAATATTTCACAATTAAAATACTCATAAAGAATTGTTGGTCCATTGACCGGTACAAAACAATATCTTGTTAAATTATGCATATTATAGACACTCATGTTCACAGTATCTAAAGCATAACGAACATTCACCGGGTCAAATAGAATACAAGCTTCTAAATTGTTTTTTACTAATTCTTTTCTAACCCTATCTAAACGATATGATCTTAAATTATCAAAATCAATCTCGTCTTCTCTTAATCTTTTTTTAGTAATAAAATTTTGTCTTGGTTTTATCTCAGGAGCTATTTTTCTACTAAACCTCATAATACCCTATACAAACCTAACCATGCGTTAACATCTTTGCTTGCAATATAGTCAGATTTAAAAAATTCTACTTCTTCCCATTTCTTATTATCTTTTAGTATATCAATTTTTTTATCAAAACCATACTCTTCATGAATACCTTCATTTATAGTGAAACAAATTAATCCACCTGCTTTTGTTATTCGTATAAATTCATCTAATGCATTTGGTTTTACATGGCCAAATGTAAACGTACCAACACACATCACTCCACCATAAAAATTATCCTCAGCTTCTATTGGTTGGTTTAAATCAACTTTAACTAATTTTTGATAAAGATCTTTTGGAACTGTATCTAATAAAGTTTGAGATAAATCAGCTCCGTGAAAATTTTTAAAACCATACTTTTTTAACTCAACTCCAACTAGACCTGTTCCACAGCCTGCATCAAAGATTAGCGTATCTTTATTATTTTCGTGCTTGTTGAAAGTTGCTACGGTTTCCTTTGGGCCTGTATAGTTCCAATCAATCATATCTTTGTTATACTTATCTTTATCTCCCCAATCGTCGTAGTACTTCATGACTTCATCGGTGGTTTTAAGTTTATAAATTGGAATTTTGTTTCCTACGTCTTTTTGTGCCATTAGCTTCTCATTTTTTGGCCACTTGGATCATAAAGTGGTTCTTTAATAATTGAGCAATTAAATAAATCTCCATTTATCTCTATTTGAACTTTATTTTCAGATTTAATTTTTTCCTGATCAACAAAAGTAAAAGCAACACTCTTGTTTACAAAATGTGCAAAACCACCTGAAGTAACGTAACCTATGCTTTGATCTCCATTCATAACAGCTTCATTATTTGTTACATCAATATCATTTGTTTCAACAATTAATGGAATTAGTTTATTTGAAGAATTTTCCTTTTGCGCACTTTCTTTACCAATAAATTCTTTATCCCAATTAATAAAAGCATCTAATCCTGTTTCTTTAGCAGTAAAATCTGGTCTATAATCTAATGTCCAAGCTCCCCAATTTTTCTCCAACCTCATTGACATTAATGCTCTTCCGCCAAAAGGTTTTATATTAAATTCTTTTCCAGCTTCCATTAATTCTTCGTAAAGTTTTAATTGATAGTGAGGTGCTACATAAATTTCATATCCAAGTTCGCCGGTAAATGAAATTCTATTTATTATTGCTGGAACTCCTCCAACAAACATTCTTCTAGAGTCTCTAAATTTAAATTTTTCATTTGAAACATCGTCTCTTACAATTTTTTCTAAAACTTTCCTTGAGTTAGGTCCTGCAATAGACAATCCATGATACTCGTCAGATCTGTTGGAGTAACTTAAATTAAATTTTCCTAAATGACTTTCAAACCAACGTCTATGCATTTCTTGAGCAGCTCCAGAACCAAACACCATGAATTCATTTTCATCTAAACAAGCTACAGTTAAATCACCACACAACTTTCCTCTATATGACAACATTGGTGATAAAGATATTCTTCCTGGCTTTGGAAGTCTTCCAGCCATTATGTGATCTAAAAATTTTCTAGCATCAGGACCTTTGAATTCATGTTTTGAAAAGTTGGCAACTTCGATTAAACCAATGTTTTCTCTTACATTAATAACTTCTTTTGAAACATAGTCATGCGATCTTGATCTTTTTATTGTTGGTTCCTCATGAGCATCTTCTTTATTATTTGCAAACCACAAAACATTTTCCAATCCAAAACTATCTCCCATAACAGCACCTTGATTTACAAAACGGTCATATAGTGCAGTAGTTTTTTGTTTTCTTCCTTTTGGTAAAGTTTCATTTGGAAATGTCATAATAAATCTTCGTTCATAATTTTCTGAGGATTTGATTGTTCCATATTGAGGTGATGCGTAATCTCCAAATCTAGCAACATCCATTGCCCAAACATCAATAGAAGGTTCTCCATCAATAATCCATTCAGCTATACATTTACCAACACCACCACCTTGGCAAAATCCAGCCATAACTCCAACTGCAACCCAATAATTTTTCATTCCTGGCACTGGACCAATAAGAGGACTTCCATCTGGACCAAAAGTAAAAGGTCCATTAACTATATTTTTTATACCTGCACGCTCTAAGGCTGGCATTCTTTCAAACCCAATTGCCAATCTATCTTCAATATTATCTAACTTTGGCTGAAGTAACTCATGTCCAAAATTCATTGGAGTTCCTTCTACTTTCCAAGGTGTTGATTTTGGTTCATAAGTTCCAAGCAACATTCCTTTTCCTTCTTGCCTGAAGTAAATATTCCCCTCAAAATCTGTACCAATAGGCAATCGTTGATCACCCATTGCTTCAATTTCTGGAATAGGTTCAGTGATTAAATAATGATGCTCCATTGGTTGAACAGGAAGATTAAGTCCAGCTAATTGCCCAACTTCTCTTGCCCACAGACCACCTGCATTTATTACTATTTCAGCATTTATATTTCCTTTTTCGGTAAAGACATCCCAAGTTCCATTTTCTTTTTGTTTCGTATCTTTTACGACAGTGTGAGTGTAATATTTTCCACCATAAACTTTTGCAGCTTTTGCAAAAGCGTAAGTAACTCCTGAAGGATCAACTTCACCATCGATAGGATCCCATAAGGCCAACAAATATCTAGATGGATCAATTAGAGGATTTTTCTTTTTAACTTCCTCTAAAGAAATAAATTCTTGGTCAAGCCCCATATATCTTGCTTTTGATCTTTCTCTCTTTAAATAATCAGCCCACACTTCATTTGAAGCTAAATAAAAACCTCCACTAGGTTTAAATCCTACAGAATGACCTGACTCTTTTTCTATTTCTTTATACAAGCCTATTGTATAAGCCATCATCCTAGAGATATTAGGGTCAGATGAAATAACGTGAACATTTCCCGCTGCGTGCCAAGACGATCCTGAGGTAAGTTCGTTTCTCTCAAGTAAAATGCAATCCTTTAATCCAAATTTAGATAAATGGTAAAGAATAGAACAACCCACCACACCACCACCTATGATTACAACTTTGGCATTTTTCTCCATAAATTTATTTATAACCTTTCTTTTTCAAAATTTACAATATTGTCTTCAAAATAAATATTTTTTAATTTGGACAATCTCTTTTGAAGAATATTTATATTTTTTTTAGTAAATGAAACTTTTTTTTGCTCTATTTCAGAAACTTGTCCCACATAGTTAATTGCATTCCAGACAGAAAAAATATTATTTAGTGAGAATTCCTTCAAATTGATAGATAAATTATTGAAAGTATATTTTAGTTTTTCTAGTTTTATTTTAAATTTATCTTTTTCTATATTTTTTTTTATTTGAGATATTAATTTTTTGGGTTCTGAATTTTTATAAAAACCATTCCTTGGATAGTAATATTTGAGAAATGATCCTGTAAAATCCTTTCCTGATGAGTATATAAGGAACATTTTTCCTTTAAAATTTAGCAAAGATAAAAGAGGTTTAATAACATTTTTTACAGTCTGAGTTAAAGGAGACCGAAGCTTAAAACATTGAGATGCAATAATAAAATCATATTTTTTTGGAATTTCACTTATATTTCTGGGTATAAAGTCTTTTAATTTTTTTTTTTGATCTTTTCTGTAAATAGTCAAAAAAATTTTTGACTTGGGTTTAATTGAACCATTTTTGTTATTAAAAGATAATTTCCAATTTTTTCTAATATAAGGACTTAAACTCATTAAGATCTTAGTAAAATCAATACCTTTTTTTCCAACTAATTCTAATTTTTCAAATTTTACATTGTCAGATGTAGAGTTATTTAGATCTTTATAGCTACAATTAGTAATATTAAAAATTAAAGTTTTATGTTCAGCAAATCTATCCCCTAAAAAACTTAGAAGCACATTAATATCATCGATACTTATTTCTTTACCTACAATAAATATAGGTTTATTTGGCAGATATTTATGCAGGCCTGACAAAAAAGTAGATATAATTGTTCCCTCACCAGTACCCGCGTCTAATACGTTAAAAATTGGTGACCGAGTACTGATTTTTTCTATTTTTTTAAATAAATAAAAAGCAATTTTTGATTTTTCATTAGTTGAGTTTACAAATGATAAATATTTGTCTCTAGAATCAAAAAAAGTTTTTCTCTTCATATTTATTATTAGTATTTGATCTCCTTATTTACTTTTTTAAGAGATTTATCTGTTCCATGGTGAAAATGTTTGCTCATATCTGGCATATATTTCATTGAAATTGGTTTTTTACCAATTGCAACAGACATTTCTCTGACATGATGAGCTTCAGCACCACAACATATACCAATAAAATTTATTTTATTATGAACACAATCTTTTGCAAATTCTGCCATTTCAAATCTGTTACAAAATAAGTTGTCTAAAGCAACTGGAAATGCATTTCCACCAGGAATACAATCACAACCATGATCAGTAATATTTAAAAAACCAGGTTCTTCTTCTGTAGTTCTGTAAGGAACTGGAAGCCCTGATACATGACATGAAACTTTGTCTCTAACTTTTTTTAAAAGTTTCATTGTCATCTCGGGTCCTCTGTAACAATTTAACCCAACAACATCAGCACCAAGATCTTCCATCATTTTACATGCATCCTCAGCACTATGACCTTCTCTAGTTTTATCTCCTCTAGGAATTGCAAAATTGCATACCGCAATGAGTCCAGCTTCTTTAATTGCTTTTAATGCAATTTTCATTTCATCAGTCCAACTTATTGTTTCGGCAATAACAAAGTCAACACCAGCTTCTTTTGCCCAAGCAATTTGCTCTTCGTACATTTGTTGACATTGTTTGTGAGTATTAGGATCTCCTGGATCAAATACATTTGTGTTTGCCACATCTCCACAAACCATAAGATCTAAATCTTTAAACTCAGCTGCAGCATCTTTTGCAATTTTAAGAGCGCCTTTTTGCATTGGTTCTAACAAATGTTCTTTACCAATTATTCGAAGCTTTTCTCTATGACCGTAATAAGTAAATGCTTGAACAACATCTGAACCTGCTCTAATAAATTCTCGATGTAATTGAGTTACTACCTCAGGATGTTCCATAACAACTTCTGGAACAAATGGACCTGCTGAAAGATAACCCCTTCTTTCCATTGCAAAAAGATAGCCTTCTGCACACATTATTGGACCTTCATTTAATCTAGTAATAAGATCTTTTTTCATAATTTACCCTCTCATTTTGTTAAGTTGGTTGCAACCCACTTATGAAACATCAAAGTAGGAGTATCCATTACAGGTGAAAAATTCCCGCCATTGTAAGCTGGGGAATTTCGTCCGTTTTGCATTCCTTCTATTGCAGTTACATCTTCATTCATAACTTCTTGCCAAAATGCAAAATTTTTTTTTCTTATATCCTTAAATTCATCACTAGAGGCACTTTCATCTCCAACATAATATAATTCAAAATGTTCTTTGGTTTGGTTGTTAGAAATTGGCTCTAACCAAAATGCATAGAAATGATCAATATGTATTCCTAACATTACGTTTGGATAAAATGATACATATTCAGATTTTTCAGAAAGTTCAGTAGGCCAGTTAGGAAAGCATTTAAATTTAATGTTTCCATCAAACTGTTGTGAATATTTATTACTTCCTTGTCCTGAAAAATTTAAATTCTCATCTTCAATATGATAGTGATCTGAAATATTTGAAACTTTATTTAGTTCTGGATGTATCCACGGCAAATGATAACTTTCACAATAATTCTCAATTGCAAATTTCCAATTACTATTTACTGTCATATTAAAATATCCGTTATCAGTCGAATGTCTTATCAATTTTTGATCTTTTTTAGAAATAAACTTAGACCATCTATCCTCTAGAGGTTTAATAAAATCTTCAAATGGTTTTGCATTAGAATTTATATTGATAAAAATTAAATCCATCCAAATATTTGATTTAATTTCTTTTAAGTTACTATTGTTTTTATCAAACCCTTCAACCTCATGTTTTCCTAGTCCCCCTATATGTGGAGTAACAGTTAATTTTCCATTAAAATCATAGGTCCAAGAATGATAAGGGCATCTTATTACATTTTTTAATTTACATTCCTGATCAACTAATTTGAAACCTCTATGACTACAAACATTATGAAAAACTTTTACTTCATTCTCTTTGTTTCTAACTATTAGTATTGGTATCCCTAAAAGATTAAAAGGTTTAGCGTCGCCAGGATTAGGTACAGAACTTGCAACCCCAATCATCGTCCAATTATTTTTAAATATTTTTTCTTTCTCAAACTCTAAATAATCATTGTTCAAATAACATTCATTAGGTAATCCATGAGCTTTCTCTATAGGATTTTTAACAACTTCTATTTTATTGGGATCTAAGATGTCTGATAATTTTTTATTTAAATTCATAAACCTCCTTTTTTTTTAATTAATTAAAAAATTAATCGAGGCTTAAAATTATCTTTCTCTAATTATGATTTGTTGAAAAACAGTTTTGCAATTTAAAATATAAACAAATTCTTTGAAAAAAAAATTTGCAGAAAAAATCATACTAAAACTCTAAACAAAAATTTTGGTCAGTTAAAGACAATTTTACTACAACCAATAGTTGAATATAATTTGCATTATTATGCTCAATATGTTCAATTTAACTTTTAAATGAATCAAATGTTGGGAGATATAATGAAAATTAAAAGAATACTTCTTTCACTAGCTGTTGTGTTTGGTCTTACTTCCTTTGGAAGTGTTGCGAATGCAGCTTGTGGAAATATAACAATTGCTAATATGAACTGGGCTTCTGCAAACTTCATGGCTGAAGTTGACAAAATCATATTAGAAGAAGGTTATGGATGTAATGTTGAGCTTGTGCCTGGTGCAACTCAGCCAACTTTTGCATCTATGCAAGAAAAAGGTGAGCCAGATGTTGCTCCAGAATTTTGGGCAAACGCTGCTATCATCGCTTTGAATAAAGCAATTGATGAAGGAAGAATGCACTCACTTAATAAAGCGCCAATTACTGGTTTGGGTGAAGGTTGGTGGGTATTACCTCACACACTTAAAAAACATCCAGAGCTAACAACTGCTGAAGCAATTTTAGCAAGACCAGATCTGTTTCCTCATCCAGAAGATCCATCAAAAGGTGGTTTTCATATTTGTCCTCCAGGTTGGAACTGTGAGCTAAGTAATAGAAATCTTTACAAAGCTTTTGACATGGAAGCAAAAGGTTGGGCTATTGTTGAAACAGGTTCTGCTGCAGGATTAGATGGTTCAATTGCTAAAGCTGCTGAGCGAGGTGAAAACTGGTTTGGTTACTATTGGTCACCAACAGCTATCATTGGTAAATATGATATGAGAGCTGTGGACATGGGAGCTTGGGGTGGAAAAGATAACTGGGATAAATGTATAGTTTTACCAGAACAAGAATGTGGAGACCCTAAAGCAACTTCATGGACAAAATCTGAAGTTTACACAATCGTAACTGACAATTTCAAAAATACAGCTGGAAGTGCTGGTATGGAATACTTTAAAAAGAGAACATACCCAGGTCCAGTTATGAACGGTATGTTAGTTTGGATGGGTGAAAACCAAGCAGAAGGTGCTGATGCTGCAATTGAATTCCTAAAAACACAAGAAAGTGTTTGGAGTAAATGGGTTTCAAGTGATGCTGCAAAAAAAATCAAAAAAGCACTTTAATTAAAAATATTATCAAACCCGCTTCGGCGGGTTTGATTAAATAAAAATTATGGACTTCTTTAATAAAATTCCTGTAATGGATAGAACGGCTCTTAGGGAGCTGAAAAAGGGTATTGATTTAAGTTTTAAAGATTTTTCAAGAGCTTATGGAGATGGAATAGAAAGTTTTTTTGATCCACTACTATATTTTTTAATTTGGTTAGAAAAATTATTAGTAAACAGTCCATGGCCTTTAGTAATTGGTGTATTTGCTTTATTAGCTTGGATTGGATCAAGAAGTATTAAGCTTGTAATTGGTACAGTGGTTTGTTTCTTGGTAATTGGCTACTTTGGAATGTGGAAAAATTGTATGGCTACAGTTGCAATCATTTCCGTTTCTACACTTGTCTGTATTGTTGTTGGAATACCTATTGGAGTATTAATGTCAAAATCACGTAGAGCAGAAAAAGCAATTTTACCTGTTTTAGATATGATGCAAACTATTCCAAGCTTTGTATATTTAATTCCAATTATTATGCTTCTTGGTATTGGTAAAGTTCCAGGATTACTTGCTGTTTGTATTTATGCTTTACCTCCAATCGTAAGATTAACCAATCTTGGAATTCGAGAAGTTGATAAAGAAACCCTTGAGGCCAGTGAAGCTTTTGGGGCAACACCGATGCAAAAATTAAGATCTGTTCAAATCCCACTTTCTCTACCAACTATTTTTGCTGGGATTAACCAAACGATTATGATGGCTTTAGCAATGGTAGTGATTGCATCAATGATAGGTGTAAAAGGTTTAGGAGTGCCAATTTTACAAGCTATTTCCAACCAGTATTTAGCACTTGGGATGATGAATGGCTTAGCAATCGTAGCTCTGGCAATTATCTTTGATAGAGTAACTCAACAGTACGGACAAAGAATTCAAAAGCACAGAGGTCAATTAAAAAAGTAAATTAGTCTCAATCGAATTTTCTAGACTCATATCTCAAAATAAATAAAGATTTCATTATGAATTTTTCATTGGAAATAGGCCCTAAAACAGAGGTTGATACAGTTCCAGCGTTGTCTGACATTTATATAACAATGCTACCTGGGGGTGATTATAGAGAAACTGCTGATAAAGCAGTAGAACTTGTAAAAAAAGGATTTAACCCCGTGCCTCATTTTCCTGCTAGATCCATGCATGATGAAAAAGAACTTAAAGATTATGTTTCTAGATGCAAAGATGGAGGAGTGAAGCAAGCCTTGATTATTGGAGGTGGAAGAGAGCCAGCAGGTAAATTTGATAGTTCATTTCAACTTCTAGAAACAGGTTATTTTGAAAAAATGAAAATAGGAATTGCTGGACATCCCGAGGGGAGTCCTGATATATCCGACTCAGATTTAGAAAAAGCTATGATAGATAAAAAGCCTTATGCTGATTATATTGTAACTCAGTGGTTACTTGATCCTCAGCCTATTATAGACTTTATTTCTAAGCAAAGCGTACCAGTGCATGTTGGAATTACTGGACCTTTAAAAATATCTAGCTTAATTAAGTTTGCTAATATTGTAGGGGCAAAAAATTCCATTAACTTTCTTAAATCTAATTTTACTAAGGCATTAGATTTATTGAAACCTAAAGACCCTAATGATTTAATTGGGAAAGTTAAATCGCACTCTGATAACTTCCACATTTATACATTCGGCGGCTTGAAGGAAACTAACAAGTGGTTGAAGGAGAATAGTTATGTCTAAAGAATTTGACTATACTAAAGTACAACATGTTACTTCTGTTGATCAATCTGATAGAGAAGTACCATACAATTTAAGACAAAGTGGGCCAACTAAAGTTGAATTATTAATTTCAACAAGGGTAAGAAAGTCACCTTATTGGCATTTATCAATGCAGGCAGGTTGTTGGAGAGCAACTGTATACAATCGAATTTATCACCCAAGAGGTTATGTAAAACCTGAAGATGGTGGAGCAATGGTTGAGTACGATGCAATTGTTAACCATGTAACAATGTGGAACGTTGCTGTTGAAAGACAAATAAGAGTTAAAGGTCCAGATGCAGAAAAATTTACTGACTATGTAATAACTAGAGATGCAACAAAAATTTCTCCTATGAGAGCAAGATATGTAATTTTGTGTAACGCTTATGGTGGAGTTTTAAATGATCCAATTCTTTTAAGAATTGCTGAAGATGAATTTTGGTTTTCATTATCAGACTCTGATATCGGAATGTATTTACAAGGTGTAAATGCAGATGGAAAATTTAATTGTACAATTGAGGAAATAGATGCATGTCCAGTACAAATTCAAGGTCCTAAATCAAAAGCTTTAATGCAAGACCTTTGTGGTGACCAAGTTGATTTTGATAATATGCCTTTTTATGGATTAGCAGAAGCAACAGTTGGTGGAAGAAGTTGTGTAATTTCTCAATCTGGTTTTTCAGGAGAAGCTGGTTACGAGATATATTTAAGAAATGCAACTTTATATGCTGAAGATATGTGGAACGCAGTATTAGATGCAGGAAAAAAACATAAATTAATGGTGATTGCACCAGCACACCATAGAAGAATACAAGCTGGTATTCTTTCCTGGGGGCAAGACATGGATCAACAACATAATCCATTTCAATGTAATTTAGGTTATCAAGTTTCATTATCTGGTAAAGGTGAATGGAATAAAAAAGCTGATTATGTTGGTAAAGCTGCTTTAGAGAAAATGGGAGCAGATATTAAAGCTGGAAAAAAACCATATAAACTTCAATTAGTTGGAATGGAGTTGGGCGGTAAACCAATTGATGATTATGCGCCAGACTTTTGGCTTGTATCACCAGAAAGTGGTGGAGATCCAGTTGGATTTCTTACTTCACCATGGTGGCATCCTGAGAAGAAAACCAATATTGCTATGGGATACGTTCCGTTTGATGGAACTTTAAACCCTAATGGATTTCCAAAAAATAAAGTTGGAACTAAGTTTAAAGTTCATCTTCCTGAAAAATACTCAGAAACTCCAGGAACACCTGTAGATGCTGTAGTTGTGGATATTCCATTCAAAGAGTCTTTTAACGCAAATACAAGAGAAGTTGTAAAAGGCTAAAATTTACTAAGGGGGAGCTAATTTCAGCTCCCCTTTTCAATTCTAATGACCAAAAGTTTTCTAATAGCAGTTTGCATTATCATTGCTATTGCTTTAATAATATTTCCATTAATTGTTTCTTTTAAGGCTCAAAAAAATAAAAATAAAAAAAATTAATGTTTGCTGAATTTTTAAATATAATTTTTAAGTCAATCAAATTAGATAAAACCCTTTATTCAGATAATAAAAATTTTGGAGAAGCATCAATATATTTTGCTGGGATTATAATGATCCTAGATGGTATCGCTGGCGCAGTAGCAGCGAATACAATTATTAAAACAGCTATCGCAATGTCTGGTCTAACTGCAATAGTTACTTGGCTAATATGGGCGATTTTTATTTTTGTAATTGGAGTGAAATTATTTCCTGATAAACAAACCAAAGTTTCATTCAAAAAAGTTTTAACAGCTGTTGGATTTGCGCATGCCCCTGGTTTATTAAGATTTTTTGCAGTAACGCCAGATTTAATGATACCAATAATTTTTCTTACCCAATTTTGGATTTTTGCAGGTTTAATAATTTCAACTAAACAAATATTGAGTTTAAAATCTAATTTTAAATCTTTTGGGATTGTGCTTTTATCTTTTTTAATTATTGCATTCTTATCTATCTCATTTGTGATGAGTAGAATGAATATGCTTCCAGTTAATCAAATAAGTTAAGATTTAAAGAATTTAAAAAAAATCATGACTCCATAGATTAATGCTGTAAAATAAATCCAGTTATTAAATTTTGAGGTATCTATATTTCTAAAAAAAAATTGAGTAGGAAAATAGATTAAGATAACGAATGCTAAGTATAAAAAATTTTTATAATTCAAAATCAATTCATCAAGGAGATATAAAACAACATACTGACTTATAGCCATTGATAAATATCCATAAGATATAAAGAATCTTGATAAAATTTTATCATTTCTGTTAAGTGAAACTGAAAGAATTGATAAAAGTGTTCCTCCTAAATTTGAAATTCCATGAATTATTCCAATTAAAACTAAATATAAGTTTGTTCGTTCATTATTTATTTTTAATTTTTTATTAAAAAAGCTTACTAATGTAACTACCGTGATTGTAATTGAAATGAATATTTTAAAATCAAATTGTTCATAAATATTCAAAATAAAATAAATAGATATTATCAGTGAAGGTAAACAAAAAATGTTAAATTTTTTTATGAATTTAAAATCTTTTTTTGATGAAAAAACAAATTGAAATAAACTAATTGAAATTGAAATAGGTAATAACAAAGATAAAGTTTCTGGGAATGTATAGCCAAATACCAAAAAAGTTGGGGTGCCAAACAAGAGTAAACCTATTCCAAATATAGATTGAAAAACTATAAAAACTAAAATTAAGAAAAATTCCATTATTATCTAAATAGGAAATATTGTTTTTGAGACTCTGCAAGATTTACAAATTTTGAAACCTGTTAAAATCAAATTTTGAGTTACACTTGGGTCAATTTCTCTACATTCATCACAAATATCATCTAAATCCTTTTCAGAAGGCTCCTTAAATTTTTCCTCATCAAAATTATCAATCATTATCAGTCAAACCAGCACCTGCCGCACCCTCTTTTAAACTATCACTCTCTTCAACAAAAGTTTCTTCGGATAACTTGTATAAATTATTCCATTCATCGTCTGTAAAGTTATCTTCATTTTTAAGTAGATTGACCTCAATTGTATTCGCTATCTTTGGAAATTCTTGATCAATAAAATTTGAAAAAATATTTACATTTAGATTTAATAACATTTTTTTTTCATCTATTTTTACATTAATTTTTTTTCCAATAATTTCTGATGAACGACTTATGAAGGAAATAAAAATAATTGGATAAGCAACATTTTTAAACTCAATTTTTTTTAAATTTTCTAAAACATTTATTTGATCTAAAAAACTAACACCTAAAGTAATTGGACAGTAAGGATTATTTGATGAGGAATTATTTTCACTAATTAAATTTAAATTTTCAAATTTTCTTTTGTTTTTTTGATTAAAATATTCATTAAGGTGCTTAATACCCGGTAAACTAAATAGCTCTAACAATCTTATGCTTTTTCCTGTTTCCTCGGAAACTCCCCAAGAATATCCTGCTGCCTTTGAAGCTCTTTTAACAGTAGTTTCAATTTCACTCAGTGATTTCATTATTAAATATTGGTTTTATATACCCACTGCTCGTCATAACTTTTTAACTCGTTTGGAAGTGGAGCTCCTTGAAACATACAAATTCTTAACCATTTGTCAGATCGCGGATCAAATTTTAATGCCCCAAAGAAAGACAATTTTAGTCTAAGCATATCAATTGGCATTAAATCTTTTCCAATTGTATTATCTTGTATCTCTGAATAAGGAAATTTTTCTACAATGAATGCCCTCCTAACGACATGTCTTAATTCAGAATTTGACGTTAAAAACTCAGCAATAGTTAAATTATTTTTTGAGACTAATAATTTATCATAAAGTTTTTTTATATCTCTTGCTATTGCTAAAGGCTGTTCTAATTCTGATCCATACTCCTCAAAACGATCAGCTAATCTAGGTTCCTCTTTATTTTTCGAAATAAACCAAAAGTTTTTATTATTTTCTTTTTCTTCAAAATTAATATCTAAAATGTTTGGATACTTTGCTTCGATGATATTACGCAATTCTTCAACTTTTCTATGAGTTGGAATATTAAAATATTTTTCTTCATCCGAACTCATTTCTTTTACCAAAGGATTTACAATATTATTATAAGGTTCCATCATTATTGAAACAATGTATTCAATGCATTCCTCGCAAGTATTATCCTCCAACCATTGATATATTTTGTTAAAAGGATATTCGATCTCAAAATTAAAATCTTTGTTTATAAAGTTTAAAAATTTTTCAACATCCTTTAGTAATGATGTGATTTTTGTTTGCTGATATTCGCTATCAGTATTCCAGCTTATAATATTTTTTAAAGATTTTTTTACGCAATCAATAAACAAATCACTATCTTGACTTTCTACATCTTTGATTTCTCTAATTTTCTTAAGTGCTTTTTCTCTACTTAAAATCCAATTATTTAATAGAGTTGGGTGATTAACTATAAATGGAGCCATACCCAATCCTGTGGAATTACCTATTCCCAAGTTTTTACAAATATTATTATCTAGTTTAACGGCTTTTTTTGGATTTTTATGATAAGCGACATGATTAACTTGATCAAAAGTAAATTGTCTTACCAAATATACTAACATCATTTCCAATCTGAATGGACCATTAATTTCTTCACGATTTTTAATTCTAAATCGATCTGCAAGACCAAATTTACCCGAGCCATACACTGCTGTAGTCCTATATAAATAGCCTACTTTTGATAATAAGTTTAAATCTGGCTGCTTACCTTTACTTAAACTTTCAACTACGTGATTATAAATTCTTAATGATTTGTTTGCTCTAGATAAAGTTAATTCTTTATAAGAAAGTCTACCAACTTCTTGTTTGGGAACTTCATTTTTTAATCTTTCAATGTCTTTCTTAGTTGGGACTCCATCGTGTAATGTAAAAGCAGCATCCCATTTTGTTGCAATAACTCTATCTGATCTTTCTTCATCTTTGATTTCGTTTGCAAAACAAACTAAAGAATAAACTCTTTTATTTTTTTTAAATGAATAAACAGCTTCTCCAAAACCATTTTCATCTAAATCAAATAAATCTCTTTTATATTCCCACTCTTTAAATTCATTAAGAAAACTTCTTAAAAAAGATAATTTTGATTGATGAAAAGATCCTAGCCTTGATAATTTCATTATTTTGTTAGGTTCTCTTAATTCCACTTTCATAATTAAATAGTTTTATAAAAATTGTACCAGTTATTTCCAAGTACTCCATGAGTCTCGGTATCTGAAAATCCTACTTTTTTAAGACCTTTTTCAATATTTGAAAACCCTCTTGCATCAAGAAACCATTCAGGTTGTTTTGGAAAACCTGGTTTATTTTTTGAACCTTCACCATAATTTTTACTTTTAGACCAAGAACCATTTCTCATCCATTCAACAACAGTATCCGGATGATCTAAACAAAGATCTGATCCTATTCCTATTTGTTTTACATCCATTATTTCAGCAGTTTTTGCCACCATTTCACAAAAACTATCTAAAGTACAATTTGTGTTATCTTTTAAATGATGTGGGTATAATGATAAGCCCAACATACCACCACTATCACCTAAAATTTTTAATAAATCTGAGGATTTGTTTCTTTTAGCTGGGTGCCAAAAAGAAGGATTGGCGTGAGTAATTGCAATTGGTTTTTCACTAAATTCAATTGCATCTAGAGTGCTTTTTTCTGCAGAATGTGACATGTCAACTACAAGGCCAACTCTATTCATTTCTCTTATAACCTCACGTCCAAAATTTGTAACTCCACTATCTATTTTTTCATAACAGCCTGTTGCTAGCAAAGACTGGTTATTATAAGTAAGTTGCATAAATCTACATCCTAATTGATGAACCTTTTCGACAAGATTTATGTCATCTTCAATTGGTGAACAGTTTTGAAAACCAAAAAATATTGCAGTTTTGTTTTCTTTATTAGCTTTATCAATATCTTGAAAATTCTTACCAGGAAAAATTATATCAGAATTTTCATCAAATAATTTTTCCCATTTTTTTATTTCGACTTGTAATTCATCAAAATCTTCATGGTAAACAATAGTAACATGAACAGCATCTAGGCCAGCAGATCTGTTGATCTCAAAGATTTTCCTAGACCAATTACAATATTGAAGATTGTCGATTTTATAATTCATAGTATGCTTAACTCTAATCAATAAGTATTTTAATTACTATTAATTTTATTGAAATTTTAAGTTAATTTTGAAATAAACAGACTGATCAATTTTCATGAAAAAAAATAGTAAATTAAAAGTTTCAATTATAATGGGAAGTCAATCTGACTATAAAGTAATGAAACTAGCAGAAAAAACTCTAAAAAAAATTGGAGTTTCATTTGAAACAAAAATTATATCTGCTCACAGAACACCACAAAGAATGTATGAATACGCTGCAAAAGTTGAGCAAAATCATATAGGAGTTATAATTGCAGGTGCTGGTGGGTCTGCTCATCTTCCAGGTATGATATCAGCACTAACACATGTACCAGTGCTTGGTGTTCCTGTTGAAAGTAAAAAACTGAAAGGTTTAGATAGTTTATTGTCTATTGCTCAAATGCCTAAAGGAATACCTGTAGGTACGCTTGCCATTGGAGAGGACGGTGCCATTAATGCCGCTTTATTGGCTGCAGCAATAATTGCTAACAATAATTCAAATGTTCTAGAAAAACTTAAAAAGTTTAGATCTTCACAAACTAAATCAGTAAAGAAATCTCCATAATAAAATGTCTGAAATTACTCTTGGTATCATTGGGGGTGGTCAACTTGGAAGCATGCTTGCAATAGCAGCTAAAAAATTAAATGTTAAAACTGTTGTTTTTTGTGACGACACAGAAGCCCCAGCACAAAATTTTTGTAATCAATTTGTTACTGGAAGTTATGATAATAAAGAAAAGATATCAGAATTCATCAATCAGGTTGATTTAGTCACATACGAATTTGAAAATATTCCATATGAAACATTAAATGAAATTAATAAATTTAAACCTGTTTTACCAAAACCCTCTGTTAACAGATTAATTCAACATCGATTGGCTGAAAAAGATTTTGTTAATAAATTAAATATTAGAACAACCAGATATGTTTCTATTGAAAAAAAATCTGACATAGATGCCTTGGAAGATTTTTTACCAGGAATATTAAAAACAACAACACTTGGTTATGATGGCAAAGGTCAATATCCAATTAAATCAGGCGATGAACTTTATTCATTGAATATTGATTTTACAAAAGGATATATTCTTGAAAAACTTGTTAAATTGAAAAAAGAAATTTCAATTATCATTACAAGATATGGTATCAACAAATATGAGATATATGAACCAATTGAGAATACCCATGAGGATCAAATTCTAAAATATTCAAAAATTCCTGCTGAAATAAATGAAAAAATTTTTAATCAATCTAAAGATTGGGCTATGCTTATAGCTGAGGAGCTAAAGTATATTGGGACTTTGTGTGTAGAATTTTTTATTGATAGAAATGATAATCTTTATGTAAATGAGATTGTACCAAGAGTACACAACTCAGGGCATCTTACTATTAATGCTTTTAATGTTAGTCAATTTGAAAATCATGTGAGAGCTGTATGCGGTTTAAAACAAATTCCATTAAAAAAAATATCCAATGCTAAAATGATGAATTTGCTTGGTGATCAAATTACTCATTATAGAAACATGCAAAAGTTTAATGATAACCAATTTTTCTTTGATTATTTAAAAAAAGATATAAAAGAAAAAAGAAAAATGGGTCATATCACAACTTTAATATAAATGTTAAAATCGATAGAAGGCAATTTTGATAATCCCGAAGTTAATGAGCTTCTAACAAAACACTTTGTTGAGCTTAGAGCTGCTTCTCCAGAGGGAAGTGCTCACGTCCTAGATATTCTAGGTTTAAAAGTAACATCTATTAAATTTTGGAGTTTGTGGGATAATGAAAAACTGATTGGTTGCGGTGCATTAAAATTTTTAGATAAAGAACATGGGGAATTTAAATCGATAAGAATTCATGACAATTTTAGAAACCAAGGGCAAGGGATTAATGTAATTAATCATTTAATTAATGAAGCTAAAAAGCTTAAAATAAAAAGATTAAGTATTGAAACAGGAGCAGGTGATTTTTTTATACCCGCAAGAAAACTTTTCAAAAAAACTGGTTTCACAGTATGCGAACCTTTTGCACACTATAAAGAAGATATCAATTCTGTTTATTTAACTATGTTAATTGAGGATATTTAAAAAATTATTTTTAATTATTGATCTATTTTGTTGACAAAACTCTATAAATTCTAAAGAAAGCCAATATTACTTAATTATAAGTAATAATTAAATATAACAAAAAGTAAGAAGAAAAATATGAGTCTACAAGGTAAAGTAAAATGGTTCAATCCAACCAAAGGTTTTGGTTTTATTGAAAGAGAAGATAAAGAAAAAGATGTGTTTGTACATGTTTCAGCAGTAAGAGACGCTGGTATGAACGGTTTAGATGAGGGTCAAGCTTTGACTTTCGATGTTGAAGATGGTCCTAAAGGTCCTTCAGCAGTTAACTTAAAAACTGCATAATTTCACACTTCCTGTTGGCTGAAAAATTTATTTTACTTAAGGAAATTTATTATTCAGCCAATACCTTATTTAATAACAACCTTTTAACACATTTATTGATTATAGATTGAAATTAATAAATTGATCAAAATTATGATTGGAATTTTAGGTGGAATGGGAACACAAGCTGGTCTTGATTTGTGTAATAAGCTTGCTGTCCTGAATAGAGGAAAAATTGATCAAGAGTATCCATTATTTTTACTTTATAATAAATCAAACATTCCCGGCAGACCTGAATCTATAGGCTCTCACACTAAAAATCTTTCAAACAAATCTACAAATAAAAAAAGTAAAGAAAAATATAACAAAGTTTTAAAGAGCTTACTCAAAGGTTGTAAGCTTCTAGAAAAGAATAAATGTAAATTTATAGTTATACCTTGCAATACGGCCCATTATTGGTTCGATGATTTACAAAATAAAGTTAATATTCCAATAATCAATATGCCAAAAGAAGTTTTCAAATTTACAAAAAAAAAATGTAAGAAAAGCTCCAAAGTTGGTCTCTTAGCAACGGAAGGTACTCTTAGAACTGGAGTTTATAAAAAATTTTTTGAAAAAGATTATCAATTGATAGAGCCATCTCAAAAAATACAAAAAATGTCAGTTAATAAATCAATTAAATTAGTTAAAATGGGTAATGTAAAGGCTGCAGCAAAAGCAATTAAACCTGCAATTGACTCCTTAATTAAAATGAAATGTAAAAAAATTATTTTAGGATGTACAGAGCTACCTATTGCAATTTTTGCATTTAAATCATTTAAAAATGTTAAATCCTCAAAAGTTTTCTTAGATCCTAACTTAATTTTGGCTCATTCAGCTATGGTCAAGTATAAAAATTAGTTTATGTCTAACAAGACTGAAAAGCCATATGTGTTGAGAGCTGCTGAATTTGTTTATTCAAATATAATAGAAATTAAAAAACAAAATCCTGAAATCAATAATATACAAGCTTTTGAAATTTTCATGACTACTAAGGAATATGACATTTTAAGTTCTGGAGAATTTCATGATAAATGGTTTTTAGAGCTTAAGAATAATAAATTTATTGATACTGTTACCAAAAATAAAATTAATGAAGAAACTTTAAGACTTTTAGAACTACAAAAAGATTCTATGATAAAATTTTTAATGAAGATACCAAAGCTATATTATACTAAGAGTCATTTTCCACTAGAAATTTCACAGAGAGCTTTTGATCACTTGTGGAGGGTCTGTGAAAGCTATGAAATGTGGTGTAAAGAAACTAAACAAGAAAATCTAATAATTCTTAATGTTATTGAGTAATATTATTTAAATTAAGTTTTAATCTAGTGATATTTATTCTTTTTTTAACTAATTTTTGTAAATTTTGATCATCTAATTTTTTTCTTGTAATCTTAATTCTATTTTCAAGTAACTTGATTAAGTCCTCATCTAGCGAAGTTTTTTCCATTTTTTTATCTGTTTCTACTTTGTTTAATGTTTCTTTAATAAACATCAAAGAATTTTTGCCAGTTTCTTTTTCTATTTTTTTATTAATTATGAATTGTGCACTTGCTTTATAGACATTCCCTGAAGTGATAACGGTTACACCTGGTCCAACAAATGAAAAAAGGGGCACAAAACCAGTCAAAAAGAAAAAAGACAGTATAATCGTTAAAAGTCTAAACAATCTAAAATTCATTATTAAATCTTAGGTGATTTGATATTTCATTTCTACAAATAATTTGTTCATTATAGGTATTGATTTATTTGATTTTAGTAAATTTATTTGATTATTAAATACAATGATTAAAATATTTCCTTTCATATTCATACTTTTATGGTCTTCTGCTTTTATAACTACTAAACCTATCATAGACAATAGTGATCCATTTGCTGCTCTTTTTTTTAGATTTGCAATAGTTGCTTTTGGTTTTTTTTTATTTTCTATTTATTCAAAACAAAAAATTTTAGTAAGCAAAAGAAACTTTTTTGAATCTTTTTTTAGTGGTGTCTTATTTCATGGTTTTTATCTTGGTGGTGTCTTTTACTCAATTTCAATAGGTATGCCTACAGCAATTGCAGCATTAATTGTAACTCTTCAACCAATACTCACAAATGCATTGAGCGGTCCTGTCTTAAATGAAAAAGTATCTACAAAACAATGGATTGGTGTTTTATTAGGATTTGCTGGTGCAGGACTTGTATTGGGTTTTGATATTGGTTCAAAAATACCAGCAGCAGGATTGATGGCAACAATAATTGCTTTATTAGCAATTACATTTTCAACTTTATGGCAAAAAAAATTAAGCAATAACTTACCTTTATCTGTAAGTAATATGAATCAAGCTATTGGTGGTTGTTTGTTTCATTTATTAATTATTATTTTGTTTGTTGATCCATATATTAATTTCTCACAAACTTTTATTATTGCAATGGGCCATCAAATATTTTTGGTATCATTTGGAGCATTTACAATATTAATGTTTTTAATTAAAAATAATTCAGCAAGCAAAACTGTTTCTATATTTTTTTTAATACCAGCAACGTCTGCTTTTATGGCATGGCTTTTCTTAAATGAAGGTTTAACTAGTTTAGATTTAATTGGATTTCTAATTACCTCTATAGGTGTTTATATTGCAACAAGAGATTGAAAATTTAAGTTTACAAAGTCTCAAAGCCAAACTCTAGAGATGCGTCTGTAATTGAATGATATAAAGATTCACCGAAACTTCTTAGAGCAAATAACCTTACTTTATTTGGATTTTCACCCAACTTATCTACAGTAAAAGCTATTCCATTATAAGTTGAGTTTATTGAATTATTTTTATACAATGTATTAAAATTAAAAGGACATCCTTTTTTTAAAACTTCTATAGAGTCATTACCTTCGATTTCAATAATAGCTCTAGAATGAGATAAATCTGTTATAGCAAAATCTGTATCTTTAAATTTGTCTACTACATTTTTTATTAAATCTTTTTTTGTTGAAACTAAAAGCCAGTTTTTTGGTCCATTCCACATAATCCTTGTATTTTCATTGAATACTACTGTTAAAGGTTCATTTTTTAATTTTAAACCATCAATATCAATACCCTCAAATGAAACTGAAGAATTTTTGTACTGAACTATTTGAACAATTAATAAATTTTTGATTTCAGATATTTTAAGTAAATCGTTTACATTTTTACCTTCATAATCTCCGAATTGACCTTTTGCATGAACATTTGATAAAGCTGAAATTAATGTCATGATCTAACTCTTTCACCTTTCGGGTCTACATAATGTGATGAAACTATCTCAACTGGTATTACTTTGTTTTTAAGTGGCGACATCGCAAAAAGCTTTTGACCGATCATATTTTTTCCATCTTTCAAAATTGCCAAAGAAAAAGGATTGTCATATTCAACGCTCCAGCATGATGCAGAGATATGACCTAGTTTTGGATTTGGCAATGGTGCTTTATCATCTTTAACTAAATGAGAGCCTTCTGGTATACTTGTTTGTTTATCTAATGGAACTACCCCTACTATTCTCTGTCTATCTTCAGCAGTAAATGCAGTTCGTTGTAGTGATCTTTTTCCAATAAAATCTTTCTTTTTACTAACAAGACCTTCTAGGGCGTTATCGAATGGAATTGTTCTACCATCAAGTTCTGATCCAGCAACATGTCCCATTTCAATTCTAAGAGTTGATAATGCTTCTGTTCCATATGGTTGAATATTAAATTCCTCACCAACTTCCATTATTTTTTCCCACATGAAATTTCCATAATGAGATTCAACATTCACTTCATAAGCAAGCTCACCTGAGAACGAAATTCTAAATATTCTTGCTTTAACACCAAATAAATCTCCCTCCATATAGCCCATGAAAGGCAAACCTTCATTTGATACATCTAAATTTGTAAATAATTTTCGTAATAAATCTCTAGATTTAGGTCCAGCGATAGCTGCTCCTGCCCACTGTTCTGTAGTTGAAACTACATTCACATTTAATTCTGGCCAAACTAGTTGCAAATAATATTCTAAATGCGAAAGAACGTTAGCTGCTTGAGCTGTCGTAGTAGTCATATGATAATGATTTTCTGAAATTCTTGTAGTTGTTCCGTCATCCATAACAATTCCATCTTCTCTTAACATTACACCATATCTAGCTTTACCAACTGGTAGCTTCAACCATGCATTTGTATAGACTCTATTTAATAACTCTGCTGCATCAGGACCTTTGATATCAATTTTACCTAATGTAGTTACATCGCAAACACCAACATTTGTTCTTACATTTTTTGCTTCTCTTTTAGAGGCCTCAAATAAATTTTCATTTCCTCTTTTATAATATCTTGGTCTTAACCAAACACCTGCATCAACAAAAACTGCATTATTTTTTTCATGCCATGAGTGCATTGGAGATTTTCTTGTTGGTTTTGTATGTTTACCAACCTCTCTTCCTACTATTGCTCCAATAGAAACAGGCGTATATGGAGGCCTAAAAGTCGTATGACCTACCGCAGGAACAACTTTGTTTTCAATTTCGGATACTAATTGCAATCCATTTAAGTTACTTGTTTTTCCTTGATCTGTTGCCATTCCTAGAGTGGTATATCTTTTAACGTGTTCAATTGATCGATACCCTTCTCTTAAAGCTATTTCTACATCAGATACCGCTACATCATTTTGAAAATCTAAAAATCTTTTATAATTTTTACCTTTTGGTAATGGAACACACCAAAACTTATCATGTTGAGAAGATTTCTTTTCAACAACATTTGGAATAGCTATCTTATTATCATTTTCAGTAATTTTTTTTGATAATTCACTTCCTGCTGTGAATGACGATTTTAAAGTTTCCTCTAGTGAAAATACACCATTAGCTGCACCTAAAGTGATTTCATTTTGTTTTGATTGCCCTGGAACAAATGCATCAATTTCCTCTTTAAACTTTGTTTTATTTCCTGATTGTGAAGCTAAATGGATAGTTGGCGTCCAAAAACCTGAAACACAAATACAATCACATTGAATATTTTCTATCTTACCAAGTTGTTTTTTATCTTCAGAAATACTTGCAATATCTGCAGATTTTACTTTTTTGTATCCTTGTGCAGCAACAACAACATATGAATTTTTAATATTAATTCCTAAATTTTTTGCCTCATCAATTATTTCTGACTCAGAATTTTTTCTTGAGTCTAAAACAACTGGATCTACTCCATGTTTTTTAAATTCAATTGCTGTTTCGTATCCACTATCGTTATTTGTAAATACCAATGGTTTTCTTCCAACTAAAACACCATATACTTTTAAATATTCTTTAGCAGCTGAAGAAAGCATTACCCCTGGTGTATCATTATTTCCAAAAACTATTGGTCTTTCAATTGATCCTGAGGAAATCAAAACTTCTTTTGCTCGAATGTACCATAACCTTTTGTTAGGGTGATATTTTTTAGTTGATGGTAAATGATCACTAACTTTTTCTGACATCACAAGCATGTTGTGATCATAGTATCCAAAAATTTGAGATCTGTTTTTTACAACAACATTTGGCATAGTTTTGAGTTCTGCAATTATCCCCTCAGCCCAATCTTTTCCTGATTGATTGCCAATATTGACATCACTAGTTAATAAAGATCCACCAAATCTTGGTTTATCTTCAGCTAAAATTACTTTAGCTCCATTTTTTGCTGCTGCATATGCACCAGCTAATCCCGAAGGTCCTGAGCCTGCAATTAATAAATCACAATATTCGTACTTATGTTCATACCTTTCTTTATCATGTTTAGTTGAAGCTACACCTAAACCAGCTGCTTTTCTTATAAAAGGCTCATAAATTCGATACCAAAAACTTTTTGGCCACATAAAAGTTTTATAATAAAAACCTGCTGGCAAAAAAATTCTCAAAAAATTATTGATTGCACCTATGTCAAAATTAACACTTGGCCAACAATTAACACTTTTTGCTTCTAAACCTTCAAATAGTTCCTGCTCTGTTGCTTTAATATTAGGTTCTGTTTCACCATTTCTAAAAAGTTGAACAATTGCATAAGGTTCGTCTACACCTGCTCCAAAGAAACCTCTAGGTCTGTGATATTTAAAACTTCTTCCTACTAAATGAACCCCATTTGCTAATAAAGCTGAGGCTAATGTGTCACCCTCATAACCGAAGTAAGTTTTACCATTAAATTTAAAAGATAACTTTTTAGCTCTATTTATTAATCCCTCATTTTCAATTCTAAAAGCTTGAGTCATTAAGCAACTTCCTCATCAGCTTTAAATGTTCTAAAAATTTCATGGGTTACAGTATCTCTCTCAACCTTTATCCATTGTCTACATCCAGAAATATGTTGCCATAGCTCTAAATGTTTTCCTCTTAAACTTTTTCTATTGTAAACAAAATTATCCCATTCTTGATCAGAAACTTCTTTATTAAGTTCTGGTCTTTTAACGCTTGCATCGCCACCATACGAAAATTCATTTTGAGATCTCATTCCACAGTGTGGACAATTTATGTAAAGCATTTACGATATCCAGGTTTTTGTTCCAAGTCCCTTTTCATCAATAAGATGGCCAGTATTAAATCTATTTAAGCTATAGCCAGCATTTAATTCATGCACTCTATCTTGTGCAATTGTGTGTGCAAATGTCCATCCTGATGCTGGTGTTGCTTTAAATCCTCCGTAGCACCATCCGCAATTTAAATACAATCCTTCAATATGTGTTTTATCAATAATTGGTGAACCGTCCATTGACATATCCATTATACCACCCCAAGTTCTCAACATTTTTAATTTACTTAAAAATGGCATCATAGCTATTCCCTCAGTTAAAACGTGTTGTAAAGTTGGTAAATTTCCTCTCTGAGCATAACTATTATATCCATCAAGATCACCACCCATTACCATCTCGCCTTTGTCTGATTGACTTACATAAAAGTGTCCTGCACCAAACGTTACTACATTATCTAAAACTGGTTTTACTGGTTCAGAAACACATGCTTGAAGTAAATGAGTTTCAATTGGTAAAGTCATGTTTAATTTTTCTGCTAAAATATTTGTGCTTCCAGCAACACATATACCAACTTTTTTAGCTTTAATATTTCCTCTTGAAGTTCTTATTCCTTTTATTTTACCAGCCACAACGTCAAAACCTGTTACTTCGCAGTTTTGAATTATATCTACACCCATAGAGTCTGCCTGACGCGCATATCCCCAAGCAACTGCATCATGCCTTGCTGTACCTGCACTTGGCTGCATTAATCCTCCAAAAATTGGAAACCTTACATTTTCAGAAAAATCAGCCATTGGAATGATTTCTCTAACTTGTTCTCTATTAAGTAAAACTGCATCAATTCCATTTAATCTCATTGAATTTCCTCTTCGAGCGTAAGCATTCATTTGTGCATCAGAGTGTGCAAGATTAATTATTCCTCTTGGTGAAAACATTACGTTGTAGTTTAAATCTTGACTCATTTTTCTCCATAAATCCATTCCAAACTCACTGAAAAGACCATTTTCATCGTGCATATAATTTGATCTTATTATTGTAGTGTTACGTCCAACGTTTCCACCACCTATCCAACCTTTTTCTATAATTGCTACGTTGGTAATATTATGTTCTTTAGCAAGATAATAAGCTGTAGCTAAGCCATGGCCCCCACCACCTATAATTACAACATCATATTCCTCTTTAGGTGTTGGGTCTTTCCAGGCCAGATCCCAATTTTCATGGTTTGAAAAAGCATTTTTAACAAGGTTAAATATAGAATATTTTTGCATCAGCTAATTTTATAACAATCTATTTAAATAGTGCTTATTTTTTTTATATATATTTTTTAGAAGTTTCCAAAAATAACAAAAAGGGATAAGAAGTCACAGATAAAAAACTTTTAATTTATTTGATTATTTATGACTGAAGTAAAATCTGACATTCAAATAGCTCGAGAAGCTAAGATGCAACCAATAAAAGATATACTTTCTAAGGTTGGAGTACCGGATGAAAATTTTGCTTTTAGTCCAATGGGTAGACACATAGCCAAAATAAATTTGGAATATTTAAATACTCTTAAAGAAGAGAATGGCAAATTAATTTTAGTTACTGCAATTACTCCCACTCCAGCCGGTGAAGGTAAAACTACAACTTCTGTTGGTTTAAATGATGGTTTAAATAAAATTGGAAAAAAATCTATTGTTTGTTTAAGGGAACCAAGTCTTGGTCCATCATTTGGAATGAAGGGTGGAGCTGCTGGTGGTGGTTATGCCCAAGTAGTACCAATGGAACAAATCAATCTTCATTTTACAGGTGACTTTCATGCTATTACTTCTGCTCATAATTTATTATCTGCATTAATTGATAATCATATCTATTGGGGCAACAAACTTAACATTGATGTTAGAAGAGTTGTTTGGAGAAGAGTAATGGATATGAATGATAGATCGTTAAGATCTATTATTGTTGATCTAGGAGGAGTAGCTAATGGTTACCCAAGGCAAGATAGTTTCGATATTACAGTTGCATCTGAGCTTATGGCTATTTTTTGTTTAGCAACAGACTTAAAAGATTTAGAAAACAGAATTGGAAATATTACAATTGGTTATACAAGAGATAAGCAATCAATTTATGCAAAAGATTTAAATGCACAAGGCCCGATGACTGTTTTGCTTAAGGAAGCAATAAGACCCAATGTAACTCAAACTCTAGAAAACAATCCTGCAATAATTCATGGTGGCCCTTTTGCAAATATTGCTCATGGATGTAATTCAGTTATTGCAACTAAAGCTGGACTTAAATTAGCTGACTACGTTGTAACAGAGGCAGGATTCGGAGCTGATTTGGGAGCTGAAAAATTTCTGGATATTAAGTGTAGAAAATCTGGTCTAAAACCAGATTGTGTTGTCATTGTTGCAACTATAAGAGCACTGAAAATGCATGGAGGTGTTGCTAAAGAAGATTTAAAAAAAGAAAATGTATCAGCACTTAAAGAGGGGATGGTAAATTTACGTAGACATATTAATAATATTAGAAAATTTGGATTACCTGTTACTGTTGCAGTTAATCATTTTATTACTGATACTGAAAATGAAATGAAAACCTTGCTAGATTTTTGTGAAACGCAAGGAGTAAAAGCCTCTAAATGTACTCATTGGTCAAATGGAAGTGAAGGAACTATTGAACTGGCTAAAAATGTTACAGAAATTTGTGAAGATAAAAAAGATACATTTAAATTTTTATATGAGGATGATCTTCCGTTATTCAAAAAAATAGAAAAAATTGCACAAGAAATTTATAGCGCATCTGAAGTGGTAGCTGATACAAAAGTTAGACAACAATTAAAAGATTTTGAAGAAAAAGGTTACGGTAAGTTACCTGTTTGTATTGCAAAAACTCAATATAGTTTTTCAACAGATCCAAATTTAAAAGGTGCACCTACAGGTCATGTTTTGCCTGTAAGAGAGGTAAGACTTTCTTCAGGTGCTGAATTTATAGTTGTTGTGTGTGGAGAAATTATGACAATGCCAGGTCTTCCAAGAGTTCCTGCAGCCGACTCAATAAAATTAAATGACAAGGGTGAAATAGAAGGTTTATTCTAAATTTAAGTAGTCTAACCAGTTCTCCAATTCTCTCATTCTAGAGACTTTATCTAATTTATTATTCTCAGTTTCTATATGTTTAATGTGATTATCTATCTCATTCTCATCTTTAAAAGCACCTTTTTCTAAAAGTCTCTCTTTTCTGAAAATAATCAAATTGATCATTTTATTATAAGTTATCTCAGGGTGGTATTGAAGGCCCCATATATTACAGTTACCAACTTTGAAATTTATTCCTTGAACATTATTTATTGAGTTTGAGGCTAATAAAATTGAATTTTCTGGCATTGTAACTACTTCATCAAAATTAAATGCTGGAGTATTGAATTTTTGATCTTTATTTTTATAGAGTGGATGATTTAAACCAATTTCATTAATTTCTATATTTGAGGCAATCCCTCGATGAGATCCTTTTGTCGCTTTTTTTACCTCTCCTCCTGCTGCGGTCACAGCAACTTGCATACCCCAACATATTGCTAAAATTTTTTTAATTTTTTTCTGACACTCTTTCATAAATTCAATTTGTCTTTTTATTTCTGGGGTATTATTATAAATATTTAAACTACTTCCGCCCCAAATAAGGCCATCGTAACTTTCGAGTGCATCAATATTTTTATCAATGTTTTCATCTGATGAAGGATTAACCACGTGGGTTTCTAACTTATCAGTGAAATAAGCCAAACTATCTTTAAGACTTTCTGTATGTGTTTGAATTCCAGCCTCAGAAAAAATTTGATTTTCTTCTTGCAAGTTTCCTTCTACTATCAATATTTTTTTCATTAAAATAATTCTCCAGAAATGCTTTTTATATACATTTCTTTTAAATCATTTTGACTTAATTTCTTAGGATTTCCTCCTGTAGATGGATCTTCAAATGCCATTAAAGAAAGTTCATCTAAATCAATATTATTACAATCCATCACATCTGATAATTTGTGTGGAATATTTAAATTTTTTCTTAATTCCAAAATCCAATTTAGAAAACTATCAAAATTTTTATTTAAATTAAGATAATCACAAATCGATATTATTTTATTTTCGATTGAAGGTTTATTAAAAGTTAAAACATAAGGCATAAATATTGCGTTTGATAAGCCGTGATGAACATTGAATTTACCATTTACTGGGTGGCTCAATGAATGAATTGCTCCCAATCCCTTTTGGAACGCAGTCGAGCCCATTGAAGCAGCTGAAAGTAAATCCATTCTAGCGTTAACATCTTTTCCATTTGTAAATGCATTAATTAAAGAATTTTTAATTAGTTTCATTCCTTCTATTGCCATGCCATCAGCCATTGGATGATATCCTGGCGCACAAAACGCCTCTAAATTATGAGCTAGTGCATCCATTCCAGTTGCTGCTGTTAATCTTGGAGATAAATCTAGTGTAAGTAAAGGATCTAAAATAACAATCGAAGGTAACATTTTTGGGTGAAAAATAATTTTTTTTGCACCTGTTACTTTATTTATAATTACAGATGCTCTACCTGTTTCGGATCCTGTTCCAGCAGTGGTTGGAACTGCAATAATTTTTGAAATTTTAGAACTATCAGCTCTTGTCCAGTAATCACCAATATCTTCGAATTCCCATATCGGTCGAGATTGATTACACATAAATGCTATAGCTTTTCCAACATCTAAACCACTTCCACCTCCTAAAGCTATTACGCCATCACAGCCCGAGGTATTATAAACTTTAACGCCTTCTTCTACATTTTCTCCAATCGGATTTCCTGTAAATTTAGAAAAGGTAACTAAATTTTGAAAATTTTTTTTTAATCTTAATATTATATTTTTTACTAAATCTAAGTTAATTAAATCCTTGTCTGTTACAAATAATGGATTTGAAATATTTAACTCTTTACATGCTAAGGATAAATCTTCAATCCTATTTTCCCCTATCCACATAGTGGTTGGATAATTCCAATTAATTCCCATAATAAAATATAATTTTATTTTTTTTAAAATTGTTAGTAAGATATATTTATAAATTTATTAATGATAGGAAAAATTCTATGTCAAAAGTAGCAATCATAGGCGCTGGTCCATGTGGACTTTCAATTTTAAGAGCATTTGAACATTTAGAAAAAAAGGGAGAAAAAATTCCTGAAATAGTTTGCTTTGAAAAACAAGAAAGTTGGGGTGGTCTATGGAACTACAACTGGAGAACTGGTTCAGATCAATATGGAGATCCTGTACCTAACAGTATGTACAGATACTTATGGTCTAATGGACCTAAAGAGTGTTTAGAATTTGCTGATTATTCTTTTGATGAACATTTTGGAAAACCAATTCCCTCTTTCCCCCCAAGAGAAGTACTGCAAGATTATATTTTAGGAAGAGTGAGCAAGGGAAATATAAAAAGTAAGATTAAATTTAATACAAGAGTTACAAACACTGTTTATAAAAATGATAAGTTTGAAATTAGCTACCATGACAAAGCAAATAATAAAGTTTTAAATGATACATTCGATTATGTGGTAGTCTCTACAGGTCATTTTTCTGTGCCTTTTATTCCTGAGTACGAAGGAATGAATTCTTTCCCGGGAAGAATAATGCACTCACATGATTTTAGAGATGCAGAAGAGTTTAGAGGAAAAGATGTAATTGTTTTGGGGAGCAGTTATTCAGCTGAAGATGTAGCCCTGCAGTGTAATAAATATGGCGCTAAAAGTGTAACAATCGGTTACAGGCATAACCCAATGGGCTTTAAATGGCCAAAAGGCATGAAAGAAGTTCATTACTTAGATAGGTTAGATGGAAAAAAAGCTATATTTAAAGACGGAACAGAACAAAATGCCGATGTAGTTATCTTATGCACTGGATATCTTCATCATTTCCCATTTTTAGATGAAAGTTTAAAATTAAAAACACATAACAGATTATATCCACCAAAACTTTACAAAGGAGTTGTGTGGCAAGATAATCATAAACTTTTATATTTAGGTATGCAGGATCAGTTTCACACATTTAATATGTTTGATTGTCAAGGATGGTATGCAAGAGATGTAATCATGGGGAAAATCAAAATGCCTAGTAATGAAGAAATGGATAAAGACATTAATAAGTGGGTTTCAATGGAAGAAAAATTAGAAAATCCTGATCAAATGATTGATTTTCAAACTGAGTATACCAAAGAACTTCATGAGATGTCCGATTATCCTAAAATTGATTTTGAATTAATTAGAAAACATTTCAAAGAATGGGAACATCATAAAGTAGAGGATATTTTAACTTATAGAAATAAATCATTTTCATCTCCTGTGACTGGATCAGTTGCACCAATCCATCACACACCTTGGGAAAAAGCGATGGATGACTCAATGAAAACTTTTTTAAACAAATAAAAAATTAATAATTTATTTTTAATTTTTTATTTTTAGTAATTGCATTTAATAATGCAATCATTAGTGGGATTTTTTTCTTATTAATTTTTCTTAAAATGTAGGGTGCAATTTCATTGGCTAAATCTGCTCCTTCAATGGTATCATTCCTCATAAATTTCTTTTTAGCATTTTTAAAAGAAAATCCTTTACCTAAGTATTCTCCCATTTTGCTATTTCTGCCACCTACAGCACTCACATAAAGATCTCCAATACCAGCTAAACCATAAACTGTTTCTTCTCTTCCTCTAAAAAATTTAATTAAATATTTCATTTCATCTATTGATTTTCTAAATAAAGCAGAGGAAGTGTTATTTCCTTGACCAGATCCAATTATCATTGAATAAATATTCTTAATAGCAGAGGAAAACTCAACACCTTTTAAATCTGATGAATATTCTGTTTTGTAATAATTAGTTGAAATCATTTTTCCAATTTTTTTAGCAATACTTATATTTTTATTTGCTATTACAGTATAACTTTTTACCTTTCTCGCTAATTCTTTTGCTAAACAAGGTCCTTTTAATATTGAAATGTTTAAATTTTTTTTATTTAAATTTAATTGCTCAGACATACTAATTAATTTCTTACTTTTCTTATGAAATTTCAAACCTTTTGTTAAAACAAGTATTAAAGTTTTTTGTTTAAGATCTTTAAGATAGTTTTTTATCATGTCTATACCTACTGAGCTTACAGCAACGACTATTAAGTCCCATTTTTCATTTAGAAGTTCAGGATTAAATTTCTTAAGATTAAGTTTATTTGATAAGTTAATTTTCAGAGCTGGATGAAATTTTTTTTTATTTTTTAATTTTTTTAGTAAATTAAGGTTATATGGTTCAGTCAAAGTTACTTTTTGATTATTATCAATTAAAGGAACAGAAAAAGCTGCACCCATTGCCCCTGCTCCAATTATTAAAACTTTTTTCATAAATATTATGCTAAAGTTTTTTTAATTGCTTGCTTCCAACCTTGCAATAAGTGATTTCTCAATTTTTTATCAATTTTTGGTACAAATTCCTTATCTTTTCTCCATGTATTTTTAATATGATTTAATGATTTAAATTCTCCTATTTGATAACCTGCTAACAACGCGGCTCCGAGAGCAGTTGTTTCTAAAATTTTAGGTCGAACTACTTTTAAATTAATTATATTTGCCAAAAATTGTGAAAACCAATTATTAGCAACCATACCACCATCAATTTTAACTATTCTGGGTTTTAAACCGTCTTTATTCATTGAATAAAATAAGTCATTACTTTGATAAGCAACTGACTCGATGGTTGCTCTCACTAAAGTTTTCCAATCACTATCTCTGGTAAGTCCTGTTATTAAACCTCTTGCATCAGGTCTCCAATAAGGTGCACCTATTCCACTAAAAGCTGGGACAACATAAACTTCATTATTGCTTTTTGTTAATTTAGCTATTTTTTCAGTTTCATATGCATTGTTAATTAATTTAATTTTATCCCTTAACCATTGCACACCTGCTCCAGCTATGAAAATAGATCCTTCAAGAGCATACGTAGTCTTATTGTTCAATCGATAACAAATTGTAGTTAATAACTTATTTTTTGAATTAATTTTTTTTGATCCAGTATTCATAATTATAAAAGCGCCTGTACCATAGGTGCTTTTAATTGATCCTTTTTCAAAACAAGCTTGTCCTACAACAGCTGCTTGTTGATCTCCTAAAACAGCTGAAATGGGTAATTCTTTTCCTGTAATTCTCTTGTCTGTTTTTCCAAAATTATCTGCAGAATTTTTTACCTCTGGCAAAATGCTTCTTGGAATTTTTAATTTCTGTAAAATTTCATTATCCCATTTATTGTTATTGATATTAAACAACATAGTTCTACTTGCGTTGGTAGCTTCGGTTAAATGATGTTTACCTTTAGTTAATTTCCAGATTAAGAAGGTATCTACTGTGCCAAATAATAAATTATTATTTTTTAGTAACTTTTTTGAAACTTTTACATTATCTAAAATCCATTTTATTTTAGTGGCTGAAAAATAAGGATCTATAAATAATCCTGTTTTTTTTCTAAAAGTATTTTCATAATTTTTATTCTTTAGAGATTTACAATATTCCTGGGTTCTTCTATCTTGCCAAACGATTGCATTATAAATAGGTTTTCCAGTTTTTTTATTCCACAAAATTGTAGTTTCTCTTTGATTTGTAATTCCAATTGTAAGTATATGACCTTTTAAACTTTTTGCTTTTTTGATTACTTGTTTTAACGCTTTAAGTGTTGTCGACCAAATTTCATTTGGATTGTGCTCTACCCAAGCATTTTTTGGAAAATATTGTTTAAATTCGTATTGAGATATAAATTGAATATTTCCTTTAATATCAAAAAGTACTACCCTCGAGGAAGTTGTCCCCTGGTCTATCGAGATAATAAATTTTTTCAAAATACTAATCTATGCCAAGATGTTTTTTTCTTTTTCCAACCCAAGTTCTTATTAAGTTATCAAAAATTAAACCTATAAATGCAACACAGATACCTAAAGTTAAACCAATTCCTGCACCATTTTTATCTGAAAGTGCTTTTAAAATATATTGACCAAGATCTTCTGTTCCAATGAAGGCTCCAATTATCACCATGAATAAAGCAAAAACGATTGTTTGATTTAAACCAAGCATCATATGTGGAAATGCTAATGGAAACTCAATTTTTGTTAATCTTTGAAATTTATTTACACCAGACATTGTTGCAGCTTCATGTAAGCCAACAGGAACACTTCTAAGTCCTTCTATTGTATATCTAGTTGCAGGAATTGTTGCATAGACAATTACAGCAATTAAAACAGATGTATCTGTTATTCCAAAAAGCATCATTACAGGAATTAAATATACAAATGATGGGAATGTTTGAAATATATCGCAAACACCTAGCATAAATGCTGCAGATTTTTTGTTTTGAAAACATAATGTTCCAACTGTAAATCCTATTAAACAAGAAATAACTACACCAAAAGTTGCCATGTATAACGTCACTAGTGCTCTATCCCACCATGGACTTAATGCTATAAATAAAGTCAAAGCAGCAACAACTAATGCTGATCGAACTCCTCCAATTAAATATCCTGCACCAACTGCTAGTACCAATGTAGCTACTGCAGGCATTCTTAAATATAAAGCTCTCATCGGCTGAAGTACATCTTGAATTAACCATGTATTAAATGCTTTAATATACACGAAGAAAGTATCAAAAATCCAATCAACTCCTTTATTCCAAAAATCTGCTGTTGATATTCCTTTATTATGAGGAATTTCAAACAAGTAATTAAAACTACCTTTGAAAATAAAAGTCCCAACGTATGCAAGAATTATTCCAATTACGAATGAAGCTCCAAAAAATATTACATTTTTATTTCTTTGGAAAAATGTCAGATTACCAAAATAATCTGTTTGTTTATTCGCCCATGCCAAAGACATTTTATCAAGTAAAATCGCAATTAAACTAATACATAAACCAGCCTCTAGTGCCAACCCTATATTGAGTTGATTTAGTGCTAACAACAAATTAAATCCTAGTCCTTTCGCGCCAATGAACGCAGATATAACTGCCATTGAAAAACAAACCATAATAACTTGGTTAACTCCAATTAAAATATCTCTTCTTGCTGTTGGAATTAGTACCTTGAACATTAATTGCCAATTGGTACAACCACTCATTCTTCCAGCTTCAATAACTTCTGGGGTTATTGCTCTTAAACCTAATATTGTTAATAATATCATTGGTGGAACCGCAACAACCATAGTAATAATTACAGCAGCGTGATCACCTACTCCAAATAAAACTAGTGCAGGAACTAATACAGCGTATTGTGGCATAGTCTGCATTACTAGAAGAATTGGGTACAATGCTTTTTCAACACGTTTACTTTTGTAAGCTGCAATACCTAGGCCTAAACCAAAAATAAATGAAAGTGGAGCTGCAACAAGTATAAAAGAAAGAGTTTGCATTGATGGTTTCCATTGACCAAATATAGAAATATAGATCATTGTTAAACCTGCAAATAAAGCCAATCCTTTTCCACTTAATTTATAAGATAGTATAGCTGCTCCAGCTGCAACAATGGTCCAAGGTAAACCTGGCAACTCTAACCATGGATAAGCATCAATAAAATCCCAACTTGTAAATGCAACAATAGTTTCTAAACCTCCAAGTAAAATCTCCCTAATTAATTCAATTAAAAAAGTCATAAATGAAGTTAAATTTCTACTTATCTCTAATAATAATGGTCGAGTTTTAAATTCTTGAGTATCTTCGTTCCAAAACTCCATTGGCATCCATTCATTCATTAAGAAAAATAAAGAGTCGTTTATCCAAATAGGCAGCCATCCTAGAAGTGGTGGCAATCTCCAAAATACATCAAAGGCATAATACCTAACCTCTTTACCTAGAAAAAAGTAAACACTTTGGTTTGGATCTTTAACAAATTCTGCCTGGCCTCTTATAAATTTATAAGTTTCAGGAACATCAATTGCAAAACATAAAGCAAAGAATACAATTAATAAAAATAACCATTGAAATAATTTTGGATATTTTTTTAAATACTCCATATTTTAACTACCATTTTTTCTTCCTCCAAAAACTGTATCGATTATTTTTGAAGGTTTAATTGATCCTACAATATTATTATTTGAGTCAACTACTCCTACTAATTTTTCTTGAGTAAGTATTTTTTCTGCAACATTTTCTATAATTTCATTTTTTGATACTTTTAAATCTCCTAAATTATCTTTACTTGAAGCATCCATTACATCCTCAATAATCAAAACCTTCTCTCTCGGTACTTCTTCAGTAAACTTTCTTACATATTCAGTTGCTGGATTTAGTACGATATTGGCTGGCGTATCTAGCTGTTCAATTATACCATCTTTCATGATTGCTATTCGATCAGCTAACTTTAATGCCTCATCAAAATCATGAGTGATGAACATGATGGTTTTCTGTAATTTTTCCTGAAGTCTTAAAAACTCATCTTGCATTTCTTTTCTAATCAATGGATCTAATGCAGAAAAAGGTTCATCTAAAAACCATATATCAGGCTCTACTGCTAATGACCTTGCGATTCCTACCCTTTGTTGTTGTCCACCTGAAAGTTCTCTTGGAAAATAATTCTCTCTTCCATCTAGTCCAACTAGTTTTACCATTTCCATTGCTCTACTAATACTCTCTTCAGTATTAGTGCCTTTTATCTGAAGCGGAAAAGCAATGTTTTCAACAACTGTTTTATGAGGTAACAAAGCAAAGCTTTGAAACACCATTCCCATTTTATTTCTTCTAAGCTCAATAAGCTCTTTATTATTTAATTCTAATAAATCTTGACCTTCTATAAAAATTTTTCCACCAGTAGCATCTGTTAATCTTGAAATACATCTAAGAAGTGTTGATTTACCTGAACCAGATAAACCCATTACTACTAACATTTCTCCTTTTGCAACTTCAAAAGAAGCATTATTAACTCCAACTATACATCCTTTCTCCTGAAAGGTTTTTGCATCAACATTGCCGTTAGACTCTTCAAGCATTTTTTTGGCGTTTTCGCCAAAAATTTTATAAACCGACTCGCATTTGATTACAGTCTGAGACATAAATTTTTTTAAAGTTATCTCAAATTCAATAAAATTAAAATGTTAATAATTGTTACCTTCCTTAATTAAAAGTTTTTAATAAAATAAACTCTAGTGTCAATTCCTGTACTTAAAAAACTTAAAGCTTCTCCACTTATAGTAATACTTTCATCAACACCTACATTGTTTCCACTAACTGTAAAACCCGCAAAACATTTGTTTTTTTCTTCATCCCATTTGACAAAAGTCTCATCAATTTTATTTCCATTAATTGTATATAGCTCATGTGCTCTAAAATTTAAGAAATTAGCACCCATTATTGCTCTTTGAGGAATTAGTTTTGTAGCTTTACATACTTGCTCATATACATCATCCGTTAATTTGTAATGATCAGTTCCATCAAATGAAACTAATATTCCAGAGGGTAGTTTAGATATTAACTCACTTAGTTTTTTTTCTTGAGCAATTCTCTCTTCCTCTAACTTCATTCTTTTTACTAAATCATCACCTTGTCCAAAAATTCCATTTAAAATACTAAAAGATACAATTACTATTAGAGTAATAAATATAAGACCAATAAATTGCCTTAGAGATTCAGGTAAATCTTTTATTTTATTAATATAATTTTCTTTAGACATTATTCTTGTAACTTACCGTTCTTCCAAATACCTGTTTTTTGTTTTCCATCAGCCCAAGTAAATGTTCCTTGACCATTCATAAAACCATTGGCCCACTCCCCTTCATAAGTAGAGCCGTCAGGAAATGTTAACGTTCCAATTCCACTCCAAACACTATTTTTAAATTCACCTTTATAAATATATCCATTTGGCCAAGTCTCTACACCTTGTCCTTGTTTTTTTGTTGAAACCCACTCACCTTCATAAGTAGTTTTATCAGTGTAAACCCACTTACCATAGCCATTATCACAATTACCCTCTTTGCAACCGGTGCTTCGAGCAAATACAGAAGAACTTATTAAAAAGCTTAATAATATAAAAAGTAGAAATTTTTTCATGAATTTATTTTACACAAAATCATATAAAAAAAAATCCCCCCCAACAAGTTGGGGGAGATTTTAAATTTTTACTTTAATCCTTATTTAGTAAATGCTTTCCAAACTGACTCGTTATCAGCTAACCATTTTTTAGCTGCATCTTCGTGAGTCATTTTGTCAACGTCAACTAAAGCTGCCATAGCTCCAATTTGACTTGTAGAGAATGACATTTTTTTGAACGTTGCTGCTGCATCGGGATGAGTTTTTGGGAAATCCTCATGAACTGCTTTTTTCAAGTATCCATCAGGAGAACCACATTTACCATCTCCACCATCTTCTGGTCTGCAACCAGCAGTGTATGGAGGGAAGTCAATAAATGTAAAACCAGCACCATCTGTAAAGTTAGGCGTCCAGTTGAAGATAATTGTTCCTCTTCCTTCTTTTTCAGCTGCAGCTAATTCTGCCCAAAGTGCATCAGCACTTCCAGCAAATTTAACCCACCATAAATCACCTAAACCTAGTGCATCAACCCTTTGTGGAATTAAGTCACCATGCCAAGTTTGTGGACCTTCCAACATTCTTCCTTTTCCATCTGGTGAATCAGGTGTTGTAAAGTTCTTAGCACAATCTGGATTTTTTAAAGCTGTCCAGTCTGGTAAACCTGGGCATAATCCTTTTTCAGCAACCCAGTTTGGATATCCCATATCCTCAAGAGTTCTTGCTTCATGATCACCCCAATCTAATAAACCACCTTTATCTAAAGCAGTAGTAAATGATTTACCAAATGCAGATTCCCATACCTCGTGAGATATAGTTACATCTCCAATTCTAATTGACTCATAAACTGCTTGTGAGTCAGCGTTAACGTATTTCACGTTATTACCCATACTTTCGAAAATTCCACCAATAACATAAGCCATTACAATTTGACTTGACCAGTTATGTGTTGGGATCACGATGGGCTTTTTGCTATCAGCATTTGTAATTCCTGCAAAACTTACAACAGAAATAACTAGAGCAGATAGTAAAGATATTATTTTTTTCATATATACCCCTCTATTATTAATATATTAATACAGAAAGTATGTTCCTATTTAAAGTTATAGTCAACTCGTTTTGATTATATTATGTTCTCACTTAAATTTAAAAATGTTAGGAATAAGCAAAGATATCAAATATCCTGGTTTGAATATTTTACCACCTGGAGTTGAAAGACATGTTGTTAATGGTGGTGGTCTAACTGCTTTTCAAATTTTTCCTGATGATGAAGTAGAAATAATAAATAATGAAGGAAATCAAATATGTGAGATTATTTGTTTTGGAAAAGATGGAAATTCAGATCTTGGAATTTTAAATCTTAAATCAAACAATGAAAAAAACTTTATAAGAAATATTCTAAGTGGGAATGATGAAACAATTTTAGCAACCAACTATCAATTAAAAAAAAGAAATTTAAAAATTTCTAATTCAAAATCATCAATTATATTTGATTTAGACACAGAACCTGGTGAAAAAATTAAATTAAAATCAAAAGATAAATGTTACGCAATATTTTCAGCACCTAGCGAAGATATGGATGTTACAAAACAAAATCCACCAACTGATTTAACTATATTTGTTAAAAGAGCTAAAATTGTTAATGATAAGGAATTAAATGTAATTCCTGATCCTGTTTTTGAACCTGTTTATGAAGAAAATATAAATAAAGAAACCTCAATATCTTATGAGGTTAAAGAAGGAGATTATATTCAAGTGATAAGTCCAACTGGCAGACAATGTTCTGACTTTGTGGCTTTCGATAGTAGAAAATTAGAAAAAGGAATTGAAAAAGGATTAGACTGGCAAACAACAAGAACATTCATGGGTAATACTTTTCCAGGACCAGGTTTGTTCTCTAAATTTTATGACACAGATCATGAACCACTTGTTGAAGTAATAAGAGATACTGTTGGAAAACACGATACTTTTAATCTTGCATGTACTTCAAAATATTATGAAGATGCGGGGTACTTTGGCCATCCAAACTGTTCGGATAATTTAACTGAAAGTATGTCGAAATACGGCGTTCAGAAACAAAAAGGTTGGCATGCAATTAATTTGTTTTTTAACACCTCTGCTGGAGGATTGAATTCTGTTATTTCTGATGAATCTTATTCAAGACCTGGTGACTATGTAATGTTTAAGGCTTTAAAAGATTTAACAATAGGAACAACCGCATGTCCAAGTGATATAGATCCTTGTAATTCATGGAATCCTACTAATATATTTGTTAGAACTTACGACAAAAACAAAGAATTTAGAAAGTCATTTGGTTTTAGAATGAAAACAGACTCTGAAAATAAACTTACTAGAAATTCTGGTTTTTATGAGAGAACTTCAAAATTAACTAGAAACTTTGTTGATGCTAGAGGGTTTTGGCTTCCAAACGATTACACCAAACATGGTTTGGTTAATGAGTATAATGCTTGTAGAAATGATGCTGTGTTAATTGATCTATCATCACTAAGAAAGTTTGAAATAATTGGTCCTGACGCTGAAGAATTAATGAACTACACTCTTACAAGAAATATAAAAAAACTTTCTGTTGGACAAGTTGTATATTCTGCAATGTGTTACGAAAATGGAATGATGTTCGATGATGGAACTCTTTTAAGATTAAGCGAGACAGGTTTTAGATGGATATGTGGAGATGAATATGGTGGAGAATGGCTAAAAGAAATTGCAAAGAAAAAGAATTTTAATGCTATTGTTAAAAACTCTACTGATCAAATTAGCAATGTATCTTTGCAAGGTCCAAAAAGTAGAGAAATTTTAAAGAAAATTATCTTTACACCACCAACACAGCCTTCGATAGATGAGTTGGGCTGGTTTAGATTTACTATTTGTAGAATAGAAGAACTTCAAGGTATTCCATTAATTGTTTCTAGAACAGGTTATACTGGTGAATTAGGTTATGAAGTTTGGTGTCATCCAAAACATGCTTGCGAAGTTTGGGATAAATTAATGGAAGCGGGTAAAGATGATGGATTGATACCAGCAGGGTTTGCTGCCTTAGACAAACTAAGAATTGAAGCGGGTTTAATTTTATTTGGCGCAGAGTTTGATGGAGAGCAAGATCCTTTTGAAGCTGGTATTGGTTTTGCCGTACCACTGAAAACAAAAGAAGAAGATTTTATTGGTAAAGAGGAATTGATTAAAAGAAAAGCTAACCCACAAAAGAAATTGGTGGGCCTAGAACTTAATGGAAAAGAAATAGCAGGACATGGAGACTGTGTTCATATTGGAAGATCACAGGTTGGTATAGTTACCAGTGGATGCTTGTCCTCTACTTTGAATAAAAATATTGCTCTTTGCAGAATAGATGTTCAATACTCAGAAATAGGTACTGAAGTTGAAATAGGTAAAATCGATGGTCATCAAAAAAGGATTGGTGCTAAAGTTGTTGGTTTTCCATTCTACGATCCAACCAAATCAAGAGTCAGAGCTTAAAAATAATGCCAAAAGAAAAAAAGACATTATTAGATTTTTGGGAAGATCAAATGAGACAGTCGCATACAGCTAGTAACTATTTTTTTAGAAAATCTCCTTCTCACTATCATATGATGTTATTAGTAATGTCTGCACATAAAGAAAATAAAAAACTATCTGTTGAGGAACTTAAAACTAAATTATTTAAAACATCTAGACCTAAATCTGCATTAATTATTACTGAAGCTTGTGAAAAAGGATTCTTTCGTCTTGAAAAAACATCAACAGACCAAAGGGTAAAGAATATAATACCTAGTGACTCTTTTATTAGAGAATTTAATGAATACCTGGATACCTTAAAAAATATAAGTTATTAGCGTCAAATTTCACAAAAATTGAAATATCTAAATTATATATATAATTTTTAGATCTATAAAAAATTATATTAATTACTATTTGCAAAAAATAATGTTTTTATATGACGACATTACCTTCGAAAGCAAAAGTAGTTATCATCGGTGGTGGAATTCACGGTCTAAGTACTGCTTGGAAACTTTCAGAAACATACAAAAATCCTGGTGACATCGTTGTATTAGAAAAAAAAGATACAGCTGCTGGTGCAAGTGGAATTGCTTGCGGTGTAGTAAGAAATAATTATTTTCAACCAGCAATGAGAGAATTGATGGCTCATTCAGTTTCTGTTTGGGAGAGTGATCCTAAAGCATTTAAATATAATCCTGTTGGTTATTTACAAATATCACCTGAAGTGATGCATAA
>CACCGK010000005.1 GCA_902545555.1 uncultured Pelagibacteraceae bacterium
CCAAATGAACAAGAAATTTTAGAAAATGAAACCATCCAAGAAAGATTTGTACCTGGGATGAAAATTGGAAAACTGGGTTTAGAGAAAAGACTTGAAAATCATTTAATTGGAACAAATGCTATTCAAAGATATGAAGTTAATGCTTACGGTAAAAGAATTAATCAACTTGAGCATCAAAAGGGTGAGCAAGGATCAAAAATACGCTTAACCGTAGATACAGAAATACAAAAAGCTTGTGGAGAATTGTTAAAAGAAAAAGCAGGATCTATAAGTGTAATGGATATTTATACTGGAGATATAATAGCAATGTATTCATCTCCATCTTATAATCCAAATTTATTTTTATTCGGAATAAGTCAAGATGAGTGGCAATTAATTAGAAATAATCCGTTAAAACCGCTAATAAACAAAACTATTTCAGGTCTATACTCACCAGGTTCAACAATAAAACCAATCGTTGCTCTTTCAGCTTTAGAAAACAGTGTAATAGATACCAAGTTCAAAGTTAAATGCACAGGAAAAATGGAGTTATATGGACAAACATTTCATTGCTGGAAGGAAAAAGGACACGGATGGGTAAGTTTAAAAAATGCAATGAAACAATCATGTGATACATATTTTTATGAAGTCGCTAGGTTATTAGGTGTTGATAGACTAAATATTACAGCTGAAAAATTTGGGTTAGGTAAAAAAGTACTTGGCGAATATTTTGATACTGAAAAAAAAGGATTATTTCCAAATACAAAATGGAAAAAAAATAATCTTGGTAAAGGCTGGGTTTTAGGTGAGACCTTAATAACAGGTATTGGTCAAGGCTATATACAAACAACTCCTTTGCAACTTTGTATGATGACTGCGCAAATTGCAAATGGAGGATTTGCCGTAAAACCAAAAATAATTGTAGATAATAATCCAATTTCTTATCAAGATGCGAAACAATCAATGGAGAGTGGTATGTTATTTGATACCGAATCCGAGAAATTATTGGATAAAAAATTATTTAAAAACAAAAAAAATATTCAAATTGTTCAAGAAGCAATGTTTGCTTCGACTAATGAAAGATTTGGGACCTCTTATAAATCAAGAATTGACGATCCTAAATATCAATTTGCAGGAAAAACAGGAACAGCTCAGGTAAAGAGAATTAGTAAGAGAGAGAGAGAATTGGATTTAGAATTAGAGCAAATACCATACAAAGATAGAGATCATGCTTTGTATATTGCTTATGGCCCATATGTTAATCCAAGATATGCGCTTAGTATAATTGTTGAGCATGGTGGTTCAGGAAGTAAGGCAGCAGCACCAATCGCAAAAAAATTATTTAAATTAATTATTGATAGACATGATTTAAGAAATAAACAATCAAATTTTGAAAGGATAACTATTTAAATGTTTCAACATCATCGATTGAATAGTGAGATTACATTATTTCAAAAAATAAAAAACTTAGACTACATATTGTTGATTTCTGTTATTCTTCTTTCCGCACTAAGTGTTTTTGTTATGTATTCAACAGATGGAGGTGAAATCCTTTTTCATACAAAAAATCATTTTGTAAAACTTGCAGTTTTTTTTCCTTTAATGATTTTTATAGCTTTCTTTAACATAAAATTTTGGCACAACTTTTCTTATATAATTTACCTTGTAGTAATACTTTTATTAATTTATGTTTCATTTTTTGGAATCAAGTCTTCTGGTTCACAAAGATGGATGGATCTTTATTTATTTGTTCTGCAACCCTCGGAACTTATGAAAGTAGCAATAATAATGTGTCTTGCAAAATATTATCATAGACTAAAAATAGAAAATGTTAATTCATTTACTAGTATAACTATTGTGTTGTCGATTATAATAATTCCCGTAATTTTTGTAGTTTCTCAACCTGATCTTGGTACTTCTATATTAATTGCTTTAAGTGGTTTAATTATATTGTGGTTAGGAGGTATGAAAATTAAATATTTTATTTATTCATTTATCACTTTCTTAATCTCGCTCCCATTTATAATTTCATTACTTAAACCATATCAAAAACTAAGAATATTAACTTTTTTAGACCCAGATAGAGATCCATTGGGTGCTGGATACCAAATTATACAGTCAAAAATAGCTATTGGCTCTGGTGGACTTGATGGAAAAGGTTTTTTAAAAGGAACCCAGAGCTATTTGGACTTTTTACCTGAAAAACATACAGATTTTATATTTACTTTATTTTCGGAAGAGTTTGGATTTATAGGCTCAGTTGGTCTTTTGATATTATACTCAATAATAATTTTTAGAATTGTAAGAATTGGAGCAATTTCTAGAAGTAATTATGCTAGACTTTTTTGTTTTGGTTATGCTTTTGCAATCTTTATTTATATTGTAGTAAACTTATCTATGGTTTTGGGTCTACTACCTATAGTTGGTTCTCCATTACCCATTATGTCGTATGGAGGTTCTTCAATGTTGGCTACAATGATTGGCTTTGGTATAGTTTTGAGTGCTAAAATAAATCATAAACAAATGATTGCATAATAAAATTTAAATTTGCATAATTTGTCACTCTGATAAATTAATTTTTACTTGTATAACATTTTTATGAATAAAAATCTTAAAGTAGGAATAGTTGGAGCAGGAATTCAAGGTGTATCTAATGCTTTGTTTCTTCAAAAAAAAGGTTTCAATGTAACTATTTTTGACAGAGATAACCCAGGCAGCCAAGCCGCATCTTATGGTAATGCAGGTCACTTTTCACCTTACGCATCACTTTCTTTAAACAGAACTGACGTTCTAGCAGACGTGCCCGCAATGTTGCTTAGTTCTTCAGGTCCACTTGCTTTAAAATGGAATTATGTTCCTAAGATGATTCCATGGTTTATAAAATTTATAATGAATACGACTAAAATTAAGATGATGCATACTGCTAAAAATATGCACCAAATTTTGGACCTAGCTTTACCTGCATATGATGAATTATTTGAAGAGATAGACTTAGAAGGTTTGGTTGAAAACAAAGGAATTCTTTATATTTGGAATGATAAAGATTTAAAGAGTAGAGAATTGGAAATTAAAGTTAGAGATGAATTGGGTGTAAAACAACAATTGGTCACTAAAGCCGAAATACATGATCTTGAACCACATATTAAACCATTTTACCATGCAGGCGTTTATTATCCTTATGCAAGACATGCAAGAAATCCGAAAAGAATTCTTTTAAAACTATTTGAATTATTTTTGCAAAAAGGTGGAAAATTTAACAAAGTAAACATTAAAGATATTAGTTTTGATGAAGAAAAACCAGTATTTAAAACTGAAACTCAAAGTTACGTCTTTGATAAGGCAGTAATAGCCTGTGGAGCTTTTTCAAAAAAATTAACAGATAATCTTGGTGAAAAAATTCCTTTAGATACAGAGCGTGGATATCATGTCCATTTTAAAAATTGTGATCATTTATTAACTAGACCTGTAATATTTTCCAACCGTGGATTTGGAATTACACCGATGGAACAAGGTTTAAGAGTTGTTGGAACTGTAGAATTTGGTGGATTGGATAATCCATTATCTAAATCAAGAGTTAAAAATTTGATAAATAATGCAAAATATATGCTTGGTGATTTACCAGGGCATGAGGATGAGTGGCTAGGTTTTAGACCAACTTTACCAGATTTTTTACCTGTTATGGGGCCATCAAAAAATTACAAAAATATTTATTATTGTTTTGGGCATCATCATTTAGGATGGACTTTAGGTCCAATTTCTGGAAAGATTGTTTCAGGGATGATAGCGAACGAAAATACAAATTTAGATTTAAAACCTTATAGTTCGCTTAGATTTAGTTAAGTGACTAAAGATAACAATTTTTTAGCTTATTTATATCTATTTTTAACAGTAACTTTCTGGGCAGGGAATTTTGTAGTAGGTAAACTTGCAAGTTTTTATGAAGTTCCTCCTTTTTCATTAAATTTTTATCGATGGCTTTTTGCTTGGTTAATTTTAGCACCTTTTACAATTCCTGAAATATTAGAGAAAAGAAACTATATAATTAAAAACTATAAACTTTTTATTGTTTTGGGAGTTACCAGTATAACAGTATTTAATTCAATTGTTTATTATTCATTAAATTTTACTCAGGTGATTAGTGGAGTTTTAATGATTTCAACGATACCTGTGATGATCATGTTGTTTTCTTCAATTTTAAAAATTGAAAATACAAATATTTTTCAAATTATAGGGGTAGTATTTTCTTTTGCAGGTGTAATTATGATTATAACAAAAGCAAATATCGAGATATTAAAAAATTTAGATTTTAATAAAGGGGATATAACTATGGTTATAGCAATGTTTTCATGGGCATTATATTCAACTTTATTAAAGGGAAAACAATATGAGTTATCTCAAATATCATTACTTCAAGTAGTAATTACTTTTGGTTTAGTATTTTTAATACCAGTTTATTTTATTGAGTATCAAATTGGCTTTAGAATTAATTTAGAACTACCTTTTATTTTAATTTTATCCTATGTAGTATTGTTTCCTGGTTTGGCATCTTTTCTTTTATGGATAAAAGGAATATCCATGATTGGCGCTAATCGCTCTGGTGTTTTTTTGCACTTAATGCCAATATTAAGCGCAATTATGGCAATGATTTTTTTTAGTGAAAAATTTATGTTTTATCATATTTTAGGCGCTTGTTTTATTATTACAGGAATATTGTTATCAAATAAGAAAGTTAAAAATGCTTAAAGTTGCTATATTAGACGATTACCAAAACGTTGCTCAACAGTTTGTAGATTTAGAAAAACTATCTGGGAAATATGAGTTTAAGATTTTTAGCGAACCTTTTTTGGATGAAGCAGATGCAATTGATCAGTTAGCTGATTTTGAAGCTTTATTAATAATGAGAGAAAGAACTCCAATCACAAAAAATTTAATTGATAATTTAAATGATTTAAAATTTGTAATCACAAGTGGATTACGTAATAGATCTATTGATTTAGAAGCTGCAAAGAAAAGAAAAATTACAGTTTGTGGTACAGATATAAATATCAACCCAACACCTGAATTAACTTGGGGGCTAATTCTTGGTTTGGCTAGAAATTTTAAAGAGGAGTTTGACAATATGTATCAAGGGTATTGGCAAACTACAATCGGAGTTGAATTAAAAGGAAAAATCCTAGGCTTAATTGGTCTAGGCAGAGTAGGTACAGAAGTTGCAAAAATTGGAAAAGCATTTGGAATGCAAGTAATGGCCTGGAGTGAAAACTTGAGCTTAGATAAGTGTAAAGAATTAGACGTATTACCTTGCAGCAAAGAAGATTTAATTACAAATTCTGATGTACTTTCAATTCATGTTCAAGGAGGAGCAAGATACAAAGATTGCATTACTTTAAAAGAATTGGATAAAATGAAAAAAACAGCTTTTTTAATCAATACTTCAAGAGGACCTATTGTAAATGAAGATGATTTAATTATTGCTTTATCAACAAATGTAATTGCTGCTGCAGGTATAGATGTATATGAAAAAGAGCCTTTACCTGAAAATAATAAACTTAGATTTTTACCTAATGCGCTTCTTACTCCTCATATAGGTTATGTAACAGCTGAAAATTATAGTATTTTTTATAATCAAATGATCGAAGGACTAGAGGCTTGTGTAAATGGAAAGCCTATTAGAGTGCTAGAGTAAAAATGGAGCTACCTGTTGTTAATCATGAGGATTATTTTGCTAAAATTGGTGATGATCATAAATTTCCTATTAATAAATTTGGAGAATTAGCAAACTATTTAATCAAAAATAAAATAGTAAAAAAATTTCATAAACCATTAGCTTGTTCATTTGAAACATTAAGTTATGCACATTCAAAAAATTATATTTTAGATATTCAAAACAAAACTCTAAGTAAAGAGGGTATAAAAAAAATCGGATTTCCACTTGTTGATAGTGTTGTGCAAAGATCTTTAGTTGCTACAGGTGGAACTGTGCTAGCATCTAAACTTGCAATAAATTATGGTATTTCATGTAATACTGCTGGTGGTAGTCACCACGCAAGTTATGATGGAGGAGCAGGTTATTGTGTATTTAATGATGTTGCGGTTGCATCACATTATTTACTTAATAGAGGTCTAGCTAATAAAATCTTAATCATTGATTTAGATGTCCATCAAGGAAATGGAAATTCAGAAATTTTTAAAAATAATAGAAGTGTTTTTACGTTTAGTATGCATTCAAAAACCAATTATCCAGCAAAAAAATCAAACAGTGATTTAGATGTAGAACTTGCAGATAATTTAGAGGATGACGCTTATATCAAAACACTTAAACATTATTTAAATGAGTTAAATCAAGAAAATTTTGATTTCATTTTTTACATAGCTGGTGTCGATATTCATTTTAATGACAGATTAGGAAAATTAAAAATTTCTGATGAAGGTATTAAATTAAGAGATGAGCTTGTGGTAGAAAACTTCTTTTCTAGACGAACACCATTTTGTGGGGTTTTGGGCGGTGGTTATAATAAAGATTTTAATAAACTTGTTGAATTACATTCAATGTTACATCAATCTTGTGCTAAATATATATAGGATCATGACAAAAAAAATAAATCCAAATTTAACTGCTGAGCAAAAATTAATTTTATTCGAGGAAGGTACTGAGCGTGCTGGATCAAGTGAACTTAATCATGAAAAAAGAGAAGGAAGTTTTCATTGTGCAAACTGTGGTGAAAAATTATTTGATTCAAAAACAAAATATGAGAGTGGATCAGGTTGGCCTTCTTTTTATGAATCTTTACCTGACGTATTTGAAACCAAAACGGATCATCATATAGGTTACGCAAGAACCGAATATCATTGTAAAAAATGTGGAGGCCACCATGGCCATATATTTGATGATGGACCTGAACCTACAGGAAAGCGATTTTGTAACAATGGAGTATGTTTAATTTTTAAACCAAAAAATTAACTATTTTGTGTAAATTTGTTTCTTGAATTATTGTGTATAAAAATTTACTTTAACATATGAAATTTTTACTCAAGATTTTATTGTTTCTTCATTTATCTTTAGTGAATGTTTATGCAGATGTATCTGAGAAAATTTCATCAAAGGCTAGTGAGTTTATATCAAATCTTGTACCTGGTGAGGGTATAACTGAGGTAAGTATAGACTTAAGAGAAAATAATAAACCAGATTATAGTATACTTGCTGTTAGAGAGCTGGATAAGAAATCTAATGGTAACACATTTACACAGTTTTCAATATTTAATACTGAACAAAATAATGATGAAAGAATTATTGGAAATTTAGGTTTTGGAAAAAGATTTTTGAGTGATGATAAATATATGCTTACAGGAACTAATATATTTTTTGATTATGACGATCATGGAAATATGAGAAGTAGTGTGGGTGTAGAGGCAAGAAGTGCAGTCTTAGAATTTTATGGCAATTATTACAAAGGTTTAAATGATGGAAAAGATGAGAAGGTTTTAGATGGTTATGATATTCGATTAGAGTCACAAATTCCTTATATTCATTGGGCTGATATATTTTTAAGTACTTATAAATGGAAAGGAGTTGATAGAGATGATATCGAAGGAGCAAAATTAGGATCAGAAATGATACTAACGCCAAACCTTCATTTAGAGATCGCATATGATGATAAAGATAAAAAAGGATTAAATGATGAGTGGTATGCAAATATAATGTTTGTTCATCCTCCAAGAGAGGGCCCAAGTGCAAAAGATGGTATTGCAAATATAGCATGGAAAGAAAACAAAGATATGTCAGATCAACTTTTAACAAAAGTTAAAAGAAACAATAAAATTATGATTGAGTTTAAAGGATCAGCAACAATATCGAGAACAGATTAATGAAAAATATTTTTAAATTTTTAATGATAAGTTTATCCTTTTTGATATTAAATTTTGAAACAGTACAAGCTGCAACAGCTACAGGAAATGCAGATGTTTATAAGGTTACAATGAGAAAAATAGAATTATGCACTGGTTACACTGTTGTAGATTTTGATAATGTTCACACTTCTGATGCATGCCATAACGCAGTTGTGCTTGGTAGTGGAGATAAAGTAGTTGATATAGCATCTGTAAGTGCAGGTGCAGCTGCAGCAAGTTATGGAGACTCAGCTTTATTACCGCTAGGTGAAACTTACACACATTTGAGAGTTACAATTGATAGAAAATTTACAATTAAATCTGAGAGTGCAATCGATACTGGTGGATCAGATGATACTGATAATTGCTCTACTATTGCAACTGCCGACTCACAATATCAAAACGATGAGGCCACTGATAAGTATACTCATAAAGTTGCAGTAGCTGAAGGCGGTACAAATGCAGAAATGAATTTATATATGACTAATGGAAGACAATCAGATGAAAGTACTGCGAATTATACACAATGCTTTAATGCTAATTGTTCACAAAAAAACACAAGTTGGAGTTGGAATTATGCTAAAGATGCATCTGAACTATCTTCAGCAATAGCAATGCGAACCATGAGATCATCATTGACTACTGATGATATTCAATTAGTTTATGCATTATCATCACCATATACAGTTGCTTTAATACCTCCAACAATTGACATTTCTTTTGGAACAAGAAATGCTATAGGAGTACAAGAGGTTAGTAACAGCGAGGGTGATGGTACACCTTCAGCCAATGATGGAATGTGTTCATTTTATCCGGAAGAGCCAATAGTTACTATAACAATTAAATAAGCTTGATGAGAGATCACTTCAATGATCAAATTAAATTATCAAAAAAAATATTAAGAAAAAAATCACATAATTATATAAATAATTTTAAAAAAATTGAAAAATTCATAAAAAACGAAATTCAAGAAATAGAAAAATTAAAGAATTTATCAAAACCAATAATTCCAGATATTAATTTTTCAGATCTAAATAATAAGAATAATAAAATTAAAGAAAGTGTAATGAATAGGGGCTGTATTATAATTAGGGACGTATTTGAAGATAAAAAAATAATTAGTCTTAATAAAGAATTAGAGTCATATATAGAAGATAACAAATATTATGATGATCAAAAAAAAAAGGCAGGTTTAGATAAATATTTCAGTGATTTAAAATCAAGCAAACCCCAAATATACGGTTTATACTGGTCAAAAACACAAATAGAAATAAGACATGCCGAGGAAATGGCTTATGTTAAAAAATGGCTTAATAATCTTTGGAATTTTAAGAATAGTGAATATGAGGTTTTTGATCCAAATAAAGATTTATCTTACGCAGACAGAGTAAGAAGAAGAGAGCCTGGAGATAACACTTTGGGCTTATCACCTCATTGTGACGCAGGATCAGTTGAGAGATGGACAGATACTAGCTACCAGAAAATTTATAAAGATATTTTTTCTGGTAACTTTGAAAATTATAATCCATTTGACGCAAAATATAGAGATAAAACTATTGAGTTTGAGTCTCCTGCGGTTGCACATGTTTTTAGAACATTCCAAGGATGGACAGCATTAACTGAACAAGGACCAAATGATGGAACATTACAATTAATACCAATTGCCAAAGCAATGGCTTATGTTTTAACTAGAGCATTACTAGATGACATTCCAGAATATGAATTATGTGGATCAAAACTTGGCAGAGCTCTCTCAGTTAATAAAGAATATCACTCCTTACTTTTAAGAGGTTTAATTTCTATACCCAAAATGAAACCAGGAGATACAGTCTGGTGGCACCCAGACGTTATCCATGCTGTTGAAGATAAACATTCAGGCAAAAATTATTCTAACGTTGTCTATGTTGGTGCAACACCTTACTGTAAAAAAAATCTTGATTATACAATAAAACAATCAAAAAAATTTCTAGAAGGTAAAAGCCCACCAGATTTTTCTGCTGAGGATTATGAAATAAATTATAAAGGAAGAGTTAGGTTAGAAGATTTAAGCTTATTAGCAAAGAAACAATTAGCTTTAGAGGAATGGAATTAATTATTTAAAAGATCCTGAAGTTTATTTTCTTTTTCTAAAGCTCTTACTTCATCATAACCACCAATATGTTGGTCATCAAAAAAAATTTGTGGAATAGTTCTTTTACCATTAGCTTTTTTAATCATCTCGTCAGCAGCACCTGCAATTTTTGAAATATCAATTTCATTATAGGGAGCGTTATTTCTAGCTAATAATCTTTTTGCAGCCTCACAATAATTACATAGCGGACCTGTATACATGGTAATTTTTTTCATAAATTATAGATAATCACCTTTTTTAATTTTACTAGTAATTTCTTTTCTAGAATATTCAAACTTTTTACGATGTTTTATACTTTTTTGATTTACTCTTTTTCTCCACAATCTAAACGATGATGGTTTTAGAGATCTCCTCATAATTTTAATTACATCAGATTCCTTCTTTCCAGTCTTTTTTTCAATTTCCTCAAAAGTTATTCTGTCTGCCCAAGCTGCCCAAATGATCCAATCAGGATCGTCCATTTTGGGTTCTGGATTTTTGACTTTGGTAATTGGCCTGTGACCTTTTTTTTTCATAAATCCTTTATATTTGAAAAAAATATTTAATGCATTTTTTTTACCCTTTGATATTATATTCTAGATAGTCCTTCTTAGCCATCTTTAGCTCCCGGTTTTTAAGGACTATCTTTTTTTATGCTCCCCCTAGATTTTATTCTTTATTTACAAATTATAATATTTTTATTTATTACCCCTGGAACTCCCAGAATTGTAATTATCTCTTATTCAATGAATTATGGTGTTGGTAAATGTGTATGGTCTGCTTTAGGCGATATAACTGCAAATTTAATTCAGGCAACTTTAGTTATTTTTGTTATTGGATCTTTTTTTTCTGAGAATTCAACAATACTAAATGCATTTAAGTGGATAGGAATAATTTATTTATTATATTTAGCTTACGATATTTATAAATCTCGACCAAAAAGCATTTCAAATGAAGGAGAAATAGAAAAAAGTAAATTATCTTTTTTTAGAGATGGTTTTTTAGTTGCTGGCACAAGTCCTAAGGCTTGGATGTTTTTTCCTTTTATTTTTCCTCAATTTATTGACTTTAATTCAAATTTATTGGTTCAGTTTGTAATTTTAATTACAACTTACATCGTTTTAGATTTTTTATCTTTAATTGGTTACGCAATGCTTGCACAGAAATTAATTAAATGGATCACTGCAAATCCAAAAACAATAAATACAATTTCTGCGAGTGTTTTAGTTATTATTGCGGCAATAATCCTAATTACACAACAATATTGACCGATTTTGGCTCTTATTGCCACTTGCATAAAATAAAATTTCTTTATTTAATCAGTTTATAATTAATTAATTAAAGAGGAAATAAAATGCGATTAAATAAGATAATTTTAAGTTTTGTTTCTGCATTAGTAATTTTATTTTCAACTTCTGTTGTATCATTTGCAAAAGTTGTTGGTGACAAAATTATTTTAGGTGCTGCTATTTCCCTAACTGGTAAATACTCATCAAATGGTGTTCATACTCAAAATGGTTACAACATGGCCGTTGATAGAATTAACAGCATGGGTGGTGTCAAAGTTGGTGGAAAAACTTATAAGTTTGATATTATTTATTATGATGATGAGTCAAACCCTAAGAGAGCTGCACAGCTTGCAGAAAGATTAATTTCACAAGATGGTGTTGAGTTTATGCTTGGCCCTTACAGTTCTGGTTTAACTAAAGCGATTGCACCGGTTACTGAAAAATATGGTGTTCCAATGGTTGAAGCAAATGGTGCATCTAGATCTTTGTTTACAAAAGGTTACAAATATCTATTTGCTGTATTAGCTCCAGCTAATTTGTATCTTGATGTTGCTATTGATTTAGCAGTTGAAAAGAATAATGGAAAACCAGTGACGGTAGCAATGGCATTCGAACAAGATGCGTTTTCTCAAGATGTTAGATTGGGAGTTTTAGATGCAATTAAAAGAACTGGCTCAAAAAAGGTAATAGATGATAAGTTACCAAAAGAGTTAAACGATATGGCTGCTACATTAGTTAAAGTCAAACAAATGAAGCCAGATGTTCTTGTTGTATCAGGTCATACAAAAGGTGCACTTACTGCAATTAGACAAATTGCTGAAATGAAGGTAGATGTTCCAATGTTGGCTATGACTCACTGTGATGCTGCTAAACTATCAAAACAGCATGGCAAAAACTCACAGTATGCACTATGCGCTTCTCAATGGCACAAAACATTAACATACAAAGATAATTTCTTTAAAGATGGAATGACTTATGCGGCTGACTTTGAGAAAGAGTTTGGATATGATCCACCTTATCAATCTGCAGAATCTTCTGCTGCACTGTTAGTATTTAAAGATGCTTTTGAAAGAGCAAATTCGTTTGATCAGAAAAAAGTAAGAGATGCTCTTGCAGCTACTAACATGCAAACATTCTATGGAAATATAAAATTTGCACCTGGTGGTCAAAATGTTGACAAACCTATGGTACTTTTCCAAGTAATGTGTGATGACTCAGGTAAATGTGAGAATAAAGTTGTTGCGCCAACTAAATGGGCATCAGCTAAGTTAATACATCCTGTTCCTAAGTGGTCAGAAAGATAAAATAAAAAATATCAAAGCCCCCTAGTATTAGGGGGCTTTTTTTTATATAACCCAAATACTTTTTATGGATTTCATGGTTTTCCAATATCCGATGATAACGGTCCAAGCTTGCTTGGATGGAATCCTACTTGGAATTTTATTCGCATTGATTGCGTACGGAATGGCTCTTCAATGGGGAGTGATGAACATAATTAATATTGCACAAGGAGATCTTGTTATTCTGGGAGGGTATATTGCTTACTTTATGTATCTCTACGGTATTCATCCAGCGTGGGGTGTAATTGTAGCACCAGTAATTATGTATTTTCTAGGTGTACTAATTTACAAGCTGGTTATTAACAAAGTAGTGGATAGAGACTTATTTATCTCTATATTAGCAACTTTTGGAATAAGTATTCTGTTCATGCAATTAATGAATTTTGCATTTGGTGCTGACGTTGTACTTGCAAACTCAGATTATGGAACAACTATGTTATTTAATGATAATGTTGTGTTGCCAAACTCAAAACTTTTTTCAGCTTTCATAAGTATTTTATTCGCAATATGTCTAGTAATTTACATGAAAAAATCTAAGCTTGGTCGAGCTATTAGAGCTACTGCACAAAATGCTAGAGCTGCTAAAATTTTAGGTGTCGATACAGAAAAGGTTTATGCAGCAACTTTTGGTATAAATGCTGCTCTTTGTGGTGTAGCTGGAGCTTTAATTTCAATAACATTTACAATTCACCCTTATATGGGATTACCATATACAATTCGATCATTTATGATCGTTATTGTTGCGGGCCTTGGAAATTTACCAGGAGTTGCAATGTCTGGCATGGGCCTAGGTGTATTTGAGGAATTTGCTGACTATATTCTAGGAACAGAGTTTAGAATTGGATCTGTATTTTTATTATTAGTATTAATTTTAGTTTACAGAAGGTTTAAACTTTCAAGAAAAAGAGAGTACCTAAAATGAAAAAAGTTGAAATTACAGATGATACTGGAAACATAATTAAAGTTGATATCGAAAAATTTAAAAAACATCTAGATGAGTATCATTTAAATGGATCAAGCGTACATGAAGAGAATGGACATTACTTTACAGTTGACCAAAAATTTAGAGATAAAATAAACAGCTTATATGAACAAGAATAACATAATTTTATATTCTGGTATTTTGATTTTTGGCTTAATAGCTCCATTCTTGTTTCCAGCTTTTAAAGTTCAATTATCAATACTTTGTGTATTGATAGTTCTTGCGACTACTTGGAATATTCAAGGTGGTGAGATGGGTTATAATTCATTTGGAAATATTTTGTTTTATGGTCTTGGTATGTATCTTTGTGCATCGGTTCAAGTTGGAATGTTTTTTCCATTGGCAGAATGGACTGAAAGTGGTGGCGAGAAAACATTTGTACATACTCCTACCCAGTTTTTTCAAGGAATGGCTTCTGGGTTAGTTGTTGCAGCTATAGTTCCAACTATTATTGCTGGTTTAATAGGATATTCAATTTTAGGTCTAAGAGGTCATTACTTTGCGATCTGCACATTGGGTTTAGGAGTAGCTGCTGGCGAAATTTCTGGAGGAATAGAAATTATTGGTGCTGGTCAAGGTTTTACAACACCTCCATTTCCAGACGTTGGAAGTTTAGAAGCAAGAGGAGAATTTTTTTATTTCTTAAGTTTCTTTACTTTAATTTTGACATTTATTGCAGTGCGTTCAATTTATTCTACAAGATTTAAATTAATACTTAATGCTATCAGAGATAATGAAGATAAAGCTGAAGCAATGGGCATTGAAACAATGAAATATAAAATTATTGGCTGGATGATCTCAGCTTTCTTTTGTGGATTAGCTGGTGGAATAATGGGCGGATTAGTTGGCTACATAGACTCTACAGACGTTGCATTTGATGGAAGAGAGATGGGTGTATTCATGGTATTGATGGCAATACTTGGAGGAAAGGGAACACTTTGGGGTCCGATTATAGGTGCAACTATATTCCATATATTTAAAGAAGGTTTTTGGACATTCTTTTTAGGTTGGCAGTATGTTGCTCTTGGAGTTTTGATTGTAGTAATTGTAATTTATTTCCCAGAAGGAATTATGGGATGGTTAAGAGAAAAATATCCAGAACGTTTCGGTGAAGTAGTTGATGAAAAAGATCGTAAAGCACAGGTAGAACTTAAATGAGTATTTTAGAAGTAAGCAACGTAAGTAAATCATTTGGTGGTGTTAAAGCTAATGTAGACATCTCAATGAATGTTGAAAAAGGTAAGATAGTTGGATTAATTGGGCCAAATGGTTCAGGCAAAACTACATTGTTTAATTCAATTGTAGGGACTTACCCAATAGATAATGGATCTATTAAATTTAATGGTAAAGAAGTTTCTGAGTTACCAGTTCCAGTTATTGCTAAGTTAGGACTGCTAAGAACTTTTCAACAAACTAGAATTTATGGAAAACTTAATTGCATAGAAAATATGCTCATTAGTCACAAAGGTAGTGACGCAAATTTAATGAAAATATTTTCTAAAATTCCAAAAGAATTAACTGAAAAGGCTGAAAATCTATTAAATTTTGTAGGATTATATCAAAAAAGAAAGCTAAGAGCAGGAGATCTATCTTTTGGCCAGCAAAAATTATTAGAATTGGCGATGGCATTAATGAATGAGCCAGAGATGTTACTTCTAGATGAGCCTACAGCTGGAATTAATCCAACTCTAATAAATGGTATTATTGATAGATTAATTAAAGTTAATCAAGATTTTGGAATAACACTTTTAGTGATTGAGCATAACATGAGAGTAATTATGCAATTAGCAGAAAATATTTTTTGTTTAGCTCATGGTAAAATGTTGGCTAATGGATCACCAGATGAAATTAAAAATGATAAACGTGTCATTGATGCGTATTTAGGAGCACAATAATGGCTAACCAATATGAAGTATTAGGAAAAGCTCCAACACCAGATGATTTAAAAAAACTATCTCCAAACGAAGTTCATTTAACTATTAAAAATTTAAACGCTGGTTATGGAAAAATGGAAATTTTACATAACTTTGATTTATTCGTAAACAAAGCTCAGTCATTATGTTTAATTGGTCCTAATGGTGCTGGCAAATCTACAATTCTTCATTCAATATATGGTTTTACAAATATTTTTTCTGGCCAAATTGAACTTGAAGGAAAAGAAATTACAAATCTTACCCCAGCAGAAAAGTTAAAGTCAGTTGGTATAGCTTATATATTACAGGATAACTCCGTATTTCCAGATATGACAGTAGAAGAAAACTTATTAATGGGAGGATACATAAAAGAAAAAACAGATGAATCATTTGAAGAGGCTGAAAGAATTTTTGAAAAGTATGAAAGGTTAAGAAATAGAAGAAACCAACCCGCAAAAGTTTTATCTGGAGGTGAGAGAAGATTGCTAGAAATATCTAGAGCGTTAGTTATGAAACCTTCAGTACTTTTAGTTGACGAACCTTCAATTGGACTTGAACCTAGATATATTGAGATGGTTTTTGAAATATTAAGAGATCTTCAGCAAAATGAAAAAAAAACAATCATTCTAGTTGAGCAAAATGCCAAAAAAGGATTGGAGTTTGCAGATATAGGATACGTTTTAGTATCTGGGCAAACTGCTATTGCAGGTAAAGGAGATGACTTACTTCAAAATCCTGATGTTGGTAGATTGTTCCTAGGTGGATAATGATTAATAAAAATTTTTTCTTTAAAGGATATAGATCTACATTTACACATGATAGTCCAGCTATTGCTTTAACTTGTTGCTTTATAGCAATTGGAGCTCTATTTAAAAATTTAGGTTTTAATATTCAGGAAAGTATTTTTTCAACTGTTTTAACTTATGCTTTACCAGGCTCACTAGTAATGGCCGAGTCCATGTTAATAGGAGCATCTTTGTTAAATATTTTTTTGGCGGTATGGATTGTGAATGCAAGACTTTACCCTATGGCTGTATCTTTATTTCCTTTAATGATGCATAGAAGTCAACCTAAGTGGAAATATTATTTTTCATGTCATTTCATTGCTATTTCCGCATGGTTAATCATGAAAAGCAATTATAAAAATATTCCAAAAAAACATAGAATTGATTATTGGATTGGTATTGGAAGCGCAACAGTAAGTGTATCAGTAATTGGAACATTTTTAGGTTTCTCTTTTTCAGAACATTTAAATCAAGATATGATGTTGGGTTTAGCAATTCTTAATCCAGTTTATTTTCTATGTATGATGATTGGCGCATCTAAAACTATACCAATAACTCTATCAGTTTTATTTGGAACTATATTAGGACCAATTATTTATTTATTCTCACCAGAGTGGTCAATTTTGATAGCAGGTATAATTGGTGGAACCTTAGCTTATCTAGTAGGAGAGCACAGTGTCAGCTAACATTGTTTACGCAATCCTTGTTACGTCTTTAGCAACATTTTTGTCTAGATTTTTGGGTGCTCTAACATCTGAGGGAATAAAAGAAACTTCCAAGCTTTTTAAGTGGTTTAATTGTTTAGCCTATGCAACCTTGGCAGCATTAATAGCTAGAACTATAATTTTTCCTGCTGGTGTTTTGGTAGATGCTAGTTATTACAGTAGATCAATTGTTGTGTTTTTGTCCTTGTTTGTTTTTTTTATTTCTAAGAAAAACTTTGTTTATCCAACAATATTCTCAGCTATTTGTATGGCAATAATAAATAATTATATCTGATTAAATTAATTTATAAAATAAGGTAAAATAAAATTTAGAATGCAAAAAATTACAGGCATAGACATTCAAAAACATGATAAATCAAATAGGATTATAAAAATTAGTTTAGAAAATGACATAATAGATAAATTAATTTTCCCTTTTAATAAATTTGATTTAACAGCATTAGAGCTAAAACCATTTACAAGATTTACTTTAGCTAAAAGTTTAGATGATTTAACAAATAATAAATTAAGCGAATTAATGAACTCAATTATTAGAGATAGATCTACAGGTTGCTTTATTATTGGACCAAAAAATATAACCGCAAAAATTAATGATACATTTTTAGTTAAGTTATCAACTGCAATAGCTCATCTAATTGGTGTACCTAATCATGATGCCATGGCAGGAAAATATTATGCTCGTTTTCATGTTAAACATGAAGATACTAGCGACTCTTACCTAAGAAAGGCTTATAGGAATATGGATCTTCACACAGATGGGACGTATGTGAAAGATGTAACCGATTGGTTAATTATGACAAAAATTGATGAGCAAAATGTTGAAGGTGGTGAAACAGCCATGTTACACCTTGATGACTGGGAGCATTGTGATGATTTATACAATGATCCAATTGGGAGACAAAATTTTGTTTGGGGGTCACCAAAAAGTAAAAATATTGATTACAAGGTAGAGCATCCAGTCTTTTCGACTGATAAAGAGGGAAGACCAACGATATCTTATATAGATCAATTTCCAGAACCTAAAAATATGGATCAAGGAAATTTTTTACAGAGATTGTCTGATGGATTAGAGGAAAGTAAAAATAAAATAATTACAAAATTACCTGTTGGATTCTCTGTGATTGCAAATAATTATTTCTGGCTTCATGGAAGAAAACCTTTTAAAAAAAATAAGGAATTAAGTAGGGAATTACTAAGAATTAGAGGTTCTTTTTTTGTTAATTAATTCAATATAATCAATATAAAGTATGCAAAATTATGAATTTAGGTTTTATTGGTACTGGAAAAATTGCAGCTTCAGTGATTACTGGAATATGTAAATCAAAAATTTCCTATAAGAAAATTATTATTTCTCCAAGAAATAAAAAAATAGCTCTTAAGTTAAAAAGAAAGTTTAAAAAAATAATTATTGCCAAGGATAATCAACAAATTTTAGATCAATCTAATTGGGTATTTTTATCTGTTACACCTACTGTTGGTGAAAAAATTATTAAAGATTTAAAATTTAAATCAACCCAAACAGTCGTTAGTTTTATTTCAACAATTACTTTATCTCAATTAAAGAAAGCAATTAAAGTAAAAGCAAAAATTGTAAGAGCAATACCTCTACCTCCAATTTCATTAAAGAAAGGTCCAGTGCCTATTTGTCCTCCTAATTCAAAAGTAAAAGCATTTTTTAATAATTTGGGCACAACTGTAGAAATTAAAAATGAAAAATCATCCATAAATTTTTGGTCAACCTCTGGCATGATGGCACCTTTTTATGAGATGTTGAGAGTAATGACTGATTGGTTGGTAAAAAGAGGGGTAAAAAGAAATAATGCTCAAAAATATATTACTTCTTTATTTCTAGCTTTATCTGAAGATGCTGTAGTAAATTCAAAAGAAAATTTAAAGAATTTAGTAAAAGAGTCTCAAACGCCAAAAGGTTTAAATGAACAAGGTGTGAAAGAATTAACTAAAGATGGATTTTATAGATCTCTAGAAAGAACATTAAATAGTATTCACAGAAGACTTAACAAATAAATCAAATGTCTGAAAATATTTTAGAGATTAATAATTTAAGTAAATATTTTGGTGGATTAGCTGCAGTTTCAGATTGTTCAATAAAAGTTAAAAGAGGAACTATCACTGGTATCATTGGGCCAAATGGATCTGGTAAAACAACTTTATTTAATTTAATTGCTGGAAACTTAAAATCCTCTGGTGGAAATGTTGTTTTTGATGATGAAAATATTACTGATGTTCCATCTTATGAATTGTTTTCTAAAGGGTTGTTAAGAACATTTCAAATTGCACATGAGTTTTCAAATTTATCTGTTTTAGAAAATTTAATGATGGTTCCAGGAAATCAATCTGGAGAAAAAATAATGACAGCATTATTTAAACCAGGTTTAGTTGCACAAGAAGAGGCTGTGGTTAAAGAGAAAGCGAAAGAAGTTGTTGAATTTTTAAATTTAGGACATTTATCAAATGAGCTCGCTGGAAATCTTTCAGGTGGACAAAAGAAATTATTAGAACTTGGAAGAACCATGATGGTTGATGCAAAATTAGTATTATTAGATGAAGTAGGGGCTGGAGTTAACAGAACTTTGTTAAAAGATCTTGGAACTGCAATAGAAAAGTTAAATAAAGAAAAAGGTTATACTTTTTGTATGATTGAACATGATATGGATTTTATTGGAAGATTGTGTGATCCAGTGATTGTAATGGCTGAGGGTTCAGTATTATTTGAAGGAAGTGTTGATGAAGCAAAAAAAGATGAGAAAGTTATCGAAAGCTATCTTGGAAGAGGATCAAAATTAAAGGATACAAACTAATGGCATATTTTGAAGGAATAGAAATGACAGGTGGTTATGGTAATGGTCCTGACATTATTAGTTCGTGTTCAGTAAATGTTAATAAAGGTGAAATAGTTTCTATTTTAGGTCCTAATGGAGCTGGTAAATCAACTGCCATGAAAGCGATGTTGGGCTTGTTGAATTTAAAGTCTGGATCAGTAAAGATTGATGGTAAGGATATTTCAAAATTATCTCCTCAAGATCGAGTTAAGCAAGGTATTTCTTTTGTGCCACAGACTAAAAATGTTTTTGCAGGGATGACTGTTGAAGAAAATTTAGAAATGGGTGCATTTCTTGTTGAGGATGAAATCAAAAATATAATTGAGGAAATTTATGAATTATTTCCAATTTTAAGAGAGAAAAGAAATCAGTTGGTTGGTGAACTCTCTGGAGGTCAAAGACAACAAGTAGCTCTAGGTCGAGCTTTAATGATTAAACCCACTGTTTTAATGTTAGACGAGCCAACTGCCGGTGTATCGCCAATTGTGATGGACGAATTATTTGATCATATTGTAAAAGTAAAAAGAACAAACGTTGCTATCTTAATGGTAGAACAAAATGCAAAACAAGCCTTAAGCATTTCAGATAGAGGCTACGTGCTAGTTACTGGAGAAAATCGTTATTCAGGAACTGGAAAAGAATTATTAGACGATCCAAGAGTAAGAAGCTCTTTTTTGGGAGGGTAATATGGATTTTGTAAATGCAATAATTCTTTTATTAAATTATATATTTATTCCTGCATTAACTTATGGTTCTCAGTTAGCATTAGGTGCAATATTTGTAACATTAATCTATGGAATTTTAAGATTTGCAAACTTTGCGACTGGTGACATGATGTCTTTTGGAACCATGATGACAATATTGTTTACATGGTATTTTCAATCTTTAGGTGTTTCTTTAGGTGTTTTACCTACTGCTTTATTGGCTATTCCATTTGGAATAATTTTCATGATTTTTTACATGCTTATAATAGATAAGTTTGTCTTTAAGTATTATAGAAATCAAAAAAGTCCCCCAGTTCAATTTGCAATGGTGAGTATTGGAGTAATGTTTGTAACACAAGCAGTGGTAAGAATTATTATTGGACCTGGTGACAGAAGATTTTTTGATGGTGAAAAATTTATTATTAAAGCTCGTGAATTTAAGGAGATGACAGGTTTAAATGAAGGTCTTGCATTGAAATCAACTCAAGTGATAACCATTTTTGTAACAATAGTTTTAGTCTCTTTATTGTTTTGGTTTTTAAATAGAACAAAAACTGGAAAAAGTATGAAAGCTTATTCTGATAATGAAGATCTTGCTTTGTTGTCAGGTATTGATCCAAAAAAAATAGTTTTAGTTACTTGGGTTATTGCTGGAATTTTAGCTACAATAGGCGGTGCTTTGTATGGTTTGGATAAAAGTTTTAAACCGTTTACTTATTTTAATAATATGCTTCCTATTTTTGCTGCTGCAATTGTTGGAGGAATTGGAAATCCATTTGGAGCTTTTTTAGGTGGATATGTAATTGCTTTTTCTGAAATATTGCTCACTTACGCATATAAAAAATTCTTTATTTATATTTTACCAGAAAGTATGGAGCCAAGTAGTTTGGTTCAATTATTATCCACAGATTATAAGTTTGCAGTCTCGTTTTCTATTCTTGTAATTGTTTTAATTTATCGACCTTCGGGAATATTTAAGGGGAAAGTATTGTGAGAAAAAACCTAAATGTAATTGCAGCATACAGTATCATGATGGTGCTCATTTTGATGGTTGGTATATTTCAGTCTTGGAACATAGCGTTATCAATATTTAATCTTTGTTTAATTTCTGCAGTTATGACAATGGGTGCGAATATTCAATGGGGATATGCTGGTTTAATTAATTTTGGAATTATGGGCTATACAGCTTTAGGTGGTTTAGCTGCGGTATTAATATCTGTAGATCCTGTCCAAGAAGCTTGGAGGGCTGGAGGTTTCGACATTCTAATGTCGTTGTGGCTGATAGTAGTAATGGTATTAGTTATACGCTTTGTTTTAAAAAGATTTGAAAAATCAAAAATAAGAACGTACAGCATAGCTGCAATAATAATTTCAGGTATTTTACTTATCAGATTTTCTGCAGAGCCAGGCATAGAAGCAATTGAAGCAGTAGATCCAGCTAAAACTGGTTTCTTAGGAGGATTTGGATTACCAATTATATTTTCTTGGATAGTAGGAGCACTTTTTGCTGGTGGTTTAGCTTTTATAGTTGGAAAAGTTGCGCTTGGTCTTAGAGCAGATTATTTAGCTATCGCAACACTTCTTATTTCTGAAATTGTTATTGCAATTATAAAACATGAAGACTGGCTCACAAGAGGAGTCAAAAATGTTATCGGCTTAAAAAGACCTGCACCTTATGAAGTAGATCTACAAACAACTGATTGGTTTATTAAATTAGTTGAAAAGTTTAATTCAGGAAAATTAAGTGTAATTGAGAATTTAGCTGATAGACAAGCTGCTTTAAATCAACTTGTTATTGAAGGCTCTTCAGTATTTGTAAAACTGTGTTATTCAGGATTATTTTTAGTAGTAGTAATCATTCTTTTAATTTTAACTCAAAAGGCTCTTTATTCTCCATGGGGAAGAATGATGAGGGCAATTAGAGACAATGAGGAAGCTGCAAATGCAATGGGTAAAAATGTTGTTAAACAACATTTACTAATTTTTATTTTAGGCTCAGCAATTGTTGGAATTGCGGGTGCAATGCTTGTTACACAAGATGGTTTATTTACACCCGGAAGTTATAGACCTATGAGATATACTTTTTTGATTTGGGTGATGGTAATTGTTGGAGGAAGTGGAAATAATTTTGGAGCAATTTTAGGAGGATTTGTTGTTTGGTTTTTATGGATAGAAGCTGCACCAATATCATTATTCTTAATAAACTTTTTCACTGCGGGAATTCCTGAAACAAATGCACTTAAAGCTCATTTAATTGAAAGCGTTCCTTATTTCAGATTTTTACTGATGGGATTAGGATTGTTGTTTATAATGAGGTATAGACCTAAAGGTATACTTCCTGAAAAAATAGAAATAAAGTAAACGTAATGAAATATATTATATTAGGTGCTGCTGCTGCTTGGGCTTTGTATATGGCTGATAAGTATTTATTCTTTTAATGAATAAAAATCTTTCGTTACTTATATTAAGCCAGATTTTTGCTTTTACAGCTGCCCCAGTCACCGTTTTTTTAAGTGGTATAATTGGTTCAAAATTTAGTCCAATAAATACTTTAGCAACTCTTCCAATGGCTTTGTCAGTAGTCGGAATTGCGTTATTTGCTTTTTTTGCTGCAAAGTTAATGAGTATAATTGGACGGAAATTGGGATTCATTTATGCATCAGTAGGTACATGTTTTGCATCTCTTTTAACTGCATACTCTATAATTATAGAAAGTTTTGTCTTATATAATTTAGGATGCTTTTTAATTGGTGGAGGAATAGCTTTTAGCCATCAATATCGTTTTGCAGCAGTCGAGGTTGTGGATAAGGATTATGCACCAAAAGCAATTTCTATCATTTTGTTAGCAGGAATAGGTTCGGCCTTTATTGGTCCAAACATTGCAAACATTTCAAAAGAATTAATTTCAGATCATATGTATGCAGGTTCTTATCTTGCACTTGCCATTTTATCTATCTCATCAACAATATTTTTAATTTTTTATCAGGAACCAAAAACGATATCTAGTAATCAATATAAAACAGGAAGAAGTTTTTTTGAGCTTATCTCACAACCTAGATTTCTACAGGCACTGATAGCTTCAGCTTTTGCGTATGCAGTAATGACTTTTTTAATGACAGCAACTCCCATAAGTATGCATTTGATGGAGAAAATAAGTTTATCCAAGACTGGATTTGTTATTCAGCTTCATATAGCAGCCATGTTTTTACCTTCATTAATTACTGGAAATTTAATTAAAAGGTTTGGTCATAGTAAAATTATGCATATGGGAGTTTTATTATTTTTAATCACAATAATAACTAGTTTGTTTGAACAAAATTTTATTAATTATATGATTGCTCTTATTTTTCTAGGGCTAGGATGGAATTTTTTATTTATATCAGGAACAAGTTTACTTGTTTTGTGTTATAGAGAAGAGGAGAAATATAGAGCTCAAGGGTATAATGATTTAATTGTTTATTCTATACAAGCAGCAGCGAGTTTGTCTGCTGGGCTGTTTCTAAGCTTAACTAGCTGGAAAACTATGAATTTAATTTGTTTAATTTTTCTAATTATCATAGCTCTATCTACCATAAGAGCTGACTTAAAAAAAAACCCCAGTAATTAAATTACTGGGGTTTTTTGAATTAAGATAAAAAATTATCTTTGTTTTTTAGTTTTGAATTTTCCACCTTTAATTTCTTGTTCTAAGAAAGAGCCTTCAGCTTCACCAACACTAGTAAAAGTTACTCCAGTTGCACCTTCGTAATTAATCTTTTTACCTTTTGCTAGTAAGTCTAAACCTTTCTTAAGTTCACCTGGATAAATTTTAGTTCCAGGAGCATTAGCAACATCCATTACATTTTTTGCAATTGATGCTCTGTCAGCAGAGTTACCTGCTTGCATTGCAAGAACGATTAAAGCAGCTGCATCGTAAGATTCACCTGTGTAAGGACCAGAAGCTTCTACACCTCCAGCTTTTGCAACTTCAGCAAATATACCTGCACCTTTACCAGTAGAACCTGGTAATGATCCAAATGATTTGCTTAAATCTTTTCCGAATGCATCAACTAAAGATTGACCAATCATACCATCTGATAAAATAAATCTATCAAACGCACCAGAGTCTAAAGAAGCTTGAATAATTCCTTTTCCTCCTTGGTCAAGATAACCAATAACTGCTACAGCATCACCACCAGCAGAAGCAAGAGTTGCTACTTCAGATGAGTAATCTGCTTTTCCATCTTCGTGAGCAGTTACAGTTGTAACTTTAATACCATGAGCTTCAACTGCCGCTTTGTAAACATCAGCTAAACCTTTACCATAGTCATTGTTAGTATAAGTGATTGCAACACTTTTTACTTTTCTGTCTTTAGTTATATCAGCTAAAATTTGACCACCTCTAGCATCTGATGGAGCAGTTCTAAAGAAATACCCTTTGTCATCTAGAGTTGTTAATCCTGGAGAAGTAGCTGAAGGTGATATCATTACTACACCATTTGGTACAGCAACGTTAGTTGCAATAGCACCAGTTACACCTGAACAGTCTGCTCCCATAATTGCAGCTACACCACCTGAAATTAAACCTTCAGCTGCAGCTGTTGCCGCTGCTGAGTCAACACAAGTTGAGTCTGCTCTTACTGGCTCAATTTTTTTTCCACCTAATAGTGAACCTGAATCTGAGGCTTCTTTAAATGCAAGCTCTGCAGATGCAGCCATAGCTGGAGTTAGAGACTCAATAGGACCAGTGAATCCTAAGATGATCCCCATTTTAATCGAATGTCCGTCTGCCATTACATTTGAACCAAAACTTGATACAAACATAAATACAGCGATAAATAGTTTTCTCATTATCTTCCTCTATATTGTTAACAATTTATAAAAGACCAATTTAAGTATGAATATTATTAATATTCAATGACAAAATTATCCTATTTTAGATAGTTAATTGACGCTGAAAATTACCTGATTGAGAAGGGGTCTAAAGAAGGTTCGTCTGATGTATAGAACCAAGTTGTTTTTACTCTTGTATAGTCTTTAATTGAGTCAATTCCTGCTTCTTTACCATATCCACTATCTTTGATACCCCCAAATGGAGCTGAGGGTGAAATTAATCTATAAGTATTTACAAATGTTATTCCTGCTCGGATAGCATTAGATACCCTCATGCCTCTTGCAAGATCACTGGTATAAACACCTGAAGAAAGACCATATTGATTGTCGTTCATTAATTTTATTACTTCTTTTTCAGTATCAAATTTCATCACTGATAAAACAGGTCCAAAAAGTTCATTTTCAGCAGCTGGTAAATTATGATTTTTACACTCAATAATTGTTGGTGGGAAATAATAACCTTCATTTGAAAAAGGATGTCTTTTACCACCACATTTAATTTTTCCACCTTGTTCAACAGTTAATTTAATATTTTTTTCTATTACCTCTAGTTGTTTAAAGTTACTTAAGGGACCCATTTCTGTATCAGAGTCCATTGGAGCGCCTATTTTAATTTTTTCCGCTCTTGATACTAATTTATCTAAAAATTCATTATAAATTCCTTTTTGTAAGTACAACCTTGAACCTGCTATACAGCTTTGACCACTTGCTCCAAATATTCCAGCGGTTATTCCATTAATTGCATTTTCTTGTTTAGCATCATCAAAAACAGCTACAGGACTTTTTCCACCTAACTCTAAACTTACCTCAGATAAATTTTCTGCAGAGTTTCTAATTATATGTCTTGCAGTTTCAGGACCTCCTGTAAAAGCTACTTTCTCAACTAAGTTGTGAGTAGTTAAAGCTTTACCACATGGATCTCCAAGACCAGAAACTACATTTATAACACCTTTTGGTATTCCAGTTTCTTCAACTAACTTTGCAAACTCAAACATAGTTGCTGGTGCTAATTCAGAACATTTAATTACTACTGTATTACCCATAGCTAAAGCTGGAGCAACTTTTGTTGCAGTTAAAAACATTTGAGAATTCCAGGGAATGATAGCTGCAATAACACCTATTGGAATTCTTGTTGTGATCGCTTGAATATTTGGTTTATCTATTGGAAGAACTGTTCCTTCGACTTTATCAGCTAAACCTGCATAATAATCATAATATTCTGCAATGTATTTTGCTTGTTGATAAGTTTCTCTGTACAGTTTTCCTGTATCAATTGTTTCAATCTTTCCTAATAATTCAGAATTTTCTCTAAGCTTATTTCCAATGGCTCTTAAATATTTTGCTCTATCTCTTGCAAGCATCTTTGGCCATTCACCTTCAAAGGCTTTTTGTGCAGCTTTTACAGCTCTATCCACATCATTTGCGCTAGCTTGAGGTACTACAGCCCAAGGCTTATTATTTTCTGGATTTAAAGTTTCAAAAGTTTTTTTTGTATTAGAGTCTACCCACTGACCATCTATAAACATTTGATATTTTTTTAACTCAGGCATTATTTATATGTTTCATTATTGCATTATTTACTTCATCTGCATATTCAATAGTGCATAGATGCTTTCCATTTTTGATTTCAACATATGTTGAATTTTGTATATCTTTGTTTAAATTTTTCGACATATTAGGTGTAGATCCTGGATCATCTGATCCTGTTATTATTAAGGTATTTGTTTTTATATTTTTTATATTTTCTAGATTGTCCTTATAATTTGCAAACACCTCATAAGATTTAATAAAATTTTCTTGGTCAATTCCTTTCTTATTAAGAGTATTCATAAACTCATCATATAACTCAGGATTTTGCTCAAGGTATTTATCTGAAAACCATCTCTTCATTGCCATTTGCGATATTGGCATATTTTTTTTTGCTAAATTAACTCTATCAATTACATTTTGTCTTTCTTCATCTGTTCTTTTGTATGTAGTAGATATTAGAGTTAAGGAATTTAAATAATTTTGGTATTTTGAGGAAAATTCAATTGCAATCAAGGATCCAATAGAAAATCCAATTAAATTAAATTTCTCTATATTTAAGTTATTTACCAGATTTGACAATTGATCTGTAAAATTTTCCATTGTTAATTTTTGCGAATTAAAAGGTGTTTTTCCATGTCCTAACAGATCGTAAGTTATAAATGAATTGTCCTTAAAAAATTCAATTTGTGGTTTCCACATTTGTTGATTTAAACCAACACCATGAATAAAAATTATAGGTAAAGAATTCTTGTTATTAAAATAATAATGATTTTGATTTTTATCAAAATTATAAGACATCAATTAGTTATCGATGCCCATCTCTTTCATGTCTTGATATCTATCACCCGTTCTTGCATGAGCTCGTCCAGTTGGAGCGCCTCCAATTGCAACAACTATTTCATCTTCGTTTGGTGCATCATGAATTGTAAATTCATGTGTTAGATAAAAAGGTCTTAATCCAGCATCAGTTTTATGCATCATTGGAATTGAAATTTTTGCACCTGCCGGACCTCTGGTATTTGTAAAACTTAAATAGGAAGTACCACCAACGGCATCTCTAAATTTATTTCCAAATCTTAAAGTATGAATAAATGCAGATGCGTGTTCTATTTCACCATTTAATCCAACCATGGCAGCTTTTCCATAAGCTAAAATTTTTTCTCCTGATCCAATTTCTTTTGTTAACTCCGGCACCAAAAGATCTCCTAATTGAGGTGCAAGATCTAATATTTCTGGTTTCAAATCTTCTACAAAACCTTTTCCAGCCCAAGGATTTTCTATGACAGCTGCAACTGAAACTAGCAGAACAGGCTCTTTTGCTCTTTTTCCACCTTCAATAAAAGTTTTATCTACAAATTTTGTAAATTTTCTTAGTTTTAAATCCATTAACTAGCTTGCTCTTTGAATATTTGTGTCTACTGGTTTTATATTGGGAATAACTTCTTCTGTAAATAATTTGACACTTTTCATACAATCTTCATGTTTTATACCTGGAAAGTTAGACCAGACTTGTAAATTTTGAAGATTTAATTCTTGCTGAAGTTCTTTTATTTTTTCTATTACAAACTCAGGTGTTCCAAATAAAAGATTTCTTTTATGAAGAAATTCATAATTTAATAAATCAAGCTTATTTTTTGTTTCTGGTAATTTTTCATCTGGATCCATATGATTTCCCAATCCTCTCCAATGACAAACCCATCTCATATAATTTACTATATGTTCTCCAGCCATCTTTTCAGCCTCTTCCATAGTTTCTGCAACAAACATATCTCTAACCAAACTAATACCTTCACCTAGAGGTACATCTCTATTTTCAGCTTTAGATTTTGCCTGTTTATAAATTTCAAATCTTTTTTTCAAAGCTTTTACAGTTGGGATCCACATAATTGTATTAAGTCCATTTTCTGCTGCCCACTCAATTGATCTTTCTCCATCAACTACTTGAGAAATTGGTGGAAAAGGTTTTTGATAAGGTTTTGGTAATACAGATATTTGTTTTAATTCATTTGTTTTTAAATCTACAACATTTTCTTTTGGAGGACTCATGTCGTGTTGCCAAATAAAATTAGGAGATGGATAAGTATAAAATTCTCCTTGATGTGAAAAGAAGTCCTTAGACCATGCTTTTTTCATTATGTCTAATGTTTCTGAAAATAGTCTAAAATTTTTTGCTTGGTCTTTTAAGTCAGCTTCTTTGTTCATGTTGATGGCTTCTCTCCCATAAACACCTCTACCAATACCTACTTCTACTCTTCCTTTTGACATTTGATCGAGTGTTGCAATATCTTCTGCGAGTCTTATAGGATTATGAAACGTAATTACGTTACAAGCTTGTCCTAAGCGTATATTTTTAGTTCTTGCTGCAGCATCTGTGCACATCATTAGTGGATTAGTACAAGACTCCATTCCTTCATGATTAAAATGATGCTCGGTATACCAAATTGAATTCCAATTATTTTGATCACAATATTCTGTGATCTCTCTAGCTTCGTCTAATAGTTGGGTATAGGGTTTTTTATCCCAATTAGTAGTATTACAAAAATATCCAAAGTTCATAAAGCCTCCTTTAAAAATTAATTTAAAGACGACCGATCCCACTTTCGTAAATTTTTGAATTTAACGACGAGTTATGTATCGCTTTATTTTTAAACTTTATAATTACTAACGTTGATATTCAATAAATTTCTTTAAAGATTCGTTGAGAAATTTCTCATAAATTTCACCATTATTTTTATATTTTCTTTTATTTAAAAATGATGGGTCCATTTTGAAATCATAGGAAGGTTCAAAGAAAAAAGGAACGGATAGCCTCCTACTTTTATTCCACAAAACTCTATGATTGGTTGCTTTAAATTTACCCTTACTTAAATATTCTAAAGCTCTTCCCGTATTTACTACTAAAGCCTTTTTATTAAATGGTACGTCATACCATTTTTTGTTTTTTCTATTTTGTACTTGTAATCCACCTTTTCTATCTTGGTAGAGAACTGTAAATATTCCACTATCAACATGAGTTTCACAACCAAGCGCTACTCCATCTTGTTTAGATATTTCTACTGGTTCATTTTGATTTGGGTAATAATTAAATCTTAATGTACTTAAAGTTTTTAATCTTGAAAAAGCTATACTAGAAATATCAGGATTTTTTTTATTAAGTTTAATTACACTTTTAAACAAAGTTTCACTCAATCTATAAATATTATCAAAATATTTGTTTAAAATATTAATCGAGCGTTTATTTAAACACTTACCAAGATTAAGAAATTCTATGTATTGATTATTTAGATTTGAAGAATATTCTTTAGTTACTTTTAAATCACCTATATCTAAACCTTCTTTTCCATTCACATTGTTAGGAAAATATCCTCGGTATAAATTTTTATTTTTTTTATTCCATTTTTTAGGTGCTAATTTTCTTTTCGTTTTGACTGGTAAATTAAAAAATTTGTTTCCAACCTCACATGTTTTTTTAATTTCTTTCAGATTAATTCCATGTCCAGTAATTTGAAAAAATCCTACATTGATACAAGCTTTTTCAATTTCTTTAATTGTTTTAAATGCATTTTGATTTTCGAAATTATTTTCAATTAACGATGATATATTTATTGTTGGTATAAAGTTCTTGTTCATCTTCTAACTGGTGTTTCTGTTGCAATATATTGATCTCTAACTCTCTCTCTCATATAAATATAAATTCCAGCAGCTATAATACATGCAACACCAATAAATGTTCTAGTCGTTGGCACTTCATTAAATAAAAAGTAGCCAGGTATCATTGACATGATTATTAATGAGTACTCAAATAAAGAAACAACAGATGGTGATGCAACTATATACGCTGAGAAAATACAAACAAAAGCTATTGATGCAGCAAAACCAAAAAATAAAATAAATTTCCATGTATATTCAATATTTGAAAACCATTCTCTAAATATGAATTGTATTGTTGGATCAAAGTTTGGATTATTTAGCTGACCACTACCCATAAAAATATACAATATTACACATAAAAATATTGCAATTAGATAAAAGTAATACAGCTGGGTGTTAACATCATCTTTATCAGATGTATATTTGGTGATTGTCATAGAGGCGGCATAACAAAATGCACAAAAAACTGGCAAAAGATTTCGATATTCAAAATCTGAAAAATTTGGATTTAAGACTATAAAAACACCAACAAAACCAAAAACAATTGCTGACCATCTTCTAATACCAATAGTTTCTTTTAAGAATAACTTTGCAAATATTGATACGAAAAAAGGGGAGGAAAAAAATAGGGCATTTGCTGTTGCTAGAGGCATAAAAGTTAATGAGATAAAAAACGCTGAAAAAGCAATAAAATGCAAAACCACTCTTAGTATTGTTAAAAAAGGATAGTGAGTTTTAAGAGAGACTTTTTGTTTTCTGAATTTTATGTAACCAAACAGCAAAATGGCTGCAACAAAATATCTTCCAAAAAATATTTCATATAATGCTGCTTTTTCAAAAATAAATTTAATTAAAGCATCCTGCATTGCAAAAAATGTCATTGCAGTAATTATTAGAAGTATACCTTTTGAATTATTATTAGCGCTCATTATGCACCTATATCAAAAAAAAATTGTATAGAATATTTAATTATTTCTTTAATTTAGAAGAAAATAGAAGAGCTTCGTTTGAAAATTTTGACTTATTTTCTTCAATAAAATCTTTCATTAATTTTACTTTTTCTTCTTCAAATTCAGTGACTTTCCTTTTGCTTAAATCTATATATAGCGATATCCACTCCATAGATGCTGAAAGTTTGTTAGTTTTTTGAGAAATCATTTCCATTTTTAAATGTAATCTTTTTTTATCATGATCAAAATAAGTTAGATTAACATCAACCATTTCTCCCTCTTTTACCTCATTTAAATATTTAGTATTAGTTTCAACAACCATTGTGCTTCTATGTAAATTTTTTGCTGCTGTTCCACCCATTTTAAATTTTTCAAGAGCAACCTCCCATGCTTGATCAAAAACAAGCACATAATAAGCCATGTTCATATGATTGTTGTAATCAACCCATTCCTTTTTTACTTCGAAAGTTTTTAACAACACTTTATGATCTTGTTAATGAAGACTGCAATTCTTGATTTGAAATGTATCCTTTTACATTTCCACTTTTATCAACCACTTCACAATTTGAGTCAGAACAAACGATTTTTGGTAAAAAATCTTCTATAAATTCATCTTCATTTACTTTTATTAAGTTTGATTTATCTATATCATTAGCTTGATCAGCAGTTTTCATAATAATTTTTGCCTTTATAACTTTTGCTCTATTCACATCCTTTACAAAAGCTTTTACATAATCATCAGCAGGGTTCATAATAATTTCTTCTGGGGTTCCAACTTGAACTAATTTTCCAGAATTTAATATCCCGATGTGATCTCCCAACCTTAATGACTCATCCAAATCATGTGTAATAAATACAATAGTTTTTTTTAGTTCTGCTTGAAGATCAATCAATTGTTTTTGCATATCACTTCTAATCAGAGGATCTAGAGCGCTGAAAGCTTCATCCATTAACATTATGTCTGTATCTGTCGCTAATGCTCTTGCTAAACCAACACGTTGCTGCATTCCTCCTGATAACTGAGCAGGGTATTGATTTTCAAAACCAGTTAGACCAACTGCATCAATTTTTTCCATTGAGATTTTGTTTCTTTCATCCTCAGTTTTTCCTTGCATTTCTAGTCCGTAACCAACATTTTGAATTACTGTTTTATGCGGGAATAAACCAAATCTTTGAAACACCATGCTCATTTTATGTCTTCTAAATTCAATAAGTTTATCTTTATCAAGTGACATTACATTCGTGCCCTCAACTAAAATTTCACCATCAGTTGGATCGATTAGTCTATTTAAATGTCTTATTAGTGTTGATTTTCCTGATCCTGATAAACCCATACAAACAAAGGTTTCTCCTTCTTCAATTTTAAGAGAAACATTATCTAATCCAACGGTATGACCAGTTTGCTCTAAAATTTCGTCTTTTGTTGCACCATCTTTTACCATTGGCAGCACAGAAGAAGGGTTGTTTCCAAAAATTTTGTATACGTTGTTGATCTCAATTTTTGACATGATGTAATGTTCTAACAGTTACAATCATCATATGTAAAACAAATATTATACAACTTATAATTGTTTTAAGAAATAACAGTTGTATTTATTTGCTTTTGCTTATTTTTTAAATAAGAATTTTATATATGGCGCAAACAGATAAAGATGTGCGACTGGAGTTGTCTGCTCTCTATAGAATTTTGCATATGTACGGCATGACAGACCTTGCTAATCAATGTGCCGGGGCAAGATCTGCTGAAGATAAGAATTGTTCTTTTGTTCATCCATATGGAATGTTTTATGAAGAAATTACTGCTTCATCTTTAGTTAAAATTGATCAAAACGGAAAAAAATTAGATTCAGACGGACCTTGGTTAAATGACGGATGTATTAATCTTGCTCAATGGATTTTTAATAAAAGAAATGATGTAAATTTTTATGTTCACGGACATGCTAATGATGTAATGGCAGTTGGAGGTACCAAAGAAGGTTTGATGTATCTTTCACAAGCCGCAGTTTATTTAAATCATCTTGTTGGATATATTGATTATGAATTTGTTGAGGATAAAGAATTTGGAAGCAAGTTTGAAAACCTAATTAGCAAACACGACATTTTGATTACAAGAAATCATGGATATTACACAGTAGGAAAAACTGCTGCAGAAGCATTTTTCAGAGCTTATTATCTAGAGCAAGCATGTTCAGTTCAGGTAAAAAACCTTGCAATGGGGTTAAACAAACATGAAATAGATAAACAAAAAGCTGCATATTTTTGGGAAAACATGAGTGAATCTGATGATTATAATTATGATGGAAAAACGGAGTGGGCTGCTTTATTAAGAAAACTAGAGAGAGAACATTCAAATTATAAAAATTAATGGAACAAAACTTTACAATTAAGAATATAACTAAAAATTCTACAAATTTAGAAGTTGAATGGAGCGATGGAAAAAAAAGTAAATTTAATTATTTATGGCTAAGAGACAATTGTCCAACTGCACATGATAAAGACTCACGTCATAGAATGTTTAATATTTTAAAAGTATCAAACAAAATTAATCCAAAAAAATTTGCAGTAAATAATGAAGGCAAGCTTGAAATTGAATGGAGTGAAGGTGACCACATAAGTTATTATGACCAAAATTGGTTAAGAGAAAACTGCTATACTATAAAAAATAATTTAGAATATAAATCTCCATATCAACTTTGGGACAATTCTTTACAAAATGATCTGAAGTCAATTGAGATTGAACATGATGAAATTATGAGTTCATATGAAGGACTTGTCAGATGGTTAGAGCTCTTACACCACACTGGAATTGCTATAGTAAAAAATGCTCCAACTGAAAATAATTCTGGCTTTAAAATTTTAAACAGAATTAGCCATACTAGAGAAACTTTTTTTAAAACACCTTTTGAAGTAATTAATATTCCTAAACCAAATAATTCTGCTTACACAGCACATGCCCTAAGAAATCATATGGATTTACCATGGTTTGAAACACCACCTGGTTATCAATTTCTTCATTGTTTAGTTAATTCTGCAACAGGAGGAGACTCATCCGCTGTAGATGGATTTGCAGTTGCAGATTATTTAAGAAAAAATGAGAAAGAAATATTTGATACGCTAGTAAACGTTCATTTAAAATTTAGAGACATGGATTATACACAAGAGTCTGTTAGAAGTTATTACGCGCCTGCGATATCTCTAACAAAAGATAATGATTACCATGATATTCGGTTTAGCGTAGCAACTATGGATGCTTTAGACTGTCATCCTGATTTGATGGATAAAGTTTATAAAGCTCATCACCGATTTGGAAATTTACTTCATGACGATCAATTCCAGATTAAATTTAGATTAGGACCAGGTGATATTTTTTCTTTTAACAATAGACGATTATTACACGGTAGAACTGAATATGACCCAAACTCAGGACATAGACATTTACAAGGTTATTACATGGATCGAGATGAAATTATTGGGAGACTAAGATATTTAAAAAATTCTGTTAACTCCAACCAGTAACATTCTTTACTTCAAGATATTCCTCAAGGCCCCAAACACCTCCTTCTCTTCCATTACCTGATTGTCTGTAACCACCAAATGGAGTTCCGGCATCTGCTCCATTTCCATTAATGTAGACACATCCGGATCTTAATTTTTTAGCAACTCTGTGTGCTTTTTCTCGGTCTTCAGTTTGCAAATAATTTCCAAGACCATAAGAAGTATCATTTACAATATTGACTGCCTCATCTTCAGTTCCAAATGGAATTATAGATAATACAGGTCCAAAAATTTCTTCTTTAGCAATTCTCATTTCATTAGTTACATCTGTAAATATAGTTGGTTTGATGAAGTACCCTTTGTTCAAACCGTTTGGTAACTCAGGTCCACCTGCTGCAAGAGTTGCGCCTTCAGAAATTCCACTTTCAATAAGATTTATAATTTTATCATATTGAATTTTAGAAATTACTGGTCCTATATGATCTCCCTTTTTTGAAGCTTGATCTACTTTAATTTTGTTTGCTTCATCAACAGCTTCTTTAATAGCTCTTTCGTAAATTGATTTTTCAACAAGCATCCTTGTTGGTGCATCACAAGATTGACCAGAATTGCTCATTACATTTCTAATACCGTCTCTTACGGCATCTTTATAACTATCAGCAAAAACAATATTTCCACCTTTTCCACCTAATTCAAGACAAACTCTTTTAATTGTTTCAGCAGCATTTTTTGAAATTAATCTTCCTGCTCTTGTTGAACCTGTGAAAGAAACCATATCAATATCAGGGTGTCTTGAAATGTGGGTTCCCACTCCTGCACCGTCTCCATTTACCAAATTAAATACACCTTTTGGAAAACCTACTTCATCAATCATTTCTGCAAATAGCATTCCAGAAATAGGAGCAATTTCTGACGGTTTTAAAATCATTGTACATCCAGTTGCGAATGCAGGAACGACTTTTAAAGCAATTTGATTAATTGGCCAATTCCACGGTGTGATTAATCCACAAACTCCAATTGGCTCATAATAGATATGATTATTTGATTTATTATCAAAGTGTTCATCAAATTTAAAATTTTTTAATCTTAAAATAAAATCATCTAAATGATCTTTCCCTGAGGCTGTTTGAACATCTGTTGCCCAATCCATTGGTGCACCCATTTCAAGAGAAATAGCCTCAGCCATTTCATTAAATCTTTTTTTATAAACTGATGATAATTTTTCAAGTAAACTGAGCCTTTCTTTCTTACTAGTTTCTTTCCAAGTATTAAAGGCATTTTTTGCTGATTTGACAGCTAAATCTGTATCCTCTTTTGAACCTAAAGAAATAACAGCAAACGGATCTTCATTGCATGGATTAATTACGTCAAAATCATTTTTTTTAATTGGATCAACCCACTGACCATTTATGTAAAATTTTCTTTTATCTAACATTTTTTATCTTAACACATTAATTAAATTTCATATCCTTTTTCCTCAGGTTCGCTATCAACCAACTCATCAGGAAAACCATTAGCTCTAAAATTTATATTATTTAAATCCTCCATCCTTTTCACAATCATTGATGACCAAGCTCTAGAACCATATTTTTTTTGACCATCTTTGAAAATTTCAACTATTTGTGGAGAAATTTCTAAAGGAGCATTTATTTTTTTTGCAAGATTATCAAATAGACTTGTGTCTTTTAAAACCAAATCCATTGTAAAGTTTATATTATAAGATCCATTTAATATAACCTGACTTTCAGTTTCATGCACAAATGAATTACCAGAGGAAATAGCAATCCCTTTGTAAGTTTTTGCTAAATCTAAATTAGATTTTTTTGCTACAGTCCAAGCCTCACCTAATGCAACTAAATGCGCAGATGCTAGATAATTTGTAATTACTTTTAATACACTTGCTGTACCAAGCTCACCAGTGTGCAATATTTTTCTCCCCATAACAGTTAATACATGTAAAATTTTTTCAAATGCTTTTCTTTCTCCACCCACGAATATAGAAATATTACCTGTTGCTGCTCTATGACATCCTCCACTAACAGGTCCATCCATAGGTATAGCTTTTTTTTCTATTACTTTTTTTCCAATTCTTTTTACCTCATTTTCGTCTGTGGTACTCATTTCTAACCAAATTTTATTCTCTGACAGTCCATTTATAATTCCGTCATCAGCCTCCATCACTTCAGCGGATACTTCAGGGGAAGGAAGAGATGTAATTATTAAATCAGTTTTTTCTGCTAATTCTTTTGGTGATTTTGCTACCTTAGCACCTAAGTCTTTTAGAGGATTTGTTAAATTTTTATCTATATCTCTTACTGTAAGATCAAAGTTATTTCTTAATAAACTTCCAGCAAGTTTTCCTCCAACATTACCTAAACCAATAAATCCAATTTTCATTTTATTTCCTCTTCCTTTTTGTTTTTTGTAAATACAATTAAAATCACACCAACTATGATTATTGTACCACCTATAAATAATTCTGAAGTTGGTTTTTCACCTAAAAGAAATATTGCTGCCAATAAACCGGTTGGTGGTATCCCCATAGTTACAATAGGTAGAACTTTATAAAGTGGGTTATTTTTTAAAACATAATAAAAACAACCGTATGTAATTGGTTGCATGATGAAACCAATATAAATAGCAATAATCCAATGATCAAATTTTGCATTTGTTAGATAATTAATTGTATTTCCATCAATTATCGCAGATGACATCACTAATATTGGTCCAGAGAATAAGGCTAACCAAGCAACTAACGCTAAAGGATTTATTTCTTTACTTAAAGGTTTAACCATAACTTGCCCAAGAGCCCATACAGCTGAACCTAAAATTGTAAGTCCAATTCCAATAAATTTTCCATCCAAGTTAGGAGATCCGGTTAAAATATAAACACCAACAAAAGCGATAGCTATACCAATCAAAGCTCTAATAGTTGGTTTTTCTTTAAGCATGAAGTAAGCAAAAATGACTCCAAACGGAACTTCCATCTGAACCAAAAGAACTGCTGAAGATGCATCAATTAAATCTAAACCAGTATATGTAATGCTATATTGCAATGTATTAGCGACTAATGATGCAGCAAAAATTCTTTTTAAATATCCTCTTGGAATTGGAAACCACCAAATTAATAATGATGCAGCAAATGTAAATCTGATACCCATTAAAAGAATAGGAGGAAAAGATTCAAATGCTGGTTTAGCTATTACAAAACCAAAGCCTAAAAAAATAGGCACCAAGGATGCTACGAAAGTATCTTTTATATTCATACCTATTTTTTTATATTAATGATTATTAAAGAACTTCTGATATATTCACCTTTTAAAATATGAATTCAACAAAAATAGATCCTAAATACATCACCAAATCAAATCCAAGAATTGGACTTATTGCGCTTGCAAGCGATTTTATGATTGAAAGAGATTTTATAAACGTAATTAAAGACAGAGAAGTTGATTTTTTTGTAAATCGTATTGAATGCTACAACCCGCTAACAAAAGAAAATTTGATCAAAATGTCAGACAAAGTAACTGAGGTAACAAAAGATATATTACCTGATCAGGATATCGATTGTGTTGTTTATGGCTGTACCTCTGGAACAATAGCTGCAGGTTATGAATCTATTGAAAAAAAAGTAAAAGCTGCAAAACCTATGGCAAAGGTGACAACTCCAAGTACCGCTGCAATTAAAGCTTTAAAGAAGTTAAACATAAGTAAGATAAGTCTATTTACACCTTATAGCAAAAAACTTAACGATGAAGTTTTGGAATATTTTAAAAACGAAGGGTTTGAAGTTACTTCAAATTCTTACTTTGATATAGAAGCCGATTACGATATTGGAAAAGTTGATCAGAATTATTTATTTAATGTTCTATCCGAAATAGATTTAAATGGGGCAGAGGCTCTCTTTGTTTCTTGTACTGCTTTACCAGTATTGCCAATTATTGATAAATTAGAGAAAAAATTAAATACTACAGTTTTATCTAGCAATCAGGCTTTAATTTGGGATACGCTTGTTAAAATAAACAAAAATAATTCTGTCGAAGGATTTGGTAAATTATTTAATGAAAATTAATGTTGTTTACAAAAGAAGAATATAAGCAAAGATTAACAAAAGTTAAAAAAATGATGCAAGAAAAAGGCATCGATCTTTTAATCTCACATGACACTAACAACATGAATTACCTAACAGGTTATGATGCTTGGTCTTTTTATTATGCTCAATGCGCAATTGTCCATATAGATGCAGACGAACCCCTATGTTTTGTTAGAGCTCAAGATGCAGGTGGTGCATATATTAAAACTTATTTAAAGGATGAGAATATTTTAGTTTATGACGAAAATTATATTCATACATGGCCAAAACATCCTTATGATAATTTAGTAGAAATTATAAAAGAAAGAAAATGGGACAAGTTATGCATTGGCTTAGAAATGGATGCACATTACTTCACTGCGTTTTGTTATGAAAAAATAAAGCAGGGATTACCTAAGGCAAAAATTAAAGACAGTGATCGTCTAGTTAATTGGGCAAGGTTAGTAAAATCAGATGCCGAAATAGGTTTCATGAAATCTGCTGCAAAAATTTCTGAAAAAGGAATGAAAACTGCAATGGAAGTTATTAAACCAGGTGTTAGGCAGTGCGATGCAGTTGGTGAAATTCAAAAAACATTATTTTATGGAACAGAGGAATTTGGAGGTGAATATTCTAGTATTGCAACATTACTCCCAACAGGAAAAGGTACATCAGCTTCCCATTTAACAGCAACACAAGATAAATTTGTGGAGGGTGAGGCTACAATTATTGAATTATCTGGGGTTTATAAGAGATATCATGCTCCAATGGCAAGAACAGTTCTGCTTGGAAAACCCAATCAATTAAAGATTGATACAATGAATAAAACAATCGAAGCTTTAAATACAGGCATAAGTCAAATTAAACCTGGTAATACAGCAGATGATGTTGCGCAAGCTTTTTGGAAAATTTTAGATAAATACGGAATAGAAAAAAAATCTAGGACAGGTTATTCGATTGGAATTGGTTATCCTCCTGATTGGGGTGAGCACACTCTTAATATTTATAAGGGAGATATGACAGTTTTAGAACCTAATGTTTGCTTTCATATGATAGCAGTGATGCAGTTCGGTGATTGGGGTGTTGAAGCATCTGAGGCTATAAGAGTTACAGAGAATGGATCAGAATTGTTCTGTAATTTTCCAAAAGAGCTTCATATTAAGAGCTAATTAGCTATTGAAATCTATTTACACAAATGTTTTATATTCACCTTTATGTCTAAAAATCCAGAGTTTGTTAAGTTCGATAAAGTAGATAAAAGTTATGACGGTAAGGTTCTTGTCGTCAAAGATCTTCAATTAGATATTGCAGAAGGTGAATTCATAACAATGCTTGGTCCATCTGGTTCAGGTAAAACAACTTGTTTAATGATGTTGGCCGGTTTTGAAACGCCAACTCACGGTGAAATATTATTAGATGGAAATATAATTTCGAATATTCCTCCACATAAAAGAGGGATCGGAATGGTTTTTCAAAACTATGCATTGTTTCCACATATGACAGTTTATGAAAATTTAGCTTTTCCATTAAGAGTAAGAAAAGTTGAAAAAGATGAAATAGATAAAAAAGTTGATAAAGCATTATCGATGGTTTCATTGAGTGGTTTTGAAACTAGAATGCCAGCTCAACTTTCTGGTGGTCAGCAACAAAGGGTAGCAGTTGCAAGAGCTTTGGTATTTGACCCTGCAGTCGTTTTAATGGACGAACCTCTTGGGGCATTAGATAAAAATTTAAGAGAGAGCATGCAATATGAAATTAAACATATTCATGAAAGCATTGGTGTAACAGTTGTATACGTAACTCATGATCAAAGTGAGGCATTAACTATGTCAAACAGGATTGCAGTATTTAATGATGGAAAAGTTCAACAGCTTTCAAATCCTGCAGAACTTTATGAGAAACCAGTGAACTCTTTTGTTGCTGAGTTTATAGGTGAAAATAATACCTTTAATGGTGAAGTAATGGATATCGATAAAAACAAATGCAAAGTTAAATTAGCTAACTCGGAAATACTAGCCAATCCAATTTCTGTAAAGTCTAAAGGTGAGAAAACAACTGTTTCTTTAAGACCTGAAAGGGCATTAATTAATCCAACTGAGAAGATGGATAATATGTTTACTGGAAAGATTGAAGAAGTAATTTATCATGGTGATCACACAAGAGTTAGATTAAATCTTTTAGGAAGCTCAGAGTTTATTCTTAAAGTACCCAACAGCACATCCAATTTAGAACTAAAAGTTACTCAAGATATAAATATAGGTTGGAATAGTATTGATGCTAGAGCATTAGACCCAAAATAATCCTATTTAAAATACGAACACCTAATACAAGTAACTAATGACAAAATCAGCTGTTGACTTAATCATCCCTATTTGTTGTAATTTTACTTATATAAATTAATTTATATCAACGTTTAAACGGAGGAATAATGAGAAAAATAAGTAAATTATTACTTGCTCTTTCTTTTGTTGTATCTCTAACTTCTTCAGCCTTTGCTGTTACAGTAGCATCATGGGGTGGAGCTTACACAGAGTCTCAAAAGCTTGGGTATGGTGATCCTACTGCTAAAGCACTTGGAATAGAAATCAATTGGGTTGACTATTCTGGTGGTTTATCAGAAATCAAAGCACAAAAAGAAGCAGGTGCTATAACTTGGGATATCATAGACTTATTTGCATTCGATACTATTAACGGATGTGATGAAGGTTTATTTGTTAAATTTGATTTTGACAAAGACTTCCCAGCTGCACCAGATGGAACTCCTGCAAGTGAAGACTTCTTCACAGGAATGCCAAGTGAATGTGCTGTAGGTAACATTTTATATTCTTGGAATTATGCTTTTGATACAAGAGCATTTGGTGGTAAAGAGCCTAAAACAATTAAGGATTTCTTTAACACAAAAAAATTTCCTGGAAAAAGAGCAATCTATAAAAGTGCTCTAACAAACTTAGAAATTGCTTTAGCAGCTGATGGTGTTAAGTTGGGTGATGGCGGAACTAGAGTTTATAGAAAACTTTTAGAAGATGGTGGAATCGACAGAGCGATGAATAAAATCAAAGCATTATGTACAGATCCAAATGGTGGATGTGTATTCTGGTCTGCAGGTGCTCAACCACCTGAATTATTAGTTGCTGGTGAAGTTGTAATGGCAACTGGTTGGAATGGAAGATTCTTTAACGCAGAAGTTGGAGAGAACGCTCCAATTAAACAAGTATGGGATGGTCAAGGTCTCGACTACGAATATTTCGCACTTGTTAAAGGTGGACCAGATGAAGCAAATGCTAAAAAAGCTTTAGCTATGATGACTAACACTGAAATGTTAGCTGGTAGTGCGAAGTACATTGCATATGCTCCATGGAGAAAATCATCTCTTGATGTAATTACTGCTGGTGAGCCGTGGTACAAAGATGGCAAAACTAATATGATGCCACAAATGCCAACTGCTCCTGCAAACACTAAGAACTATTTCTTAGTAGACCCATTCTTCTGGGCTGATAATAATACTGAGATCAGTGAGAAGTGGGAAGCAATGAAAGCAGGTCTATAATTTCAGTTTTAAACACTGATTTTATATAATATATTTAGGGCGGTTATTTTTAACCGCCCTATTTTTTTATGAGCTCTGAAACAAAACAAATTTTAACAACTGACGGAATACCTTTAGAGGTCAGTTTAAAAAAAGCTGAAAAGAAGAATAAAATAAAGGCATTTCTTCTTGTAGCTCCATTATTATTATTTCTTGTAATTACTTATATCTTTCCAATTGGAGATATGTTTATGAGGAGTGTTGATGACAGAATGGTCACCAATATGCTTCCAAAAACATTTAAAGCGATGGAGAAATGGGAAAATTTAGATGAGTTACCTCCAGAAGAGGTATATCAGGGGTTTTATGAGGATTACAAACTACTTGCTGAAAATCAACAGCATGGAAAATTAGGTCAAAGATTAAATAAAGAAAAAAATGGTTTTAATACTATTACCAAAAAACTTTTTAGACAGATAAAAAGAAAAAAAATTGATGAAAGCGCTAGTTTAAAAGAGCAAATCAATAAACTTCATAAAAGATGGAGAGATGTGGAATATTGGCAAGCAATTAAAAGAACTGCACCTCCCTATACTGCCTCAAAATATCTAAAGGGAATGGACATGTATTTTGCTGCAGATGGGAGCATAGCCCAAGTAGACGAAGATAGAAGAATACACAGAATTCTATGGCTTAGAACATTAGAAATTGCCTTTTTTGTTACACTTTTTTGCTTCTTTATGGGATACCCAATAGCTCATTTATTAGCAACGCTACCAATGAAATACAGCAACTTATTAATGATTTGTGTGCTACTTCCTTTCTGGACATCTTTACTTGTAAGGACAGCTAGTTGGATGATTTTGTTACAACAGCAAGGAATAGTGAATGACTTCTTTGTAATGATTGGTTTAGTTGCGGACGATAACAGGCCAGAGATGATGTACAATAAGGTTGGGACATATGTTGCAATGACACAGATCTTATTGCCATTTATGGTTCTTCCACTTTATAGCGTTATGAAGACTATCTCACCAAGTTTAATGAGAGCTGGAAAATCATTAGGCGGAACACCTTTTGTTGCGTTTTGGAAAGTTTACTTCCCTTTAACAATACCAGGTATTGGTGCTGGATGTTTATTAGTTTTCATTTTAGCGATTGGATACTATATAACCCCAGCTTTGGTTGGAGGTGCCTCAGGAACATTAATAAGTAATCAGATTGCGTTTCATATGAAGACCACTCTTGATTGGAGTTTCGCATCAGCTATGGGATTAATGTTGTTGACTGGGGTTTTAGTTATTTATTGGATTTATAATAAATTAGTTGGAGTTGATAATATTAAATTAGGATAATATGGCATTACCAAGTTATACAGAAACAAGATACAGAATTTGGCACTATATTTATATTGCTATTTGTACTTTTGTATTTTTCTTTCTAATTGCACCTTTGTTTGTAATTTTTCCATTATCATTTAATGCAGAGGAATTTTTGGTTTTCTCTGAAGGGATGAAAAATCTTGATCCTGATGCATTCTCTTTGAGATGGTATAAAGATATGATTTATGGAACTAAAAATCCATGGGGGCTAGCGGCAAAAAATAGCTTCATAATTGCAATCTTTGCAACAATCGGATCAATTATTTTAGGTACATTAGCTGCACTAGGACTCAGCAGTAGACATATGCCTTATAAAGGATTGATAATGGCGACCTTGATATCTCCAATGATTGTTCCATTAATTATATCAGGTGTTGCAATTTTCTTTTTCATGGCAAAAGCTGGTTTAGCAGCAACTCACACAGGAATAGTTTTGGCACATATTATACTAGGAACACCTTTTGTTGTGATTACTGTAACAGCTACACTTTCAGGTTTTGATCATAGCGTAACAAGAGCTGCAGCAAGTTTGGGCAGTAACCCAGTAAATACATTTATGAAAATAACACTTCCTCTAATATTACCAGGAGTAATTTCTGGGGGATTATTTGCTTTTGTAACATCCTTTGATGAGGTTGTTGTGGTATTATTCCTAGCAGGTTTAGAAAATACTACTATTCCAATACAAATGTGGACAGGTTTAAGAGAACAGTTGAGCCCGACAATTCTTGCAGTTGCAACCTGTTTAATTCTTTTATCAACTTTAATTCTTGTAACTGCTGAATTATTAAGAAGAAGATCTGAGAGATTAAGAGGAATAAATAGATAATTTACCCAAATAATTTATTCATATATAGAAGTTGCTATGGAAATAAAAAAAGTTGTAGTTATTGGTTCTGGTACAATGGGCAGCGGTATTGCAGCTCACTTATGTAACGCGGGTGTACCAGTAACTCTTTTAGATTTGACAACTGAAATTAGCGAAAAAGCTAGAGACAGAATTCATAAATCTAGACCACCTTTGCTCATAGATAAAAGTAAAATTAACAATATTAAGGTTGGTAATATTGATGAAAATTTTGATTCTGTCAAAGATGCAGATTGGGTTGTAGAGGCAGTAGTTGAAAGAATTGATATTAAACACAATATTTATGAAAAGATATTTAAGAACAGAAAAAAAGGTGCAATAGTTTCATCAAATACATCGTCAATTCCAATTAAGGTTTTATCTGAAAAACTTAATGATGAAGAAAAAAAAGACTTTTGTATCACTCATTTTTTTAATCCAGTTAGATACATGGGATTGTTAGAAATTGTTAAAAACGAAAATAATGATTTAAATAAAATTAATTCATTAAAGAAATTTTGTGAAGTAGAGCTTGGTAAAGGAGCAATAATTTGCAACGATACGCCAGGTTTTCTCGGTAATAGAATTGGTGTCTATGCAATGCAAATTGCTATGACGGAGGCATTCAAAATGAAACTTTCAATAGAAGAAGCTGATGCAGTTTTTGGTAGACCGATGGGCATACCTAAAACAGGAGTATTTGGTTTGTATGATCTAATTGGAATTGATTTGATGGCCGATGTATTAAAAAGCTTTATAAAAGAACTTTCAGATAAAGATGAATTTCAAATTGTTGCAAAAGAGATCCCATTAGTAAAAAAATTAATTGAGACTGGTTATACAGGTCGTAAAGGAAAAGGTGGCTTTTATAGAATGAATAAAAGTGGAGATCAAAAAATTTTAGAAGCAATTAATTTAGAAACAGGAGAGTATTCAGCAACAAAAAAAATAGATTTAGGAATTGAGACAGTTGACATCAAAAATTTAATTAATCGAAAAGATAAGTTTGGTGAGTATGCTTGGATTGTAATTTCAAAAATAATTAAATACGCATCTTCACTTGTTCCAGGAATTACTGATAAGTTCAACGATATTGATGAAGCTATGAGACTAGGTTTTAATTGGGCAATGGGTCCTTTTGAAATGTTAAGATCTATAGGGGTAAAGAATTTCTTCGAAAGAATTGATAACTTTGAAAATAATAAATTTTTAGAAAATTTATCAAAAACAAAAAATGAGAACTTTTATGGAGAAAGACAAATTTATACAGATATTCAAACTTTAGGAAAAATAAGACCATCAGCAATTAAAGTAGATAAAAATAATTCTGCTGAAATTCATCGATTTAAAGATTTTAATATTGTTGAGTTTACGACAAAAGCCTGTGCATTAGATTATGACTCAATGGATGCACTGAAAAATGCAACTGACAAACCTTTAATAGTAATTAATGAAAGCATGCAATTTTCAGCAGGTGTTAATTTAAGTTATACTATGAATTTTGCCGACAAAGGTGATTTTAAATCAATTGAAAAATTTATTAAATATTTTCAAGATACTTGCAAAACTTTAAAATACTCTAAGTACCCAGTTGTATCAGCACCTTCTGGACTTACACTTGGAGGAGGCTTCGAGGTTTTAGTTCAAAGTAATTTTGTTGCCTCACACACAAATTTAGTTATTGGATTAGTTGAAACTATTGTTGGATTAGTTCCAGCAGGTGGAGGATGTAAAGAAATGTTGTGGAGATGGTCACAAACAGAGGAAGCAAAATCAGATCCAGATTATGCCCCACTAAAAGTTTTTGATATTATTGGTTATGCTAAAACAGCCACATCTCCAATAGAGGCTGAGCCATTGAAGTATTTAAGACCAGAAGATAAAAAAATAATGAACAGAAATAGCCTTTTTGAGGAAGCAAAAAATTTAATTAATCTGAATACTGATTTTGTTCCTCCAGAAGAGTGTAAATTTAAGCTTTCTGGAAAGCCGTTGAAAGATAAAATGATTAAGGTTTTAGAGAAATTATACAACGAAAAGGTAATTTTAGATCATGGTATGCATGTTGGAACTGAGCTTGCAAACGTTTTAAGTGGTGGAGACACGACTATTGAAAAAGTATTGTCAGAGGATGATCTGTATAAACTAGAACTAGACTCCTTTATGAGATTGATAGAAACAAAACAAACTCAAGAAAGAATTAAACATACACTATCGACAGGTAAACCTTTAATTAATTAGAATTATACATTCTAAAGGTTTTAATATAATCAGGTCTTAAAACATAAATTGCCTTATTACCTGTTTTAATTTTAGTTAATATATCTAAACCATAAACTACTTTACCAATTGGAGTATATTCACCTTGATAAATTGGAATTTCTTTTAATGTAATAAAGAATTCACTATCTTCTGTATCAAATGCTGTTGCTCTAGCAAAACCTACACTTCCCTCTGTAAATTTAAAATCGTTGTTTAGTTCTGATTTTAACAATCCCAATCCAGACTTTCCGCTACCAATTTTAGAATAATCTAAATTATTTATATTTCCGTACTCAATATCTCCAGCTTGTACAAAAGTATTTTCTGAAACTTTATAAAAAGTAGAACCATCATACATTTTTTGTTCAATTAAAATTTTAAATCTTTCCACTGCTTTAGGAGAAATATCTGGATAAAGTTCAATGATTACATTTCCACACTCAACATTCATTACTGCAATATTGTCTGGATCATTAAAATTAAGTTTACTTAAATTATTTTTTTCCAGAAATAGACATTTATTTTTTAATAAAAAAAAAGATGTAAAAGTGAAAATTGAAAGACCAATTAAAAATATAAACAAAATTTTTTCTGATTTTGAGGCTTTGATAGTTTTAATCATAAAATATTTTTATCTATTTTAGTTAAGTTTGATTTTATAAAATTCACTTTGTTATTTAGGGTTTTGTCACTATTAATTTTATCTTCAATTTTTTCCCTATCAGTCATTAAAAATGAAAAAATTTCTGCCATATCTTCAGATGGGACAGATTTAGAATATTCTGTTAAAAAACCATCAGTTTTTTCATATAGATCTAAATTTAATCTATCAGAACAAGTTGAACATTCAGCATAATTAAATGATTTAAGATTAAAAGAAGAAAATTTATCCTCA
>CACCGK010000006.1:0-40000 GCA_902545555.1 uncultured Pelagibacteraceae bacterium
GAATTATTAACTCAAGAGTTAATGAAAAAATATAAAGTCGTAATATGCGGGCCTAATACTCTTTCTGCTTACTTACAATCTTTACATATGGGATTTCAATCATTGAAAGTGCAAAAAGGAGCAACAGAAATTTATAATCATTTGAAAACAATCAGTACAAGATTTTCTAAACATTTTGACAACATTATAGTTCTTAGAAAAAAATTAGAAGATGCTATGGGAGTTGTTGATAAATTTGGAACTGATGCAAGATCAATTTCAAGAACTTTAGAAAACATTAAAGATCCCGAGCAGGTTGAGAAAGCTGTACAAACTGAAAACGTGGAAAAATTTGTTGAACAGAAAAAACAGCTTAAAAATTAATTTCTTTTTTTCTATAATACCGTCTATAAGAAATCTCATGCAGTGGAATCAAAAATATGATTATCCAAAATCATCAAGAGCAACAGTTGATGGCATTAGAAGATACTTATTAGGGGAAACAAAATTACCAAGTGTCACTTCAATTTTAGATGCAACACGATCTGAAGAAGACAAAGCAGCATTAGCAAATTGGAGAGAAAGAACAGGGCAAAAAGAAGCTGAAGCAATTACAAAAGCAGCAAGTAGCAGGGGGTCTCAAATGCACAACTATTTAGAATCTTATTTACTTGGAAGAGAAAATTTAAGTTTTTTTGAAGATAACGAACAATACAAATTAATGGCTAAAGAAATTATAGAAAAAGGTTTAAAAAATAGATTGGATGAAATTTGGGGAGTTGAATGCACTCTTTATTACCCAGAGAAGTATGCAGGTACTGCTGATTGTGTTGGAGTTTATGAAGGAAAAGAAACAATCATTGATTTTAAACAAAGCAATAAACCCAAAAAAGCTGAGTATATCGACTCATGGCTTCTTCAAACAAGTGCATATTCATTAGCACACAACATTGTGTATAACTCCAATATCACTTCTTGTGTAATTTTGGTTTGCACAGTAGATAAAATATTCCAAGAGTTTAAAATTCAAGGGCATGATTTAATTGTTTATCAAAATTTGTTTTTGGGAAGATTAAAAAAATTTAATGAGCTATCGAATTTAACTTAGGAATTTATGGATAAAATAGTAATTTACGATACAGAAACAACCAACAGTACAATTTGGGGCTCAATAATTGAAGTAGGTGCTGTAGTTGTTGATAAAAATTTAAAAGAAATTGGTAAGCTAAATATTCGTGGCAGAATGCCTGAAGGTGAAGTTCCAAGTGCAAAAGCCTTATTGGTTAATTCAACAAGTATTGATTTACTTACCAAAGGCAATTATTCGCATTATGATTTTTTAGGCGCAGTAGAAAACTTTTTCTCTAAGGCTGGCCCAGCATTGTTCATGGGTTGGAGTAACTTAAATTTTGATAGGCGTATGTTTCATTTTAATTTTTTTAAAGGAAACAGATATCCTTACATCACGCATTCGTCACCCAATAAAGAACATGATGGTTTACATGTTGCAAGAGTAGCACAAACCTTGAATCCTGAAACATTAAAGACTGAATTAACAGAAGCAGGAAATGAAAGTCTTGCTCTAGAAGGTTTAGCCAGACAGCAAGGATTTGATACTTCTCAACAACACACTGCTTATCATGATGCATTTACAAGCTTAAAAATTCTAAGAATTATAAAAGACAAACATAAAGATAATTGGGAAAATTTTTTAAGTACATCTACAAAAAATAGCGTTGAAACTATCTTAAAAAGTGAGAGGATTTATTCAATTTTCGAAAATGTTAAAGGAAAAAATATGATGTATCTTGTTTCTACATTGCATCCAGATCATTGTTTTCATCCATCATATGCATCTTGGGGATATTTATTTGATTTAAGAAGAGATCCTGAACCTTTGTTAAATTTATCAATAAATGATCTTAAAGTTTATTTAAAAAAATTTAGTCCAAAAGCACTTAGAGTAATCAAAACCAACAAGGCTCCTGTAGTTTTAGATAAAAAGTTTGCATTAAAAGAGAAGGCATATGCTGACTTAGATTTAGAAACAATCCAGAAAAGAGCAAAAATGGTTAGAAATAGTGAAAATTTTTGTAAAAATATTCAAATCATTAATAGAGAGGCCGCTGAAGAAAAAGCCCAAACTCAAACCCAGGAAGATCTGTTACCTGAAGAAACTTTATATGAAAAATTCATTCCCAATAAAGACACCCAATTATTTAAAACTTGGCATAGTTCTTCTTGGGAAGATAAATTAAGAATGTTGGATAAGTTTCAAGATAAAAGATGTAGTTGGTTTGGGCAAAAAATTATTTATCAAGAAGCACCGCATATTTTGCCACCAGATTTATATAAAAATATAAAAAGTGAAATTGCTAGACGAATTTTAAGCAAAAATAGAGAAAAGTGGCAAACCATAGGAATGGCCTATCAAGAAATTGATACCTTAAGAGATCAAGCATCAAATCGAGATGATGAAGAGGAACTAAAAAAATTAGATGAAATAAATGAATTTATTATGTCTATAGAAAAAAAATATGAAATTGCCTAGTTGACTTTAAGGCTCTAATTAATAGAAAGGAAAAATGCTTACAAATTTTAAAGACGAAGATTTTGATACTAAAATTAAAAATGAAGATGTTTCAGTCATCCAGTTTTCAGCTGAGTGGTGTGGTCCATGTAAGGCACTAAAACCAGTAATGGATAAGTTATCTGATGAATATAAAGATAAGGCTGGTTTTTATTATGCTGATGTTGAAGATGGTGGAATAAATACCGGAAGTGCAGCAGGTATCAGAGGCGTTCCAACAGTTATTATCTATAAAAAAGGCGTTGAAGTAGATAGAAAAGTTGGTGGAGTTCCCGAAAGTCACATGAAGGAATTTTTAGATAAAAATATCTAATTTAAATTTAAAACTTCACCCGCAAGATATAACGATCCAGTAATTAGTATTATATCGTTTTCTTTTACTGGGATTGACTTTATGGCTTCCTCTATACTTTCCTTATAATTTATATTTGAAAAGCCGTTTAGCTTATCTTTAAGTTCTTCTCCTTTAATTGAATTAGGTTGATTAGGTATATCTATTGTAGTCAATGTAGAAATATCCTTAAAGAAACTCATATATTCACTATGATCTTTATTAGCCATCATTCCAAGAATGATATGTTTATTACAATCTAAACTTTCCAAGTATTCATTCAAAACTTTTGCTCCCAATGGGTTGTGAGATCCATCAACAAAAAGTTTGTTATCTTTTACAAACTCTTTAAGTTTTCCAGATTTAATTTCTTGTAATCTTGCAATACAATTTATTTTTAAAATACCTTTTTTAATGTGGTCATCTTTAATTTTTAAATCTCTCAAAATTCTTAGGGTCGCAATTGCTGTAGAGACATTTTCTAATTGAAATTGACCTTTAACATTTGGCATAGGTAATTTTATTCCCCCAAATTGATCTTCATAATAAAAGAAGTCATTTTCTTGCATTGTAAAACTATAATTTTCATTATGGAAAAACTTATTTGATCTGTTATTTGAAATTGTTTTTTTTATATTATCTGCAATTTCTTTATTGCTTTGTTTTGCAACTATAATATTTGAGTTTAAAAGGCTTGATGTTTTCTCAAAAATAATTTTTTCAACAGTTTGTTCATTTTCAGGTAGCCAATCTAAATGATCAAGGCCAATAGATGTTACGACGCTAGCAAGGTTATTTTTTAAGATATTAGTAGCGTCAAATCTAAAGAATAATCCACTTTCAATTAAATTTATATTATCTGGGTATTGAGATGCTTTTAAAAAATAAGCCGCAGTCAGTATTTCAAAAAAAGTAATTGGATCACCATTGTTAGCTTGTTCAATTTCTTCAAGTAAATTTGCTAAATCTTCATCATTCAATTCTTCGTTATTAAAAATAAACCTCTCATTAATACTTTTGATATGAGGACTAGTGTAGATATTACAATTGAAATTTGCTTCCTTTAAAATAGAAAACATTGCTTGGATTGTTGAATATTTTCCATTAGTGCCAACAATTGAAATTGCTTTGATTTTATTTTGAGGCTTTCCTAATTTTTTGCAGAGACTTTGAATACGATCTAAACTTAAATCTATTTCTTTAGGATGCAGCTCTTGTAAGCGACTGACTATCTTCTGAAGTTTCATTTTGTTCAGCACTTATATCAGAATTTTTCTTTAACAATATTGATAATAAGGTTCCAATTTTAGAGGCGAGATCTTTACGCTCAACGATTAAATCTACAAAACCTGTTTTTTCAACATATTCACTTTTTTGGAAACCTTCTGGAAGTTCTTCTTTAACAGTTCCTTGTATTACTCTTGCACCTGCAAATGCAATTAAAGCACCTGGTTCTGCAATGTGAATATCACCTAACATAGCGTAGGATGCTGTAATACCTCCAGCTGTTGGATCAGTGATACAAACTAAATATGGAAGTCCATTTTTTTTTAATTCATTAATTGCAAGAGTTGTTCTTGTCATTTGAGATAATGAAATTAAACTTTCCATCATTCTCATTCCACCTCCCGCACTAATACATAAAAAAGGTGTTTGATTTTCTATGGCATGTTGTATTCCATATAAAAAAGCCTCACCTTCTGCAGCTGCCATTGAAGCACCTAAAAAATCAAAATCAGAAGCTACGGCTGTAATTTTAATATTATTTATAGTTCCAGAGGCAACCATCATTCCACATTCTAATCCTGTTTTTTTTCGAGCACTTTTTAATCTTTCTTTGTAAGATTTGGAGTCTGTCCAATTTAGTGGATCGTCTTTTGGTATTGGAGTTTTGAAAATCTCATAATTGTTTTTTCCAAACAATATATCAAACCTTTGATGTGGTTTTATTCTATGATGACGTTTACAATCTGGACATACCCATAAGTTTTCCTCTAAATCTTTTTTTAAGATTGGACCTTTACAACATGATGTCCAATCACTTTTTGCAATATCTTCTTTTGAAGCTCTTTCACGTATAGCAGTTTTAATTTTTTCGCCTGCTTTAATAATTTTTGTTATCCAGTTCATTGAATTTTATTTTTTAATTTCTTTACAATATTAGTAACATTTGTGACAGCATTTTGTCTCTTTTCAATGGATTTAGAGATTTCTTTACAAATTGCGCTACCGACTACCAAACCATCAGCTTTTTTAAGAGATTTGATGGTTTTTTCTGTAATTCCAAAACCGATAACAACATTTTTTGATTTATTTTGTTTTTTTATTTTGTTGTATTTTTCTAATATTTTCTTTGGGGATACTTTAAGTTTTCCACCTGTTGTAGATAACATACTTATATAATAAATCATGTCGTGTGAGTCTTTTATGATTTTTTTTAATCTTATCTGGGAAGTAGTTGGTGAAACCAATTGAATAAAATTAATTCTTTTTTTTTTGCATTTTGATGCAAAATTTTTATTTTCAGGATAAGGCAGGTCAACAACAATTAAACCATCAACTTTTGACTTTTTGCATTTTTCTAAAAATTTATTTTCATTATATTGATAAATCATGTTGTAATAGCCCATCAGTATAATTGGTTTACTTTTTTTAATTTTTTTAAAATTTTTTACAATTGAGAATACATCATTAATTTTAATACCATTTTTAATTGCCCGATAAGCACTTGTTTGTATTTGTCCCCCGTCAGCTATAGGAGTGTTGTGTGGAAAACCTAATTCACAAATATCTGCATAATTTGAGATTGATTTTAATATATCTAAAGATTTTTTTTTAGTATTATCTCCTGCTACAGTATATGTCAGTAGAGCTGGTCTGTTCTCTTCTTTTGCAGTTGAGAAAGCTTTGCTGATTAATGAATTCATTAATTTTTACCCAACCTTTCTTTTAAGATATCTCTATCTTTTTTAGCATCACCACAAGAGTTAACAATTATAATTGTGTCTTTGCTTAATTTTGGGGCAATTTTTATCGCCTCAGCAAACGCATGACTAGGTTCTAAACTTGGATTAAGTTTTTCAAATTTAGTTACCATTACATGTGCATTTAATGCATCTTCATCAGTTGCATAAGTGTATCTCGCTCTTTTTGTATCTTTTAAAAAACAATGTATTGGACTTACGCCTGGGTAATCCAATCCAGCACTAATTGACTCTGTATCATTAATTTGACCTTCATTGTTTTGACAAACATAAGAAGCAGCGCCATGTAAAATTCCAATTCTAGCATTTCTACTTAAAGGAGCAGCATGGAGTTTAGATTTTTTTGGACCTCCAGCTTCTACACCAACTAATTCTATTTGCGATTTATTAAAATCTATAAATTCACTCCAAAAACCATACGCTGAACTTCCTCCACCCACACAGTTGATTAATTTAATTTTTTTTGGAATTTTTTTGAATTCTTGTTTAATTTGGATTTTTAATTCTCTTGAAATTTGTGCTGTACTCCATCCACAAATTTTTACAAATATATTTGGACCAACTGTACTTCCAACACACATATGTGTAGTGTCACAATTTGATACCCAATATCTCATACACTCACTGACTGCATCAACTAAAGTTTGACTGCCTGAGTATACAGGAATTATTTCAGCACCATTTTTTCTCATTGCGTCACAATTTGGTTTTTGTCTTTTAATGTCTTTGGCACCCATGAAAATTTTACATTTCAAACCAAATTTTTTAGCAGCCATACTTAACATTTTGCCAGCATAACCGGCACCTGTATCACCAACTATATATTTTTTTCCCATAGCCTTGCAAATCAAAGCATGAACAGTCGCATTGTATATCTTATGAGCACCACCATTAGCCTCAGATACAACTTTTGCCCATATCTGAGCTCCTCCTAAATGATTGGATAAGTTTTGTAATTTTACAAACGATGTAGGCGATCCAATATAATTTTTAAAATAATAATCTCTTTTTTTTAAAAATTTTTTATTATTTCTTAATTTTGAAAATTCTCTTGTTAAATCTTCAACAGGTTTTTTTAAAGTTTCAGGAATAAAACTTCCTCCAAATTTACCACCCCAAAAACCATAACGGTCATGCTGGTCAATTAATGGAATTTTTGGTTTAAGCTTCATTTTTAATTTTACTTAGATTGTTTAAAAAAGTTTCTATTTTGGATATATCTTTTAATCCAGAAGTTTCGAGTCCTCCAGATAAATCAATATAATTTGTAATTTTTTCATAATTTTTCAGATTATTATCAAATTTGATATTACCTGCTAACATTATTTCTTTGTTGAGTTTTATATTATTAATTAAATTATGATCAAATCCTTGACTTTTTTCATACCCTTTACTGTCAAATAAATAAATATCTGTTACTGAAGTAAATAATTTGTGTTTAATAACATCAGATTTATCTTTTATTGTAATAGCTGTAATAATTTTTTTTTTATATTTTTGTTTAATGAATTTAATTTCATCCGGTGAGCAATCATACAGTTGATAATAATCAAAAGGTAAATTTTTTATTTGTTCTAAAATTTTATTTTTAGGTTTCACTAAAACAGCAACAAACTCACTTTTATTTTTATGAATATTTATTAATTTTTTTAGATCATCAAATTTAACATATCTTGAACTCTTTGGGTAATTACAGATAAAACCAATAAATTTTGGAGGATAAGGATGATTAATTATAAAATTTAGAGTATCAGGGTCTTTTATTCCACAAATTTTACAACCTTTAATCATTTATTGAGATGATTGAGAAGTCTATTTATATTATTTTTAACATTACCTTTTGTTAGTGATCTTCCTATAACAACACCAGATACTTTATTTTCAAAAGCATTTTTAGGAGTCAAAACTCTTTTCTGATCGTTTGAGCTATCTCCCGGCAATCTGATTCCTGGAGTAATAATTAATAGTTTTTTGTGTTTTTTTCGAACTATCATGGCTTCTTTGGCAGAACAAACTATTCCATCACAACCTGATTTTTTAATTAGATCAGCCTGTTTTAAAACTAATTCTTTAACTTTTTTAGTATGGCCTATTTGTTTAAGAGATTTATCATCTAGACTTGTTAAAACTGTAACGCCTAATATTTTTATATTTTTATTTATTTTTTTTGCTTCTTTTTTTACTGCTTTCAACATATCTAATCCACCACTGGAATGAACCGTAATATATTTACATTTTTTTAAATCTTTAAGACTATTTATTGCGGACAAAGCTGTCTGTGGAATATCATTAATTTTTAAATCTAACCAAAAATCATTTTTAATATTTTCTAAGAATTTTCTTCCATGTTTAGAATAAATAAATTGAAGACCAAACTTAGGAATTATTTTAAGTTTTTTTGACTTTATTTGAGAAATGATTTTTTTAATTTTATTTAGATTTGAGGTATCACATGCAACGAATACAGTTTTATTCTTCATTATTATTTAATTTTTTAAACAAGTCCTTTGACATTTTAAAGTGAATTGTTTTTTTTTCTGGAGTATTAACTTTTTCACCAGTTTTTGGATTTCTTGATATTCTAGCTTTCTGAGTATGTGTTTCAAAAACTCCAAAACCCCTTAATTCACAACGATCTCCTCTTCTTAGTGCTCTTTTTATTTCACTCAAAATAATATTAGTAAACTTTTCTAGATCTTTTTTTTGGAAATTTGGATAGTTAACTGAAAGTTGTTTTAAAAGCTTTGATTTTACAATAGCCAATTTAACTCTTCTTCAATTAGTCTTTTTCTTCTTTTTTCTTCAAATCTTCAGAAAGTGATGAAAAAGGTAAATTTTTACCTGAACCTTCAGATCCATACTTTTCTAATGCTTCTTTTTTCTCAATTTCCTCTAATAACTTAATACTTAGGGTTACTTTTCTTTTAGAGATATCTAAATCTGAAATTGCGCAATCTAGTTTTTCTCCACCAGTCCATCTACTTGGTCTGGCATCTGCTGCATTAATTGCTATTGCTGATTTTTTTATTAAAAAATCCATTTCACAACCTTCAGGTTTAACTACTAAACCCTTGTTATCTGTAGAAATAACTTTAACAGTAATAGTTTGATTTTTTGATTTATCTTTAAACCATTCAAAAGGGTCTGGTTGTGTTTGTTTAAGCCCAACCCTTATTTTTTGTTCTGAAGCTTTAATTTCAAGAACTTTGACTTTTATTTTATCGCCTTTTTTAAAATTTTTAAGTTCCTCTTCACCATTGTTTGAATAGGTTAGATCGTTACAGTGTAAAAAGGCATCTATATCTAAATCTTTTATTTTTACAAACAATGAATATTCGTTTTTATTTACGACCTCACCCTCTACCAAGGTATCAACTGGATATTTTTTTTCAAAAGTTTCAAATGGGTTTTCTTGAGTAAGCCTATGAGAAATTGCAACTCTTCTTTTTTCTTTATCAATTTCTGTAATAACACAATCAATCTCATCACCTACTTTAAACATTCTTTTAGCTGAGATATTTTTTTTAGTCCAACTTAGCTCACTAGAATGTAACAGAGTAGTTAAACCTGGCTCTAACTCACAAAATGCTCCAAAGTCCATTATTTTTACCACTTTAACTTTATAATTTTTATTTAATTCATAATTTTCTATATGTTCAAACGGATCCGGAGATAACTGTTTAACTGAACATCCTACTTGTAGTTTTTCTTTATCCACACTAATAACTAAAAGGTCGTGACTTTCTCCAATACTAAATACTTCATCAGGATGATTAACTCTAGAATAAGAGATTTCTTGTAAGTGAACTAACACATCAAGTTCTCCGTTTACATTAAAGAAGCACCCGAAAGAGCTATAACCTTTAACTTCAGCTCCCTTGATTATGTCTCCGACTTTATATTTTTCAATTATTTTTGCTTTATCCTCTTTTTTAAATGATGAAATAATTTCTCTTCTTGAAACACATGCATTTCCTCTTACTTTATCTAATTTGATTAATGCAAATTTTTGTGGTTCATTCATTAAATGACTTATATCTTTTAGAGGTTTATCACTTATCTGTGATCCAGGTAAAAACATCAGAGACCCGGTATCAATATGTTCAACTATACATCCACCTTTACATTTTGAAGTGATTTTACCCATGATAGGTTCATTTTTTTCATAAGCTTCTACTAATTTATCCCATCCCTTTATTTTTTGTGCTTTACTAGCAGAAACTAGAACTTCTCCATGTTTATCCTCAATTTTCTCAAGTAGTACGGATATTTTTTCTCCTAATTTTATCTTTTCACTTAATCCCATACTTTTAAGTTCGTTAATATCAAGAACAGGTTCAGATTTTAGTCCTTCAACAAACAAAAAAACGAATTTTTCAGTAATTTTATTTATTTTTCCCTCAATTATCTTACCTTCTTCGATTTGCACTTTAGATAATTGGCTGTTTAGTAGTTTTTCAAATTCTTTAGAAGCTGGATTACTTAAATCTTTATAAATTTCCATTAATTATTAATTTTCCTGTCTATAATTTTTTTTATTTTTAAAAAACATGCCCTTTTAGTAAGGTTTGAGGTATTAATCAATAGTGAATCTTTTGTTTTCTTGAGTGGAGATATTTTTCTCTGAAAATCACTTTTATCACGTTTTTTAATGCTTTTTAATACTTCGGAGTATGAAATTTTTTTTTTTAAACTTTTAAGTTCTTTATATCTTCGTAAAGCACGAGTTTTTATGTTGGCTGTTATAAAAAATTTGATATCCGCATCAGGTATAATTTTGTATGTTATGTCTCTGCCATCTAAACAAGAGCCTTTAAATTTTTTGGGAGGATTGTAAGCTATATTTACTTGATATTTATGTACAAGGTCTCTTATTTTTTTTTGTTTAGCTATTTTAGATGCATGAATACCTACCTCATCTGATAGAAAATACTTATTTTGAAGATCATTTAATTTCAAGGATCTAATTTTTTTATTTATAAAATTATAGTTAAATTTTTTGGGATATTTTAAATGAAAGAATGCAATCATTCTGTATATTTTTCCAGTATCTAAATAACAAAGATTATAGTGTTTTGAAATTGCTTTAGCTATTGTGCCAGCGCCAGCTGCAGCAGGGGAATCGATTGCAATTTTAAGTATTTTATTTTTATTCACAATTATTTTTTTAGTTGATCAATAATTTTTAGAAAAGTCGGGAAAGAGGAATTTATAGATTCTTTATCATGAATATACCACTGGCCTCCAAAAGACAAAGCAGCGATTACACTTGTCATAAAAATACGGTGATCTTTTAGAAAATTTTTAATTAAAATTTTTTTATTTATTTTTAAATCTGGATTTCCATAAATTTTAATTGAACTTTTAGTAGTAATAGTTTTGATTCCCATTTGATTTAGAATTTTTGAACCCAATTTAAGTCTTGGACTTTCTTTTTTATCTAATTCACCCAAATTCTTAAAGTAAGATATTCCATTTGCTTTAGCGGCAACTAAAAAAATAAGTAGAAACTCATCAATTGCGCTACTATTTAGTGAAGATGGACAATTTATTGGTTTTATTTTTTTTGTACTTATAACTTCAATATTTGCATTTTTTTCACCTTTATAAATTTTTTTATTTTTAAAATTAATATTTACACCCATTTTTCTTAAAATAGTAATTATGCCAATTCTAGATGGGTTGATGTTTACATTTCTAATTAAAATTTTTGAATTCTTAGAGAGCGCAGTTAAAACAATAAAAAATGCACTTGAACTTATATCAGATGGAATATTGTAATTTAGACAATTTATTTTTTTTACTCCTTTAACTTTAATTTCATCATAGTTTTTCTTTTTTTTAATATTAATTGGTAATTTAAGATATTTTAAAAGTAACTCTGTATGATTTCTAGATTTTTTAGCCTTAATTTTTGTTGTCCCATTTGTTCTCAATGCTGCAAAAATCACTGCGCTTTTACATTGTGCAGACCCAAGCTTTTCGTAATATTTAATTGGTTTTAGTTTTTGTTTTCCAAATATATTAAGCGGTAAATATTTTTTTTCTTTTAGTTTGAACACTGCTCCAAACTTTTTTAAAGGATCTGATACTCTCTTAAAATCTCTTTTAGATAAACTTTTATCACCGATTAATCTTATAGGAAATTTGGTGTTAATTAAGAAACCTAGTAAAAGTCTACCTAATGTTCCAGAGTTTTCTGCGTTAATTTGAATATTTTTTTTATATTTGTAGCCATTCACCCCTTTACCATAAATTATACATTTTTTATTTTCGAATTTAACCTTTATACCTAATTTTTTAATTGCATTAATTGCAGCTAAAACGTCACTAGACATTAAGAGATTTTTAGCAGTCGATTTTCCATGTGCTAAAGATGACAACAAAACCCATCTTATACTAATACTTTTATCACTACATACCGAAATTTTTTTATCAAACGGTTTAATCTTATCTTTAATTGTAAATATATTTGGCATTGAATTTTAGTTGAACTTAAAACTATCACCAAAGTATGCATTTTTCGCATTTATATCTTTTACAAGATTAGATGGTGTATCTTTTGCTACTATTTTTCCATTACTTAAAATCATTGCTGTATCAACACAGGCAAGTAAATCCCGAGCTTGGTGATCGCAAATACAAATAGTTATGCTACTTTCTTCCTGTAAATTTACAATTATTTCTTGAAGCATTTTAATAGTAAGAACATCAAGTGCAGCAAAAGGCTCATCTAAAAGTAATACCTTTGGCTCACTTAATAAAGCTAGAGCAAGAACCAATTTTCTTTTTTGTCCTCCAGATAGATGTTTAGCTTTAATTTCTCTTAAGTTGTCTAATTCAAATCTAGAGGTGACGTAATTTATTCTCTTTACTCTATAATTTTTATCTTCAATAACTATTTCACTAATTGCCTTTAAATTATCGTTTAAAGATAAATCATTAAAGTATCCACCATACTGAGGAACATAGCCAACTTTAAATTTTCTTGTTCTCAAATAAACAGGGAAATTAGTTACATCTGTATTATTTATTTTAATTTTTCCAGAGTTTGGGCTAATTAAACCTGTTAATAAATTAAATATAGTAGACTTTCCAACACCATTAGGGCCTAACATCCCAAATATTTGTCCCTCATTAATATTAAAATTTATGTTATCCAAAATTAGTCTATTTCCGTAGGAAAGAGAAACGTCTTTAAATTCAATAATTGAGTTGTAGTTTTTAAAAGATTTAATTCTAAATTTTTTTATAATTGCCATTTTAATAATTTTTATTTTTTATATTTACTTTTTTATTGTTTTCATACATAAAAATTTTAGTATCTTTTGTCTCGATATTCATCTCAACAACATCAGCTCTCATTACATTTTCTAAATTAGTAAATACAATATTTTTAGAGATTATCATCGAATTTCTTTTTAATGAAAAATCTAAATAATCACCAGTTATTTTATTATCTAAATAGGTAATTATTACTTTTTTTGAAAAAATTGTGTCGTAATTACTTGTATTATATTTTCCAAAATTTGAGGTAATTTTAATCTTTTCAGAGTTTGTCAATTCAATTAATGACCTTACGTCCTCTAAAAAAATAATATTATTATTGTTTAAATCTATTTCTCCCTTAGTAGCCCTGATTATATATTTGTTTCCTTTTGTATCTTTAGAAATATACTCAACATTTTCCAATAAATTTGATTTAAAAGTTTCAGAACTATCATCATTGACGATTAATTTTTCCTCATCTTTTTTTTTAATGAATTTCAGATATAAAAAATAACATATTAAAAAAATACCAAGTAAAACCAGAATTTTTTTCAGCATTTACGAAATATTTGACTGTAAAATTGTGTGCACATGAATTACACCAATCGTATTATTTGGTCTTTTTTTAGTATTTACAACCAATGATGTAATTTTTTTTGAATTCATTAAATTTAGAGCCTTTGCAGCTAACTCATTTTTATCTATAGAAACTGGTTTTTTGGTCATTATTTTTTTGACTGACAATGAATGAAAATTTAAATTTTTTTCACTAAATCTTCTAATTTGACCATCTGTAATAATTCCAATAGTTTTTTTATTTTTATTTCTAACTATTAAAACTCCTAATTTTTTTTCTGTTAGAATTTTTAGAGCTTTACTCATTTTCAATTTTTCGCTGACGAATGGTATTTTGTTACCTGTTAACATAATATCTTCTACTGTTTTTAGTTGAGCTCCAAGGCTTCCCGCAGGGTGAAGTTTTTTAAAATCTAGTTTCCCAAATTTTTTATATTTCATAGTAGCAATTGCTAATGCATCTCCCAATGCAAGTTGAGAAGTTGTACTTGCAGTAGGAACAATACTTCCAGCTTCCTCAACTCTTGGAATTAAGAGCTTGATGTCTGAGGCTTTATATAAAATAGATTCTTTTTTTGAGACAATTCCAATTAAAAATATTTTATTTCTTTTTACATATTGTATAATATTTTTAAGCTCATTTGTTTTGCCTGAATAACTTATTAAAATTAAAATGTCCTTTTTAGATACCATCCCTAGATCACCGTGGGAAGCTTCACTTGCCGCAATACTAAAAGAAGGTGTGCCAACAGAAGCTAATGTTGAAGCAATTTTTGATGCTATCAATCCACTTTTGCCTACACCCCCAAGTATTACTTTAGATTGACATTTGGATATTTTAATAACGGCATTATGAAAAGATTTGTTAATATTTTTTTTTAATTTTTGTAAAGCTTTTATTTCCAGATTAATTACATCTTTAGCTGTTAATATAGATTTGTTATTTTTTATTAGTGTGCCCATATATCTTCTTTAAAGAATGCCAAATCTAGATCTACTCTAGTTTTTAAAAATTTTAAACAATCTTCATAAAGCTTTATTCTGTTTTCTCTTTCTAGTATTTTAATTAACTCTTCATGAATTCTATGAAGATATATTACATCATTTGCACAATATTTAAGTTGAGAAGGTGTTAATTCACCTCCAAAATCTGAATTTTGAAATTGTTTACTTATGTCTATATTTATAAATTCTTTTATAAGAGTTTTTAATGAATGGTTGTCAGAATAAGATCTTGCTAATTTAGATGCGATTTTTGTGTCAAAAATATTATTTGTATCAGTTCTTAAGTAATACTTAATGTGTGCCATATCAGCTCTTCCGAAATGAAAAATCTTGGCAATATTCTCGTCTTTTAATATCCTAGCTAAATTAGGCGCGTTATAATTATTTCTATCAAACTGAATTATATGAGCATCAGACCTACCTGTAGATATTTGAATTAAGCAAAGTGGATCACGTCTTACATTTAGACCCATAAATTCTCCATCAACAGCTATTTTATTGCCTAAATTTAAATCTTCTGGTAGATCGTTTTTGTGCAATTGAATATTATTACTCATTTATAAACATATATATATGAAAGCAAAAAATTGTCTAATATTTGGTGGCAGTGGTCAAATAGGTCGAAACCTTATAAGAAAACTGACTAAGAATAACTATAGAGTTACAGTCGTGACAAGAAACATACATCAAAAAAGCTATGTTATTAAAACACAAGCTAATGCTGGCTACATTGATATTGTAGAGTCAAATATTTTTGAGGAAAGAAAGATTAGAGAACTTTTTAAAAAATCTGACATTTGTATAAATTTAATTGGAATTTTATTTGAACAAAAAAAAGGAAATACTTTTAAAAATATTCATACGGTTTTTCCTTCGCTTTTAGCAAAACTTTCAAAAGAATATAAATTAAAACACTTTATTCATCTATCAGCTCTAGGAGTTAGTGAAGCAAAAGACTCTAATTACGCTAAAAGTAAACTAGAGGGAGAAAATGAAGTTTTAAATAATTTCCCTTTAGCGACAATTCTAAGACCTTCAGTTGTTTATTCTGTAGATGACAATTTTACAACAAATTTTATGACTTTACTTAACAGACTTCCCATATTTCCTCTTTATTACAATGGAAATACTAAATTTGCTCCAATTCATTGTTCAGATTTAACAGACATAATTTTTCATATAATTTCCAAAAACATTTATTCAAAAATTATAGAGTGTATTGGTCCAGAGGTAATATCATTTAAAGAAATATTAGAAAAATTGCTAAAGCTAATAAACAAAAAAAGAATTTTATTACCATTACCTTTGCCAATAGCTAAAATATCTGCAAGTTTATTTGAGATTATGCCAAAACCAATATTGACAAGAGACCAATTGGTAATGCTTAAATATGATAATGTATTATCTGGTAAGTATAAATCTAATTATGAAATTGGATTACCTAGTGTTAGATATTTTGATGACGAGGTAAAAAAATATTGTTATATGTGGAGAGAAGGTGGACAATTTTCAACAGAAAAATATACTACCAAAAATGATTTAGATAGTAAGACTATTAAAAATTAAGCAGATTTAATTTTTTTTTCAATAAATTCTGGTACTTCATCTTTATTTATCTGATCATCTCTCTTATTTTTATTATCCCTACTCTGATAAGCATATAAAAGATGAAGTTTACAATAACTGAAGTCTTTTAATGATGTTCTCCCACAAAAATAAAAATTTTTTTCATTAGGGTGGCCTATAGGGTATTTACAGTCATTATCACTTAATTCTTCTAATTGTTTAGGATTTTCTGGTTCAAAATCTTTTTCAATTATTAGTGATTTAAATTTATTCCTACGAACTCTTTTAGATTTAATATTTTTTTGATTTAAAGTACTTTCAAAATTTTGATTTGAGATAGTAGTTCTAGTTTTAATTTTTGCTGATAGGTTAAGCCTATGGGCTTTACCAATAACAGCATTTCTGCTTATGCCACCAATAATTTCAGCTATCTGGCTTGCGGTATTTCCTTTACCCCAAAGTTCTTTTAATTTTTCTACTTTTTCTTCTGTCCAGCTCATATCTATATATTGTATATAATTTATAATTTATAACAATATAGTGATATAAGATTAATTTAAACAATTAAAAAAATAGAGTTATCAACATTTATATGTTTTACCCATTGTAATTCTTTTTCAATCATAACTTGTATCTAATAATTAAAATTTATAAAAATAAAAAAACTTATGAGCTTTTTAGCAAAAAACTATAATAGAAAAAAAATTTCCTTTATTTATGGAAAAGGAAGTTATCTGTATTCTGTTGATAACAAAAAATATTTAGATTTTGTTCAAGGAATAGCAGTTAATTCTTTAGGTCATGCTAACCCTAAACTTGTTAAAGCAATAAAAGATCAATCAAAAAAATTATGGCATGTATCAAATGCTTTTCAAATTCCTGAAGGTGAAAAACTTGCTAAAAAATTGTGTAGTAAAACTTTTGCTGATTATGTAATGTTTCAAAATAGTGGTACAGAAGCAACGGAAGCAGCAATTAAGGTTGCTAGAAGATATTTTTATTCCAAAGGACATCCAAGTAAAAATAGAATTTTATGTATAAAAAATTCTTTTCATGGAAGAACTTTAGCAGCAATATTCGCTAGTGGATCTAAGAAAATGACCGAAGGATTTGGCCCAAAAGTGACTGGTTTTGATCACTTCAACTTTGGAGATCACAATTCCCTGAAAAAAAAAATTAATAAAAATACAGCTGCTATTATGGTTGAAACTATTATGGGCGAGGGTGGTATTAAAGTTATTCCTGATTGGTGCCTGAAAGAGTTAAGAAAATTGTGTAATAAAAAAAATATATTACTCATACTAGATGAGGTTCAATGTGGAATAGGAAGATCTGGAGATTTTTTTGCCTTTGAGAAATCAAAAGTAAAACCAGATATTGTGCCTATTGCAAAAGGATTAGGGGGTGGTTTTCCTATTGGTGCAGTTTTAATGAATAAAAAAGTTGCTTCAGGAATGGTGCCAGGTACTCATGGTTCTACATTTGGAGGAAATCCCTTAGCAATGACTGTTGGAAATAATGTCATGGATATTATATCAAATAAAAAATTTTTAAATAATGTAAAAAGTTTATCAAAATATTTTTTATTAAAGCTTAATAAAATTAAAGAAAAATATCCAAATGTCATTAAGCAAATAAGAGGAAAAGGATTTTTGATTGGGATACAGTTATATAAAGATCAAAATAAATTTATAAAAAAATTGATGAACAATAAGCTACTTACTATTAGAGCTGCAGAAAATGTTGTTCGTATTTTACCTCCATTAAATGTTAAAAAAAATGAACTAGACTTAGCATTAAAAATTATTGAAAAGGTTTGCTCGCAGACAAAATAATATGAAACATTTTATTAATTTAAAAGATATACCCGCAAAAGATCTTAAAAAGATTATTTTAGATGCTAAGAAAAGAAAAAGTTTAAGAAAAAAGCTAAGTACATTAGAGGTTGATAAGGGTGCGCCCTTAAAAGGAAAATTATTAATTCAAATGTTTGAAAAATCTAGTTTGCGAACAAGATTAAGCTTTTATTTAGCTATCAAACAATTAGGCGGTGGTACTTTAACTTTGAGATCTAATGAGCTTCATTTGGGTCAAGGTGGAGAGAGCATTGCTGATACAGCTAAGATTCTTTCGACCTATGGTGATGGATTTATGCTTAGAACTGATAGTGATAAAAAAGTCGAAAATTTTGAAAAATATTTATCTATACCCGTCATAAATGGTTTAAGCCCTTCATCTCATCCAACGCAGGTTTTATCAGATGTTTTTACTGTTGAGGAAATAATGAAGAAACCTATTTCAAAATTAAATATTTGTTGGATAGGTGACTCCAACAATGTTTTAGATAGTTTAATAGCTGCATCAGTAAAATTTTCTTTCAAGCTAAGTATTGGTTGTCCAAAAAAATTTGAACCAGGAAAAGAAGTTAGAGCTTGGGTCAAAAAAAATAATAAACGAATTTTTCTTTATAATGACGCAAAAAAAGCAGTTGCCGGCGCAGACGTAATTTTTTCTGATAAAGTTATTTCTTTAAATGACAAAGTTAATAAGAAGAAAAAAATAAAAGCGTTTAAAAATTTTAAAATTGATAAAAAATTAATGAGTTATGCAAAAAAAAGCTGTATCTTTTTACATTGTTTACCTAGGGGAGATGAAGTTAATGACGATGTTTTTTTGGGAAAAAAATCTCACGTATGGCAACAAGCACTCAATAGAGTTCACGTACAAAAAAGTATTTTATTATATTGTTTTGGAAAATTAAGGTAGCGGTAAAGGGCTATCTGAATTTTCATTTAGATATTTTATTACAGAGGCTCTATCTTTTTCTTTTCTAAGGCCTGCATATGCCATCTTTGTTCCCTTTATCCATTTAGCAGGTTTAATTAAAAATCCGTTCAGTTCTTCAAAAGTCCAATTTTTATCATATGCAGCTAGCGCTTTGGAATATTTATAGTCTTCAATTCCTCCAACTTTTCTTCCCACAACATTGTATAGAGCTGGACCTATAGCATTCTTTCCTCCTTTAACAATTGAATGACAAGCTGCACATTTTTTAAAAACTTTTTCACCATGTGCAATATCTCCCATTGCCATCAATGCTGATATATCAATTTTGTCTGACGTCGTACTTGAGGTGTTTGTGGATACGGTAGTGGCAGCTTCTACTTCAACTGAATAACCAGGGGTTTCAGGTTTCTCTACATGGAATATAACATCAGATAATTTTCCAATACCGATAACAAGCAGAGCAACCATTAAAACTGCAGCAACTATTTTGTTTATTTCGAAAGAATCCATTTTTTCTAAATTTTTTAGAGAACGTATAACATGATAAACTAAAAAAAAGCTAAAATTTAATGTATAAATTTGCCTCTATAGTTGTTTAATGAGTATAATAATTTGAAAATATAATGAAAACTTTAGTAATTATACCCTCTAGAATGTCCGCTACGAGACTGCCAGGTAAACCTTTGTTGAAAATAAATGGTTTATCAATTATTTCACATGTATCTAAAAAAGCAGAAGAGGCCAATATTGGAGATGTGATTGTAGCTACAGAGGACCAGGAAATTATTGATGATGTAAAAGGAAATGGTTTCAACGCCATATTAACTAGCAATAAACATAAAACAGGTACTGATAGAATTCATGAAGCACTTAAAAAATCAAATATTAAGGATGTTGATTTTATAATGAATTTACAAGGTGATGAACCAGCTATCGACATCCAAGATATAGTAGGGTTGAATAATAAAATGTTAGAAAATCCTTCAAATATAGGAACTCTTGCTGCGATAATAAAAGAAAATAAAAATTTGAAAAATGAAAATATTGTAAAGGTAATTACTGAAAATGCCTTAGAAGAGAATAACTTTCCAAAGGGTATTTCTTTTTTAAGAAAGTCTGAAAGGATAGATAATATTTATCATCATATTGGAGTTTATTGCTATTCAAAAGACTCGCTCGAAAAATTTGTTCAACTAAGTCAATCTAAAAATGAAATAGAAAATCGGTTAGAGCAATTAAGAGCATTAGATAATAATATTGATATTAATATCTCACTTGCAAAGTCATCTCCGATAGGGGTGGATACAGAGGAAGATTATCTAGCCTTAAAAAAAATAATGGAATATAAGAATTGATGAGTAAAATTTATTTTCAGGGAACCTTTGGTGCATATTCTCATTTAGCAGCAATTTCAATTGAACCTAAAGCAGAAATATTGCCTTGTAAAACATTTGATGATTGTTTTAACAAAGCATCTGAAGAGCCAGAAAGCAGAATTATAATTCCAGAGTCAAATAGAATTACTGGTAATATTGGAATTGAATATTTAATATTTAAACATAGACTAAATATTTATAAAGAGCATTTTCAAAAAATTGAGCACAATTTACTAGGACAACCTGGTACTAAATTAAAAGATATAAAAGAAGTATACTCACATGCCCAAGGATTGTCCCAATGTTCAAAATTTATAAAAGAAAATAATTTAGCAGAACATATTAGAGCAGATACGGCTGGATCTGCTGAAATGATTTCTAAAACAAAAGATATAAAGCAATCAGCCATAGCATCCTCATTGAGTGCTGAAATTTATGGCTTAGAAATAATCAAAAAAAATATCGAAAATGAAAGTGGAAATTTAACAAGATTTTTGGTTATGGGAAAAAATATTTCTCAACCAGAATTTAAAGATAAAACTTACATAACTTCTTTTTTATTTAAATTGAAAAGTAAGCCAGCTGCCCTTTATCAATCACTAGGAGGTTTTGCTATAAATGGTGTAAATTTAACTAAACTACAAAGTTATCCAGAAAAAAATAGTTTTGACTCTTATTTTTTCTTATGTGATTTGGATGGACACATAGAGGATCCAAAAGTTCAGAAATCTCTCGAAGAGCTAGGTTTGCATTGTGAGGATTTTCACGTTCTAGGTGTTTTCGAAGCAGATAGCTTGAGACAAAAAAAATAAGAATCTTTTCTTGTAGATTAGAAATTTTAACTGCTATAATGGTTCTGGAGGCTAGAGGTGGATGCTGCTTGAACCCGACCAGATCTTAACGGAAGCAGTCGTAGAGACAGTTATTCAGGTTCTAGTCTCCTTATAAATATATGAATAATAACTCAAAAGTATTAGCATTAAAATATAGACCACAAACTTTTGATGATCTTATAGGTCAAAAGGTTGTTGCAGAAACAATCACCAATTCGATTAAAGCCAACAAAATACCTAATGCATATTTGTTCACTGGAATAAGAGGAATAGGAAAAACTACTACTGCAAGAATTGTTGCAAAAGCACTTAATTGCTCAAATGGAATAGAAAATAAATGTAAAATTAAATGTGATAATTGTGATGCGATTACAAACTCAAATCATATCGATGTTCTTGAGATGGATGCCGCAAGTAAAACAGGAGTAGATGACGTAAGAGATTTGATTGAATTTTCTAGATATGGGCCAACATCTGCAAAATATAAAATTTTCATAATTGATGAAGTTCATATGCTTAGCAAGCAAGCATTTAATGCATTATTAAAAACTTTAGAAGAGCCACCAGAATATTTAAAATTTATTTTTGCAACAACAGAAATAAAAAAAATTCCTATTACTGTTGTTTCTAGATGTCAAAGATTTGATTTGTCTAGAATTAAATCCTCAGAATTATTAGAATATATAAAATTAATTAAAGATAAGGAAAATGGAAAAATAACAGAAGATGCCTTAAAGCTTATAGTAAAAATTTCGGAAGGTTCTGTTAGAGATGCTTTATCATTATTAGATAGAGCATTATTAAGTTTGAATGATGGAAAGGAATTGGATTTAAATTCAGCTCAGAAAATTTTTGGATATTTCGATAAATCTCAATTAATTGATTTATTTGAGCTAATTTTAAAAGGTGAAGAAACAAAAGTAATAAATATTTATAGAAAAATTTATGACCAAGGTGTTGAACCAAAAGTTTTTATTAATGACTTCTTAGAGTTACTTTATTATTTTAAAAATATTAATTCTTTAAATTTAGAAAGCACAAACTTTTCATTAAATGATGAAGAATTTTCTAAAATTAAAAATTTATCAAATCAAATAGATTCAGAGGTATTGATATTATTTTGGCAATTTGCCATTTCCTCTCTTGAAGAAATTGATATTGTTTCTAACCAGCACCTTTCAATTGAAATGTTCTTAATAAGACTAATGCATTTAAGTTCTGTAAAATCTAAAAATAAAGTTGAAAAAGTTGAGATTGATTTGAAGAGTGAAAATTTAGTTAACAATAAAGAAACCGAATTTACTCCTAAAACAATAAACCAAATTAAGAATGTTGCACAAGAAGAAAAAACTAAACCAGTAGTACAAACAGATATTAAAGGAGAAAAGAAAATCAATATAAATACATTTGAGGACTTAATTGAAATCTGTTCAAAAAAAAAGGAGATTAAACTAAAATACGAATTAGAAAAAAATGTTAATCTCGTAAAATTCGAAAAAAATAGAATTGAAATATCTTTTAATGAAAGTTTAGACAAAGATTTTGTAAAAGATTTATCATCAAAACTTTTCGAATGGACTGATGAGAGATGGATTATTACATTTAGTAAATTAAAAGGGCAAATGTCAGTAAAAGATAAAGAAAAAAATGAAAAAAAACAATTAATAGATGAAATGAAAAATTCAGAAATTTTTAAAAGTGTTTTGGATAGATTTCCTGATGCAGAATTAATAGATGTAAATTCAAAAAAAGATGGAGCTGATAATGACTGATTTTAGTAAAATTTTAGATAAAGCAAAAGAACTTGAGGCCAAAATGAAAGAAAGCCAACAAAAGATTAAGGAAATTAGAGTTGAAGGAGTTTCAGGCTCAAATTCTGTAAAGATAACTTTGGATGGAGAGGGAGAGATGCAAACAATAAAGTTATCTGATGAAATTATGAGAGAAGACAAAACTATAATTGAAGATTTAATTGTTGCAGCACATAATAGTGCCAAATCTCAACTTAAATCAAAAACAACTGAGGAAATTTCAAAAGCAACAGGTGGGTTTGGAATTCCAGGTTTCAAATGGCCCTTATAAAATATGGAAAATGGTAATGAGATAGATGATTTAATTAAACTGATATCAAAATTGCCTGGCTTGGGTCCTAAATCAGCAAAGCGGATTGTATTAAAGTTAATTAATAATAGAGATGAACTAGTAAAACCTTTAGCAAAATCATTAGCAGATGTTTATAAAAATATTTCTAGATGCAAAATTTGCGGGGCTCTAAAATCTATTTCAATAGAGTGTGATTATGAAAATTGTAAAATTGTAGATAAAAAATATGAAAAAATTTGTGTAGTAGAAAATATATCTGACCAGTGGAGTATAGAAAGTTCAAATATATATAAAGGTTATTTTCATATTTTAGGAGGCACTATTTCATCAGCTGGACAAAAAAAAGAGGATTTATTAATTAATTCTTTAGTGCAAAGAGTTAAAAAAGATAAGATAGAAGAAGTCATCCTCGCAACTAGTGCAACTGTTGAAGGTCAAACAACTGCATATTATATTCAAGATAATTTAAAAAATTTGAATGTTAAGATTACTAAATTAGCACAAGGATTACCTGTTGGTGGAGAAATTGAAAGTTTAGATGATGGAACTTTATTTTCTGCTTTTAAAAATAGGTCTAATTTGGTTTCGAACTCAGATTAGATTTTTTTTTCAATCTATTTAAATGAAGTAATGGTTCAGTATAACCCGAGGGTTGTTCTTTACCTTTAAACACTAAATCACACGCAGTTTGAAATGCTATAGAGTTTTCATAATCACTGCTCATTTTAACATATAGTGGATCATCTTTGTTCTGGTCGTCTACTATTTTTGCCATCTCTTTCATTATTTCAGTTACTTGTATTTTGGTTGTGATACCATGATGTATCCAGTTTGCTATATGCTGAGATGAAATTCTAAGAGTGGCCCTGTCTTCCATCAAACCTATGTTGTTAATATCTGGCACTTTAGAACAACCTACACCCTGATCGACCCATCTCACAACATACCCTAATAGAGTTTGTGCAGAATTGGAAATTTCTTTATTTATATCTTCTACAGACCAATTAGGTCTATCTGCTATTGGGATGGTTAAGAGATCATCAAGCTTAGCTGGTTTTCTATCAATTAATTTTTTTTGTTCGTTAAAAATATTTATTTCATGATAATGCAAAGCATGTAAAGCAGCTGCTGTTGGAGAAGGAACCCATGCACAGTTTGCACCTGCTTTTAAGTGTCCTGTTTTTTGCTCCATCATATCTTTCATTTTGTCTGGCATTGCCCACATTCCTTTTCCAATTTGAGCTTTACCAGAAAACCCACAACTTAAACCAATATCAACATTGTTATTTTCGTATGCATTAATCCATTTAGATGATTTCATATCACCTTTTTTAATCATAGGACCAGCTTCCATTGATGTATGCATTTCATCACCAGTTCTATCTAAGAAACCAGTATTGATAAAAAAAACTCTATTTTTAAGACTTCTAATACATTCTTTTAAATTTGCTGATGTTCTTCGCTCTTCATCCATAATCCCAATCTTACATGTGTACTTAGGTAAATTTAGAACTTCTTCAACTTTAGAAAAAATTAAATCTGTAAATGCTGTCTCGTCTGGACCATGCATTTTAGGTTTTACAATATAAACTGATCCAGTTCTTGAATTATTTTTATTTTTAATATCATGAAGCGCAGCTGCTGTAGTTATAAAAGCATCCAAAATTCCTTCAGGTATTTCACTTCCATCACTTAATAAAATTGAAGGGTTAGTCATCAGATGACCAACATTTCTTACTAGCAAAAGACTTCTTCCATGTAATTTTAAACCTTTACCATCTTTTGAGATATAACTTCTATGTGGATTTAATTTTCTCTCAAATAATTTTCCTTCTTTTTCAAATTTTGACTTAAGGTCTCCTTTCATTAGGCCTAGCCAATTTCGATAACAAATAATTTTATCTTCTGAGTCAACAGCTGCTACACTATCTTCATTATCACAAATTGTTGATACTGCTGATTCTAGTATAATATCACTAATACCTGCGTGATCTTGTTGAGCAGCAAAAGCTCTCGAGTCTTTCAGAATCTCAATATGTAAATTATTATTCTTTAGAATAATTGCAGACGGATTATCGCTTTCGCCTCTGTGCCCAACAAATTTATTTTCGTCTTCCAAATCAAAAATATCGGCACCTTTTAAAACTTTTAATTTTCCATATTTTACTGCAAAACTTGTAATTTTATTCCAACTCAATCCCGCTAATGGAAAATACTTATCTAAAAAATCTCTTCCATATTTTATGACCATTTCACCTCTTAAAGGATCATATCTTTCAGATACGCTATCTTCTGACTGTTCAATTACATCTGTACCATAAAGACTATCATATAAACTCATCCATCTTGCGTTGGCAGCATTTAATGCATACCTCGCATTCATGACAGGCACAACCAACTGAGGTCCAGCTATACTTGAAATTTCTTCATCAACATTTTTTGTTTCAATTTTAAAATTAGGTCCTTCATTTTTTAAATAACCAATTTCTAATAAAAATTTTTTATACTCATCTGGCTTAATTTCTTTACCTTTATTTTCTATATGCCAATTATCTATTTTTTTTTGTAATTCTTCTCTAAAATTAATTAATTCTTTATTTTTTGGTGCAAGCTCATCAAGAGTTTTTTCAAGACCCAACCAGAAATTTTCTGAAGATACATTTGTATCCCTTAATAATTCATCACTCACAAAGTTTGATAGTTTTTCTGATACTTGAAGATTATTAATTTTTACGTATTTTTCTTGCATAGCACTTAATTCGTACCCCTTCTGTATTTTTGCCTGAGAGCTTTACTCCTTCGGCGGAAATCAATCTCTTTCCAGAGTGTTATGCTTTATCGGTCCTTTTGCCTGAGAGTTTCCGGGGTGGTTGCTCCTTCGGCGCTATAAATAGTCTCTCCCGATTATGAATTTGTATCTGTTAAATGATTTAAGTCAATTAATAAGAATTACACCTTATTTAATATCATTTTATTGCCTTTTTTGTATTTTAACCATCCACTATAAATAAAATATGAAAAATTATCTAAATTTTGAAACAGAAATTAAAGATCTAGAAAACGAACTAGAAAAATTGAAAGATCCTTACAACCAAGAGGGATTATCAGAAGTCGATACTCAAAAAATTTCAAGCACTCAAACAGAAATAGATGAAAAATTAAAAAATATTTATTCTAATTTAGATCCTTGGCAGACTACTATGGTTGCTCGTCATGAAGATAGGCCTAAAGCAAAATTTTTTATTGATAATTTGTTTGAAGACTTCATTTCATTATCTGGAGATAGATTTTATGGAGAGGATAAATCAGTATTAACTGGATTTGCAAAGTTCAATGGAAAATCTGTTTTAGTTATAGGTCAAGAAAAAGGAGAAGATTTAGATAGTAGGATTGAGAGAAATTTTGGAATGATGAGGCCAGAGGGTTATAGAAAAACTATAAGATTAATGAACTTAGCAAACAAATTTAATATTCCCATAATCTCTTTCATTGATACTCCAGGAGCATATCCAGGAGTAGGAGCAGAAGAGAGAGGACAAGCCGAAGCAATTGCAAAATCAATTGAATGTTGTATGGATCTTAAAGTTCCAACAATTGCAATAATTATAGGCGAGGGTGGTTCTGGTGGAGCAATTGCATTAGCTTCATCAAATAAAGTCCTTATGTTAGAAAATGCAATTTACTCAGTAATATCTCCAGAGGGATGTGCGACTATTCTATGGAGAGATCCAAAAAAAATGCTTGATGCTGCGAAAGCTATGAAGCTTTCAGCTAAAGATTTACTAAAATTAAAAGTTATTGATGAAATAATTGACGAACCGTTAGGTGGTGCCCACAGAGATAGAGATATAATATTAAACAATGTTAGACACACTTTAACAAAAAATTTAAATTATTTTGATAAATTATCTTCAGAAGAAATAATGAATGAGAGAAAAAACAAGTTTCTTAAAATTGGAAGAAACGATGGTTTTGTGACTAGTACTGAGGATCTAAGCACATTAACTATTAAGAAAAATAACTTTGATAAAATTTTAAAATCAAAAAAAGTATTATCAGCTATTGTTGGTGGATTAATTTTAATTTCTTTAATTCTGTTATTTATTTAAATTTATAAAGCACCGTGACAATGCTTGAATTTTTTTCCAGATCCACAAAAACATGGTTCATTTCTTCCCATTTTTTTATTGTTTGAAATTTTATTAGAAATATCTTGTTGTTTTTTTTTATTTTCCTGGCTTGATTCGAGAACAACTTTTAAGTTCATTAAAATAGTTACATAATCTAATTTTAATTTTTCTAGAAGATTTGAAAATAATTCAAATGCTTCTTTTTTGTATTCAACTAAAGGATCTCTCTGACCATAAGATCTTAATCCTATAACTTGTCTCAATTGATCCAAATATTGAATGTGAGATTTCCAGTTTAAATCAATTGATTGAAGAAAAATTCTTTTTTCAATTTCTTTTGCATGATCTTCACCTAAAAGTTTAATTCGTTCCTTTCTAGTTTCTTCAAATTTATTAGAAATCTTTTCTCTGAAATCTTTATCTTTTGCTTCAATTAAATCCTTAAATTCAGTTTCTTCAAAGCTTTTTCCAACTATTTGTTTAGTTTTATTATAAAATTCATTACTTTTAGGATTTGATAAATTTGAAATTTTTACCTTAATTAAATCATCAGATATTTCTTTTAAAAATTCATCTGAATAATCAAAAATATTTTCACTATTCATCGCATTTTTTCTTTGTGAAAATACAACATGCCTTTGATCATTAAGAACATTATCAAATTTAATGAGTGTTTTTCTAATATCAAAATTTCTAGCTTCTACTTTCTGCTGGGCTCTCTCTAATGCTTTATTTATCCATGGATGATCAATACTTTCGCCGTCTTTGAGTCCAAGTTTTTCTAGCATACTATTCATAGACTCTGATCCAAAAATTCTCATTAAATCATCTTCTAGACTAACGTAAAATATAGAACTACCTTCATCTCCTTGTCTTCCAGATCTTCCTCTAGCTTGGTTATCAACTCTTCTAGATTCCATTCTCTCTGTGCCAATTACAAACAAACCACCTAAGGATTTAATTTTATCCTTATTTATTTTAAGCTGGTCTTCTGGAATAGAGCCCTTCTTACCTCCAAGCTGAATATCAACTCCTCTTCCCGAAATACTTGTTGTAATAATTAATGAATTTTCTTTTCCTGCATTTGCAATTATCTCTGCTTCATTTTCATGATTTTTTGCGTTTAATACTACGTGTTTAATATTTTTTTGATTTAACAAATTTGAATAAACTTCAGATTTATTAATACTTGAGGTAAATACTAAAATAGGCTGACCTAATTTATTTCTTTCAATTATTTTTTCTACAATTGCATCATTCTTTTCTTTTTCTGTTCTAAAAATTAAATCATTTAAATCCTTTCGGATCATTTCTTTATTTGTCGGAATAACAACAACCGGTAGATTATAAATTTCAAAAAATTCTTCAGATTCTGTTACAGCTGTACCAGTGCAACCAGATATTTTTTTATAAAGTTTAAAATAATTTTGATAAGTTATTGAAGCTAAAGTTTGATTTTCAGCCTGCACTTGGATTTTTTCTTTGGCCTCTAATGCTTGATGCAAACCATCTCCAAAACGTCTGCCTTCCAAAATTCTTCCAGTAAGTTCATCAATAATTTTGAGACTTCCATCTTTAACAATATAGTCTCTACCCTTTTCAAATAAATGATTTGCTCGTAAAGCTTGATTAACATGGTGAACTAAATGTAAATTTTCTGGGTCATAAAAATTGTTATTTTTTAAAATGCCAGCGTTAGAAAAAAGTTTTTCAACATTATTAATTCCATCATTTGTCAATAAAATGCTCTTTTCTTTTTCATCTATTTCAAAGTCTTTATTATTTAAGATTCTAATTAGTTTATCAATTGCTAGATATTGAGCAGTTTTATCTTCAGCTGCTCCAGAAATTATCAAAGGTGTTCTTGCTTCGTCTATCAAACAAGAATCTATTTCATCAACTATTGAAAAATTATGATCTCTCTGAACCATTTGCTCTTCAGAAAATTTCATATTATCTCTCAAATAATCAAAGCCTAATTCGCTGTTAGTTGCATAGGTAATATCACAATTATAGTTTTTTTTACGTTCAGCATCATCTTGATAGTTGTTAATAAACCCTGATGAAAGACCTAGAAAATTATAAATTTGCCCCATTTCAATCGAGTCTCTTTTTGCAAGATAATCATTTACAGTTACTATATGAACACCTTTGCCACTTAATGCATTTAAATAAGCAGCAAGTGTTATGGTTAAAGTTTTTCCTTCTCCAGTTCTCATTTCAGCAATTTTGCCCTGATGCAAAGCTACACCTCCTATCAACTGAACGTTAAAGTGTTTTTCATTTCGTGTTCTTTTGGCAGCTTCTCTTACTAGAGCAAAAGCTTCTGGAAGTAATTCGTCTAAAGATTTTCCATTTTTAAATTGATTTTTAAATTCTTCAGTTTTTTTTGGAAAGTCGGTGTCACTTAAATTTTTAAAATTTTCATCGTGAGAGTTTATTTTTTCAACAATTTTACCAATTTTATCTAGCTCTTTTTGATTACTAGATTTGATAAATTTTGTTATTAAATTTAATGGGTTAAACATTACTATTTGATTTATTCTTTACTTATATTGTTTAATATATGTATTAAATAAATAATTTAAACAATATGGGAATTAATTTAACGAATTTTTTATCATCTCAATCAAAAAATACAAAAATGATTGATTTTCAAGACCTTGATCATCTAGATGGTCTTTCAATTTCAGTTGTTTCAGCAAATTTATATAAAGACATCAGAGATGATTTAACTATGTTTTATTTTAGAGAAGGTGCAAATTATGCTTCTGTTTATACACAGTCAAAAATAGTATCTGAAAATATAAAATGGAATATCAATCAAAGACCAAAAAAAATATATTCTCTAATTGTAAACACAAGAAATGCAAATGCTTTCACTGGAAAGCAAGGGTATGAAAGTTTAAAAAAAATAGCAGATTTAACTGCGAAACAATTAAATAAAAAACAAGAAGAAGACGAAGAGAATCCAAAGAAAATTTCTTCAAAGAATATAATATTTGGTTGTACAGGTACAATTGGAGAAATTTTTCCATATGAAAAAATTTCTAACAATATTCCAACTTTAATCAAAAAAATTCGTTATACCCAAAATAAATTTATTTGGATGAAGGCAGCACTTGCAATCATGACTACGGATACAAAGCCAAAATTAGCTATGGAGGAATGTTATATTGGAAGTGAAAAAGTAAAGATATATGGAATTGCTAAAGGTTCAGGAATGATACATCCGAATATGGCTACAACACTTGCGTATATATTTACTGATGCAACTTTATCTAATGACGTTTTAGGAAAGCTATTAAAAAAAAATATAACTAATACATTTAATGCTATTTCTTGTGATGGAGATACCAGCACCAATGATATGGCAACTATCTTTGCAACTAATGAAGTTAAAAATTCTCAAGTAAAAAGTGTGAATGAAAATAAAATTAAAAATTTTGATAAAGCATTAAATAATGTTCTTTTGAATTTGGCCAAAAGAATTGTTTCAGATGGTGAAGGAGCATCAAAATTCATAACAATAAATGTTAGCCAATGTAAAAATGAGATAGATGCAAAAAAAATTGCTTTATCTGTTGCAAATTCTCCACTAGTGAAAACCGCAATTTCTGGAGAAGATCCAAATTGGGGCCGAGTTATAATGGCAATCGGTAAAGCTGGGCCTAAAATTAATTTAAATAAATTATCTGTTAAGTTTGGAAATATTACAATTGTGGAAGGTGGCAAATTAAATCAAAGTTATGATGAAAAACGAACAGCAAATTATATGAAATCTGAAAATATAGAAATAAACATTGAAACTTTTACAGGAAATAAAAACTTCACTGCTTATACTATGGATTTAACAAAAAAATATATTGAAATTAATGCAGATTATAGAAGTTAACTTATTGAAAACCCAAATTTTATAATTAAATAATAATTATGATAAAATACAAACTCTTTTGTAAAGAATGTAGTTTAAAATTTGATAGTTGGTTTGCATCTTCAAACGAGTATGAAAGATTAAAAAAGAAAAAACTTTTGAATTGCCATAATTGCAACTCAGAAAAAGTTGAAAAAACAATTATGGCACCTCAGCTAATAAGTCATAAACCAAAAATTGATGAAAAATTAAACTTAGAAAAATATAATAAAGTAAAAAAAACTATAAAAAATTATCAAAAATTTATTAAAGATAATTTTAATTATGTTGGTGATAATTTTGCTTATGAAGCGAGATCAATTCATTATAATGGTAAAAAAAAATCAAAGGGAATTTACGGTAGTGCATCAAAGGAAGATTTGAAAGAATTGAAAGAAGAAGGTATAGACGCTCAAATGATCCCTTGGATAGATGAAAAAGAAAATTAGTTTTTAATAAACTCTGCTATATAGTTTACAGATAAATCTCTAGAAATACTCCATTCATCTTTAATAATATTAAAATTCATACCCTCTAATTTATTAAGTGATAAATCATACTTCATTAAAATTTTTTTTAGGTCCTCAGGTTTAACAAATTTTTCCCATTCGTGTGTTCCAATTGGAAGCCATCTTAAAACATATTCTGCTCCAACAATTGCAAAAATATAAGATTTTAAAGTTTTGTTTATTGTTGCAACAAACATTAGTCCATTTTTTTTTAAAAGTTTTGAGCAAGACTTTAAAAAAAAATCTATATCTTCAACATGCTCAACAATTTCCATATTTAAAATTACATCAAATTTTTTTGTAATTTTAAGCTTTTCAGGCGATGAACATAAATAATTAATTTTTAGTTTATTTTTTTTTGAATGGAGTTTTGCAATTTTTATATTTTTATCAGATGCATCGATACCTGTAACATTTGCTCCCATTCTTGACATTGGTTCGGATAGTAACCCTCCACCACATCCAATATCTAAAATATTTATTCCTGATAAAGGTCTTAATTTATTTTTTAATTTGAAATTATTAATAATATTTTCTTTTATATATTTTATTCTTGTTGGATTAAATTTATGAAGTGGTTTGAATTTACCTTCTGGATCCCACCATTCATTGGCCATTTTAGAAAATTTATCTATTTCTTTTTTATTTACACTAGTCATTGTGATAAATAGTTGACATAATAATTTAGATGTATTTTATCCATTATTTATTAAATATTAATAATTAAAGCTAGCATGAAAACTATCGTATTAAAATTTGGAGGAACATCTGTAGGAACTATAGATAGAATTAAAAAGGTATGCAAAATTATTGCTTTTTACAAAAAGAAAAAAAATAAGGTGGTAGTTGTTTCATCAGCAATGAGTGGTGTGACAAATGAGTTAGTTAATAAATCTAAACTGATAAGTAGCAATTTTGATAGAGCAGAATATGATGCATTAGTTTCGACTGGAGAGCAAGCATCATGTGCACTTATTGCTGGTAGACTAAAACATAATGGTTTTAAATCGAGATCTTGGACATCATGGCAATTACCTATTTTAACAGATGGTCCTTATTCAAGTGCAAGGATTAGTTCAGTAGGTATCAAAGAAATAAATAGATATATAAATTCAGGTGGAATACCTGTAATCACAGGATTTCAGGGTGTAAGTAAAGATTTAAGAATAACAACAATCGGAAGAAGCGGATCTGATGCAACTGCAATTATGCTTGCAAAATTTATTAAAGCTGATGAGTGCATAATATATACTGACGTAGATGGAGTTTATACTACTGATCCAAGGCAATATAAAAAAGCAAAAAAAATTAAAAAAATTTTTTATGACGAAATGTTAGAGATGGCATCTCTTGGTTCAAAAGTAATGCAGCCCACATCGGTTCAGGATGCAAAGCTGAATAAGATTGATGTTAAAGTAAAATCTTCATTTGTATCAAAATCTGGTACCTTAATAACAAATTCTAAAAAAGCATTTAGTGACCAAATTATTACTGGAATTTCATCAACAAAAAATGATGCTAAAATTACAATTGTAGGAGTAAAAGATAGACCTGGCGTTGCTGCTTCTATTTTTAAACCACTATCGAAAAATCTTATCAATGTAGATATGGTAGTTCAAAATATATCTTTAGATGGAAAAGAGACAGATCTTACATTTACTATAAAAGCTGATGATTTAAAAAAAACAGAGAAATTAATTAAACAAAATAAAAAAATATCTTTTAAAAAATTATCTTTTGATAAAGGTGTTTCTAAAGTTTCAATTATCGGTGTTGGTATGATAACAACTCCAGGTATAACATATAGAATGTTCCAGGCACTAGCCTCAAAAAAAATTAATATTTTAGTTATTTCTACTTCAGAGATAAAAATTTCAGTTCTAGTTTCTGTTAAGCATGTTAAAAGAGCAATAGCTGCTTTACATAAAGAATTTAAATTAGATTAATTATAATGAGTTTAAGACCATTTAGAGATATTAAAAGAAGAAAAACAAAAGTAATAAATGTTGGAAATGTAAAGATTGGGGGTGACAATCCAATCTCTGTTCAATCAATGACGAACACTTTAACTACGGATGTTAAAGCAACCATAAAACAAATTAATGATATAGCTGAGGAAGGCGCTGATATTGTAAGAGTGTCTTGTCCAGATGAGGACTCTTCGAAAGCATTAAAAGAAATAATAAAACATGTATCAATACCAGTAGTTGCAGATATACATTTTCATTATAAAAGGGCTATTGAGGCAGCAGAAAATGGAGCTAGCTGTTTAAGAATTAATCCAGGAAATATTGGAGATGAAACAAAGATACACGAGGTATTGAAAGCAGCAAAGAACAATAATTGTTCAATAAGAATTGGAGTAAATGCAGGTTCTCTGGAAAAAGATATTTTAGAGGAATTTAAAGAGCCTTGTCCAGAGGCATTAGTTAAAAGCGCTTTAAGAAATATAAAAATTTTAGAAGATAAAGATTTTTTAAATTTTAAGATAAGTGTCAAATCATCAGATGTATTCCTTTCGATAGCAGCGTATAGACAACTATCTAAAGTTATAGATTATCCTTTACACCTTGGAATTACAGAGGCAGGAAGTTTTGTATCTGGTAGCATAAAATCATCCATAGGGCTTGGTAGTTTATTAATGGATGGAATTGGAGATACTATTAGAATTTCTTTATCTGACAACCCAACTCAAGAGGTGAAAATTGGTAATGAGATATTAAAATCATTAAATCTGAGAAATAGAGGAGTAAAGATCATTTCTTGCCCTTCTTGCGCAAGACAAGCATTTCAGGTAATCGATACTGTCAAAATATTGGAAGAGAAACTAGCCCATATAAAAACTCCAATAACATTGTCAATTATTGGGTGTGTTGTTAATGGACCAGGAGAAGCTGCAATGACAGATATAGGGATTACTGGAGGGGGGAAAGGAAATAATATGCTTTATTTATCCGGCGTTCAGAATGAAAAAGTTATGACTGATGACATAATTAATAGGGTTGTAAGCGAAGTTGAGAAAAAAGCATCTGAATTAGAGAATTAATTATGATACCCCTAAAAACAGTTGAGGAATTAATACTTAGACATTCATCCATAGAAAAAGATTTATCCACTGGTGGATTAGATAACAAGCTATTTGCCGAAAAATCAAAGGAATACTCAGATTTAAATGAGATAGTTGGAAGTGCCAAAGATTACATTTCTTTTCAAAATGAAAAAGAAGAATTGGAGAAAATATTAAATGATATCTCTGCCGATGGAGAGCTAAAAAAAATGGCAGACATAGAATTGATAGATTTACAAAATCGATACGAAGCTAATGAAAAAAAACTAAAATTATTTTTGTTACCAAAAGATGAAGCAGATAAAAAAAATGCTATCATTGAAATAAGAGCAGGGACAGGTGGATTAGAGGCAAGTTTATTTGCATCAGATTTATTTAAAATGTATGAAAAAGTTAGTCACAAAAAAAAATGGTCTTTAGAATTAATCTCAATATCTAGAAGTGATGCAGGAGGTTTAAAAGAAGTTATAGCTTCAATAAAAGGTACTAATATTTACTCAACACTTAAGTATGAGAGTGGAGTTCATAGAGTGCAGAGAGTTCCAGATACCGAAACTCAAGGAAGAGTTCATACATCAGCAGCAACAGTAGCTGTTTTACCTGAAGCAGAAGAGGTAGATTTAAAAATAAATGATTCTGACTTAAGAATAGATGTATTTAGAGCAGGTGGACCAGGTGGACAATCTGTTAATACGACGGATAGTGCTGTAAGAATTACTCACATCCCAACTGGTTTAAGTGTATCTCAACAGGATGAAAAATCTCAACATAAAAATAAAGCCAAAGGTATGAAAATTTTAAGAGCACGTTTATATGAATTAGAAAGGTCAAGAATAGACAAAGAAAGATCTCAAGATCGTAAGACAAAAATTGGTACTGGAGACAGATCAGAAAGAATAAGAACTTATAACTTTCCTCAAGGAAGAGTTACAGATCATAGAATAAATTTAACTCTTCATAAATTAGATGAATTTTTAGAAGGAGAAGCATTTGATGAAATGATCGAATCTTTGACTCTACAAGCTCAAGAGGAAAGTCTTAGTAACTTAAAATAATATATGAATATCAATTTAGCTATTAATGAGGGTTCAAAAATTTTAAAAAGTAAATTTATACCCAACCCGCTATTAGATGCTGAAATTTTAATGGCAAAAACAATTAATAAAGATAGAAGTTATATTTTACTTAATTCAAGTGATTATATTAATAAAAACGACTTAGATAATTTCTTTAAGTTAATTGAACAGAGATCTTTGGGAAACCCGGTAGCATATTTAATTGAAAAAAAGTTTTTTTGGAATTCAGAATTTTTTGTTACAAAAGATATATTAATACCCAGGCCCGATACAGAGTTGGTTGTTGAAAATACATTAAGGTTAACAAAACAAAAAAGTAAAATTAATATTTTAGATATAGGTGTTGGTTCAGGCTGTATTATTGTATCAATTTTAAAGGAGAGAGAGAATTTTAGTGGAACTGGTATAGATTTAAGTAAAAAATGTTTAATTATAAGTAAAAAAAATGCAATAGCTCATAAAGTTAGTTCTAGACTAAAATTATATAAATCAGATGTTGACAAATTCAATTTAGGAAAATATGATTTGATTGTTTCTAATCCTCCTTATATTAAAACATTTAAATTAAAATATTTGGAAAGAGATGTAGCTGATTTTGAACCAAGACTAGCATTGAATGGTGGATTAGATGGTTTATCAGAAATTAGGAAAGTTATTAAAAAATCTTCTGAACTGATAAAAAAAAATGGTAAATTTGTTTTAGAGATCGGTTTTGATCAAAAAAAAAAAGTAATTAATTTATTAAAACAAAATGGTTTTTTTATAAATAGTATTCAAAAAGATCTTGCTTATAACGACAGGTGCATTGTAAGTACAAAAATATAATTAAAAATTATGGTAACATTTAGAAACAACAATAATAATAACAATAGAAGAAGTAGTTTTAGAAGAAATAATAGAAATTTTAAAACAAACGGAGAAAATTCTAAATTTAGTTCTAACTTTTCAAGTAACGATAATTTCAAAAGAAAAACTCCTGGAAGAAATAACCACAATGCTCCTAAATTAATTGAAAAGTATAACGATTTAGCTAGAGAGGCTTTGTCAAATGGTGACAAAATTTTGTCAGAAAATTATTTGCAGCATGCAGACCATTTTACAAGAATAATTAATGAAAGAGAAAGTTTTAAGAGGGAGAAATTTTCAGCAATAAGCTCAGAAAATAATTCTGATGTAACCGAGCAAAATATCGAAAATTCTGATCAGAATAAAGATAAAGATAAAGACTTAATAGAAAAAGCCGAGGATGAAGCTAAAATTCAAAAAAGTGCAAAATCTCAAGTAGAAATAAATTAGTTTATTCCAAGTATTTTTTCAGATTTTAAAACATCTAATTTGATTTTTTTGGTTTCAAACAATTTTCTTTCTCCGCCTTTTAAAATTTTCCCTGATGGAAGTTTTAATTTTTGTGAATTAACTTTTTTTCCATTAACTATTACTTCATAATGTAAATGTGGCCCAGTAGATTTTCCAGTTGAGCCTACGTATCCTATTGTTTGACCTTGTTTAACCCTTACTCCTGATTTAATTCCCCTAGCAAATTTTGACATATGCGCATAAACAGTTTCATAAGTTGTGTTGTGTTTAATTTTAACACAATTACCACCTCCACCACACCATCCTGCTTTTTTTACTACCCCATCCCCAGAAGCCATAATAGGTGTTCCCATTGGTGCTGCAAAATCTGTTCCTTTGTGCATTTTATTGAAACCATCTATAGGGTGTTTTCTCATACCGAAAGGTGATGAAAGTCTTGCTCCATTGATAGGTGTTTTCATTAATGCTTTTTTAACACTTTTACCATTTTTATTATAGTGACCTTCACTTCCTTCTTTATCAAAATAGTATAAACTATTTTCTTGACCACTAAGTTCTAAATTTGCAAAAAGAATTTCACCTGTTTCAATAATTTCGTTTTTTTCGTTTAAATAAATTTCATACAAAATTTGAAACTTATCTTTTTTTCTAATGTCTCTTTGAAAATCAACTTGAAATCCATAAATTCCTGCAAATTCAATAATAATATTTGGAGGTATACTTTCATTTGTTGCTGCATTATACAAACTTTGAAGTATGACATTTTCTTTGTAAATTGTTTCTTTCTTTAATTTAATTGACAAAATTTGATTATTAAATTTGTCATTCTCACTATCTCTTTTTAAAACAATTTTTTGAGTATTTGAAATTTGATATATAAATTCCTCAATTTTGTTATTTGTTTTATCTATAGTAAATAGAATTGATTGTTTTGTATTAAGCTTGTTAAGATTAATTTTTTTTTTAAGAGAACCTTTTATTTTAATTATCTCATCTTTTTCAATTTCATAATTTTCAAGAATTTTGTCGAACGTCTCACCAGAACTGACCTTGTGTTTAATCTTTTTATATTTCGGATCAAGATTTTCAACTATATGATTTAAAGTCTTCTTGAAATAAATGTTATCTATAAAATTATTATAAGTATTTTTATTTATTTTTTTATTATAATTGTAGTAGCTTGTTGATATTGTAGTTATAATTACAATTATAATTAAACCAAAAATTTCAAAATTTTTTTTAAATTTATATTTTAAATTTTTAACCATTAATTTTTTTAAAGCTTCAATTATTAGTTTAGAGGCAACTAAAAATCAAAAAAAACCCATAAAAATAGGGCATTTTTCTTTATTTTTTTAATCTTAAATGCTTGATTTCCTATAATTTTAGCCTATAAGCACTGAACTTTCTCAGTAAAATTATTGTTCAAACAATAAATAAGTGAGGATTATTGAGCTTTTTTGTTCAATTAGCTATTTAAAAAGTAAAAATTTAAGAAGAGAAGTGTGGACGGTTAAGGTTACCAAAATTTGTCGTACACACTTCAACATTTATATAAATTTTATTCTTAGAATTTATATAGAAGCTAGTGTGCGCCGTTTTTAAACTTGAGAGTTTGATCATGGCTCAGAACGTACGCTGGCGGCACGCCTAACACATGCAAGTCGAACGAAGTAGCAATACTTAGTGGCAGACGGGTGAGTAACATGTAGGTATCTGCCCTTTGGCCTGGAATAACACGAGGAAACTTGTGCTAATACCGGATAAGTCTTTACGGAGAAAGCTTTATGCACCATTGGATGAGCCTGCACTTGATTAGTTTGTTGGTGGGGTAATGGCCTACCAAGACTGTGATCAATAGCTGATTTGAGAGGATGATCAGCCACATTGGGACTGAGACACGGCCCAAACTCCTACGGGAGGCAGCAGTGGGGAATCTTGCACAATGGAGGAAACTCTGATGCAGCGATGCCGCGTGAGTGAAGAAGGCCCTTGGGTTGTAAAGCTCTTTCGTCGGGGAAGAAAATGACTGTACCCGAATAAGAAGGTCCGGCTAACTTCGTGCCAGCAGCCGCGGTAATACGAAGGGACCTAGCGTAGTTCGGAATTACTGGGCTTAAAGAGTTCGTAGGTGGTTGAAAAAGTTGGTGGTGAAATCCCAGAGCTTAACTCTGGAACTGCCATCAAAACTTTTCAGCTAGAGTATGATAGAGGAAAGCAGAATTTCTAGTGTAGAGGTGAAATTCGTAGATATTAGAAAGAATACCAATTGCGAAGGCAGCTTTCTGGATCATTACTGACACTGAGGAACGAAAGCATGGGTAGCGAAGAGGATTAGATACCCTCGTAGTCCATGCCGTAAACGATGTGTGTTAGACGTTGGAAATTTATTTTCAGTGTCGCAGCGAAAGCGATAAACACACCGCCTGGGGAGTACGACCGCAAGGTTAAAACTCAAATGAATTGACGGGGACCCGCACAAGTAGTGGAGCATGTGGTTTAATTCGAAGATACGCGCAGAACCTTACCAACACTTGACATGTTCGTCGCGACTTTAAGAGATTAAAGTTTTCGGTTCGGCCGGACGAA